>JAISLK010000078.1 GCA_031290935.1 Prevotellaceae bacterium | reverse complement strand
CCCACTCTTAGTTCTTAACTCTTAGTTCTTAACTCATATAAAAAGGCGGCTGCCGGCTTTTCCTTGCCCGGGGTCGTTACGAATAGCGGGACGCATACGCACCCTAACGCAGGGTGCATACGCACCCCAATGCAGGGTGCATGCGCGCCCCAGCCTGGAGTGCATGCGCGCTCCAGCCTGGAGTGCATGCGCGCTCCAGCCTGGAGTGCATGCGCGCTCCAATGCGGAGTGCATGCGCGCCCCAGCCTGGAGTGCATGCGCGCCTCAATACTGAAGGTGCATGCGTTCATACCCGGGGCGCCTCCCCGCGCCCGGTAGTGGATACTGTAACAGTAAATTCGCTCCTCACCTCGCACACGTCTTTGAGCGGTTTCCCGCCGCGCCCTGCTTCCGACTGCGTCCGCACTACTATATAATAGGTCTTCCCCGGCGTGACCCCGCAGGCGACAGCTCCGAGGGCGCCTTTTTAATGATGAATGATGAATTGGCGCGCCGGCCACTCATCACTCATCATTTCTGACGATAAACACAAACCCGTTTTGCTCATACAGCCGTTCTGCGCCGGGGGTTTCTTCGAGGAACCGGGCGACGGCGGCCGAATCTTTCCGGAGGATAAAGTACGCCGGCCTGTCGAGCTTCCCGAAGCGCAGCCACTCCTCGCCGGGGTATTTCCCGGCGGGCGTCCGGCGGGCGTAGAAATAGTGCGCGTAGGTACGGAAAGCGGGGTGAATATAATTCTCCTCCTCCGCCCTGGCGCGGTAAAATTCAATCACCGCATGCTGGGTATATTTCTCCACCTGCAGGGGGTAAATATATACCAGCGCCGTAACGAAGAGCGCGGCGCCGGAAGCCAGGCAGGCAAAGGCTTTTCCTTCGCGGCCTTTTTTCAGGTAATGGAAAAAGAGCGCGACGGCGGCTACCAGCACCGCGCCGGTTAAGGGCTCAAAGCCATACCAGCTGGAACGGGCTTCGAGGTTGCCCCGCGTAAACTCGTCCACCGCCGGGAGGATACAGGCCTTCAGCCGGTCGATGAACGGCAGCGCAGCGGCGAGCAGCGCCCACAGGAGGGCTACCGAAACCAGCAGCGCCCTCACCGTTTTCCGGAGGGGAATCCGGCGCGCCGTCACCCTGTCTGCCGTCCACGCAGCCATAAAAGTCAGCGGGAAGTAGCACATCGACGAGTAGTGCACGATTTTGGTGGTAACAGCGGTAAACAGCAGCAGCACCACCCAGAAGAGGTTCCGCTGCCACCGGAAGAAATGCCGTACCTCCGGGTCCTCTTCCCCCCGCAGCGCCCTGCGCCCGAAGGCCGGCAGCGCCAGCAGCGAAGCGGGGAAAACACCGATAAGCAGGACGGCGAAATGATACAGCAGGAACCCGCCGTGCCCGGCGTCGGGCGTAGTGAAAAGGCGCACCTGGTAGGCAATAAATTCGCGAATCGTATCCCCCCCGCCTTCCAGCCACAGCAGCAGGTACCAGAACCCCCCGGTGAACGCCGCGACAGCGGCGAAGAGCCCTGTGAGCTTCCAGTGGGCAGCTTTCAGCAGGCAGTTGCGGCTTTCCGTCGACTGCCGGCTGCGGCTGCCGACTGCCCACTGCCCACTGCCGACTGCCACTGTCAGTAAAAAGATAAGCATCCCCACGGGGCCTTTGGTCAGCATGGCCAGCCCGATGAAAAAGGCGGAGAGCGCCGCCTGCCGGTAGCCCCTGCCCCGCCTGCCGGGCGCCGTGAGACGGATGAAATAATAGACCCCAAGGAAAATAAACAGGTTAAACCAGGGGTCGATAATCCCCGACTTGAAATAGAAAAACGGCAGCAGCGAACAGCCGTAAGCCGCTACCCATATCAACCCGAAGCGGAGCCCCTTTAACTGTTTCCCGATGCCGAACAGCACCAGCAGCGTGATAATCCCGCAAACGGCGTTCGGCAGGCGCGCCGCAAATTCATTGATGCCGAACACCCGCATCGCCGCCGCCTGCAGCCAGAAGAACAGCGGCGGCTTTTCCCAGAACGGAACAAAGTCCACCTGCACCCGCAGGTAATCGCCCGTAACCAGCATCTCCCGCGCCGACTCGGCAAAGTTGATTTCATCCCAGTCGAACAGGTGCACCGCCCCCAGCCCGGGAATAAACAGCGCCGCCCCCGCTATGGCAATAACAAGCCCCCATCCGGCGGCGCTTCCGGCAAACAGGCGTCTGATAGAAAAAAGAAATTTATTCATCGGTGATATAATTTACTTATATAATAAATGACCTCCGGAACGCCGCTTCCTGCAGCACGCCGCAACAGCCGCCACAGATACCAGCAGCCCTCCGCCGGCAATAATTAACCGCTTCCGGAGAGTAGCCCCGGCGTCCATCTCCGCCGGCCGCTGCCGGGCCGGCGGCAACCCCCCGGCGCTGCGCACTACAGGATTCAGGTAATACACCAGCCCCCCGCCGTCTTCCAGCGTAACGCGAACATACGTATCTTCCGGACGGATGACATATACCGCCGACGACGTATCCGCAGCCGTCGCCAGGACCTTCCCGCCGTCGCCGGTGAAAGTAATCACAGACATCCGGCGGCCCCATGTAACCGACAGCGTATCGTTCCTCACCGCAATACCGGCAGGGAAAGACACCTCCGCAGCTACCGCCCGCTTCTCTCCCCACGTCTGCCCGGCAGTTACGGGGAACCGGACGCCAAACGCCGCCCCCCGCCGGATACCGGAAAGAATATCGCCGCGCCCGGCGGTGGGCGCATGAATAAACACGGCGCATTGCTGCACCCGCTCCAAATCCGTTACCGTATGCGCATCGTCATTGGCAGTCAGCCATACGCTGTGCCCATTGGAAAGCGCCGTATCCCAATGCTCCGTCCAGGTATGCCACGTATTCAGTATCTCCACCAGGTGATACCCCGAGAGGTACTTAAAATCGCCGGGCGCATACCCTTTCCTCAGCCCCGGATGATTCAACGCCAACACCTCGCACCGGCGTTTCAGCAAATCAATCGTATATTGCTTCTGGTGGATATCCTGGACAAATACATAATCGCGCCACAACACCTTCCCGTCGCTGCCCATCGGCAGCTGATGCGTTTTGCCATACCCGTAGCCATGCTCATAACACGGGATATACCCGGGCAAAGACGCGCCGGCGGTATCCACATGCATATAGTTGGAAATCGCCACCACATCATACCCCAGGCTCCTGTACGCCCCCACCACCGTATCGCGATCGTTCTCGCCGTCCGTCAACCCCCCCCAGCTTTTGGTATGCAGGTGGAAAATCGCCTTTTTCCACTGCCCGGCATCCAGCCCGGCATACGGGTTATAAAACGCCGCACCCGAAAACGGCTGCGGCTCCCCAAAGCGATAGACCGGGCAGGAAGCGTAAAACCACGCCTGCGTAACAACCAATGCCGCCACCGGCAACCCTGCTAACACCGCCAAACACCACACAATAATTTTAACAACTCGTTTCATACCTCTTCCCTCCGGCAAATTTTTTACAAAGAAAGGAAAAATTTATGAGAATTTGATAATGCGGTGATGCGGTAATATGATGATGTGGTGATGTCGCAGGTTGTAAGTGGCTGACGCCGGCAGTTCATAATTCAAAAAACAAACCTTATTTTCACCTGACTTTAATAACTGAACAACTTCAGCAGCTTCCGGCAAGCCGCCCAAATCTGCCGCCTTCCGGAGCAAAGCGGCATATTGTTGCACTACGACTTCCGCCTGTTTGAGGCTCATCAACCCGACAATGGGCAGAGGCAGGAAACGGGTTTATTTTTCATCATAATAAATTATGTTTCATTTATTTATAATTACAATATTGATGACTTGCAGCAGTGAATTATCATCAATACACACAGTAATAATATCATGATTTCCTTGAGCTATACTGGTACATAAGGAACTGCTTCTTTATCATATATTTTTTCCCCATTTATATACGTCTGTAATATGGTTAACTCATCAATATTATTTACTACAATACAATCGGCAAAATCCCCTTGTCGCAGTAAACCAACTGATAAATTATAATGATGTACGATATTCCATGATAAAGCACGTAATAAATTAAAGAAATTCAAACCTTTGTCAAGACCTTTTTTAAGTATATGTATCAATGTGCCATTCAATAAATCATGCGGGAAACAATCATCGGTACAAATCATCACCGAAGAAGGATAGCGGTTAATCAACGGATAAAGCCTATCAAAATTTTTCGCCCGGCTGCTTTCACGGATAATCACTTTCATGCCTGCGGCGATTTTTTCTTCCGCCTCGCAAATATCTTCACATTCGTAGTCGGTCGAAATACCGGCTTGCACATATTTTTTGAGGTTATCGCCACTCAGTCCGGGCGTTACCGGCACACAGGAAGGGGCGCCGAAGAAAAACTTAAAGCCGGACGGACGGACGGCCTCCAGCATAAAATGCACGCCCTCCGTGCCTGCGGCATTGATAATTTCATGCGGGTCGGCCACCGCCGCCACGATGCCCTGCTTCACCGCCGCGCAGGCAAAAGCCGACAGCGTTAACAGGGAGCTTTCAATATGTACATGCGCATCAATAAATCCGGGCAGAATGTAATGCGTTTCCGCCACCGGCCCCCGCTCAATACGCACAATCTGTCCGTCGGAAATATGCAATCGACCGGAATAACATTCCTGTTTTTCCATATCGACAATATTCCCGCTTAAAGTAAATCTTTCCGCCAGTTCTGAAAAATCTTCCATTTTTAAATGATAGGTTTGCGGCGCGGTGTAAGGATTAGTTTTTTGTAAAATAATAGCCATTTTTGATATGATAATGTGATGATGTGATTATTTGGTGGCGTGTAATTACAATTTAACAATAAGGTAGTTATTATAATTTATCTCAACAATTGTTCCACGTGAAACATTATCGTCCGAAATAGACCAAAAGCACTGAAATGTCGGCAGGCGAAACGCCGGGGATTCTGGAGGCATGCCCGATGGTTTCCGGCCGGTGGCGGTTCAGTTTTATCCGCGATTCTATGGAAAGCGACGATAATTTGTCAAAATTGAAGCTCGCAGGTATCCGGATATTTTCAAGGCGGTTCATTTTGTCCGCCAACAAATGTTCGCGTTCGATATAACCGCTATATTTTATCAAAATTTCTGCCGCTTCTACTACCTCTAACGGGGTTCCACGTGGAACAATCCGGCAAAAAGCACGGTTCCCGGAAAATGCGTTTGTTTCGTTCGTTTCTTCTCCCCCGGTTTCCGCCTTTTCATACAAACGCACCAATGAAAATTCGGGACGGTGTAAAACTTCTTCAAATTTTTTGCTTTGGGTTAGCGGCATGGCGCCCGCTTTTTCCAAATACGGATTTATTTCTTCGGGGCGAACGGAGGTTTCCTTAAAGGCAGCTACCAAATTTTCTACCGCCTGTTTCTTTGCTAAAAAACATTGATAGCGTTCGACGGATGCCAGGCCGATAGCATACGACCGTTCAGTAAGCCGCATATCTGCATTGTCCTGGCGGAGTAAAATACGGTATTCCGCCCTTGAAGTAAACATTCGGTAAGGTTCATCAACGCCTTTTGTTACAAGGTCATCAATCAGCACACCTATGTAGGCCTGCCTACGGTGAAGGATAAGCGGCTGTTTCCCTGTAATTTTTAAGTGCGCATTGATACCTGCCATTAAGCCCTGCGCGGCGGCTTCTTCATAGCCGGTTGTTCCATTAATTTGCCCGGCAAAATATAAATTTTCGACATGTTTTGTTTCCAGTGTATGCTTTAACTGTAGCGGCGGAAAATAATCGTATTCTATTGCATAGGCGGGACGGAAGATTTCGACGTTTTCCAAGCCTTCGATTTTCCGCAAAGCCCGCAGTTGAATATCCATAGGCAAGGAGGAGGAAAATCCCTGCAAATAATATTCATTCGTCGCCCAGCCTTCGGGTTCCAAAAAAAGCTGGTGGCTGTCCTTGCCGGCAAAAGTATGCAGCTTGTCTTCTATACTCGGGCAATAGCGCGGGCCAATACCTTTAATGACGCCTGTAAAAAGCGGCGAGTCGGCAAAGCCTTCCCGTAAAATGTCGTGTACCTGCTTTGACGTGCGGGCAAGATAGCAAGGAAGGGGAGAATGGGGAGCGGAGAATGGATAATGAATATTTGCTGTTCCACGTGGAACATTCGGCGGTGGCAAAAAGGAAAACCGGGCAGCAGGGCAGTCGCCGGGTTGGGGAACTAACCTGGAAAAGTCAACCGTTCGTCCGTCCAAACGGGGTGGCGTGCCGGTTTTCATTCGGCCGGTTTCAAAGCCGAGGGCGTGCAATTGCTCCGACAATCCGTAAGAGGGCGCATCGCCCATGCGTCCGCCCGGAATTTGCGATTTCCCAAGATGAATAACCCCGTTTAGAAACGTACCGTTGGACAGGATGACTGCCCTGGCCCTGAATACGGCGCCTAAAACCGTGGAAAGGCCAACAATAGTTTTGTTTTCAATCAGCAATGATTTTACCGTATCTTGCCAGAAAAGTACATTGGGGGTGTTTTCCAGCAGCCGTCGCCATTCCAAGGAAAAAACCGTGCGGTCGCACTGCGCCCGGGGGCTCCACATGGCAGGGCCTTTCGAGCGGTTGAGCATGCGAAATTGCAAGGTGCTGCGGTCGGTAACGATACCGGTGTAACCGCCCATGGCGTCTATCTCGCGAACGATTTGTCCTTTGGCAATGCCGCCTACCGCCGGATTGCAGGACATGTGTGCGAATTTTGTCATATCCATAGTGATGAGCAGCACGCGCGACCCCATGTTGGCCGCCGCAGCCGCCGCCTCGCAGCCGGCATGGCCGGCGCCCACTACTATAATGTCAAAATAACGTGCTTCCATAAATTAACGATGGTGCAAAGATAACGCTTTTTTGAGAATGTGATGATGTGGCCTGGCGCGTCTTTGTGGGGTGCAGCCTGCTTAAGAACGTCTCTGTATACTGCTTAAGAACGTCTCTGTATTCTGCTTAAGAACGTCTCTGTATTCTGCTTAAGAACGTCTCTGTATTCTGCTTAAGAACGTCTCTGTATTCTGCTTAAGAACGTCTCTGTATTCTGCTTAAGAACGCCTCTGTATTCTGCTTAAGAACGCCTCTGTATTCTGCTTAAGACACCCGTGAACAATTTCGCCGCGTACTGCCGCTTTCAGTGCTTCCTGTTTCACAGTGCCTGATAGAATGGGGGTGTCTTCGTTAATCGAAGCGGGGTTAATTATTCTTCCGTAGCGGTCGTCCGGAGGTTCGTTGTGTAAAGATTTAACAGTCGGGGCGGGCTTTTTAATTATGCGTTAGGGGTGGCCGGCGCCAGCCGGTTCATAATTCATAATTCATAATTTTTACAGTAGCATCTTGTGCGCATGTAAAATTCTTTTTCGTAGTTATCCCAGATGCCGACGGCGTTGAGGTTGCTTTCGAGCTGGGGGGTGGCGATGGCGGTCTGTACGCCATGTCGGATAAATTCGTTGTTCAGTGCGACGTAATAGAGGGAATGGATGCCGCGGTTGTGCCAGTCGGGGTGGACGCCGTTAATGTATAAATCGATGGTGTCGTAATTCCGGAGGGCGTGCAGTATATGGGCCCAGCCGAAGGGGAAGAGGCGTCCGCCGGCTTTTCGGAAAGCTTTCGAGAGGGTGGGCATGTTTATGCCGAAGCCGATGACTTCGTCCTGTTCGTCGAGGATATAGCAAACCAGTTCGGGGCGGATAAAGGAGAAGAAGTTCCGTACGTAATAATCCACCTGTTTTTGGGTAAGGGAGGAGAAGCCGTAGAGTCCTTCGAAGGATTTATTTATTGTATCGAAGAGTTTTTGGGCGTAGGCGACCGTTTCCCTGCGGGTTTTGAAGATGCAGGTGCGGAGGTTGTATTTTTGGGAGATGAGGCGGTTGATGCGTTCTACTTTTTCCGGCACCGGCTGTGAGGCGGGGAAGCGGTACTGCACCCAGTCGACCGATTTCATGTAGCCGTGTTTATCCATGTGGAGGGGGTAATAGGGGTAGTTGTATTTGCCTACAATGGAGGGCATCCGGTCAAAGCCGTCGACGAGCATTCCTTCGGGGTCAAAGTCGGTAAAGCCCAGGGGGCCGTGGATGCCGGACATTCCTTTGTTTTTGCCCCATGTTTCTACTGTTTCCAGGAGGGCGCGGGATACTTCTTCGTCGTCCGTAAAGTCCAGCCAGCCGAAGCGTGTGAGTTTGTTTTTCCATTGTTCATTCGCCCGGTGGTTGATAATGCCGGCGATGCGTCCGGCGATTTTATCTTCTTTGTAAGCGAGGAAGCAGGCTGCTTCGCTGAATTCAAAGGAGGGGTTACGCGCTTTGTCCAGGGTTTTCATTTCGTCCATCAGGAGGGGCGGCACCCAGCAGGGATGGCCTTTGTACAGGGAGAAAGGGAAGCGGACGAAGTGTTTCAGGTCTTTTTTCGATGCAACTTCTTTTATAGCTATCATAAGCCGGATAGTTTTAGGGTGCGAAGATACAAAAAGAATTGGGAATGCTAAATCGCATTTTTTGCATTTCTTATCATAAAGTGGAGGCGGTTGAGGATATTTGCTTCGGAGGTGTCGGCGTCGAAGTCGAGGAAGAGGAGCTGCATGGGGGGGTATACTTCGCGTACGCGTTTTTCAATGCCTTTGGCGATAATATGGTTGGCGATACATCCGAAAGGTTGCAGGCTAAGGGCGTTGAATATGCCGGATTCGGCAAAGCCCGCCAGCTCGGCGGGAATAAGCCAGCCTTCGCCGAACTGCGCGGTGAGGTTGATAATCTTCGCGGCCTTTTCGGCGTCTTCGTAGAGGTTGCTGAAAGGGCGGTAATAGCGGAAAGCGGCGGCGGCGCGGTCGAATTTGCGGGCATAGTAGTAGATGATTTTGTATATCGCGTCGTTCACCACCAGGGGCAGGGTATTGCGCTTGATATGGTGGTGATGGTTATGCCGCATGTTGACAAAGCCGGAAATAAAGAAGTTGTAGAGCGACGGCGCCACTACTTCCACGCCCTGCTCTGCCAGCCAGTGCAATACATTTTGATGGCTGAAGGAGTTATATTTTACATAAATTTCCCCCACCACGCCGATAATCGGCACATGGTCGTTGGGGATGATGATGCTGTTAAATTCGTCCGCCGCTTCCCGCACCAGTTTGAACAGCGCCGCCCGGTTGCGCTGCAGGATGCAGGGTTTGGCGAGGTGGATGTATTTATTCCGCAGCCGGGCGGCGGCGCCTTTTTCTTTTTCGCGTACCACCGCGGCGTAGTAAAACTTGGTCAGGCAATCGGCATACAGCAAGGCAAAGAAAGTAATGATAAGCGCCCGCGACCAGCGCAGCTCAAAGCCCGGCTGCTCGTTATGAATATCGTCGTTGAAAGCGACGGATACCACCGGGATGTCGTTGAACCCCGCCGCCTGCATCGCGCGCTTGATGGAGGCGATGTAGTTGGTGGCGCGGCATTGCCCGCCCGTTTGTGTAATGGCGACAGCGATTTCATGGCGGTTGTATTTGCCGGACTTCAGGGCTTTCACAATGTCGCCGACGACCAGGATGGCGGGGTAGCAGATTTCATTGTTCACGTAGCGCAGCCCCTGCGTAACCGATTCCGAGTCGCTGGGCGGCAATATTTCCATATCGACGCCCATGAGTTTGAATACTTCGGGCAGGAGCTCCGAATAGCCTTCGGCAAAATAGGGGGCAATGACTTTCCGGTAGCGGTCGCCTTTCGTGAAGGCAGGCGGCGCCACAAAGGGCTTTTCATGGCGCTCCGGCGGGCGGAAGCGCAGGCTGTCTACCATGGAGCGGATGCGCAGCCGCAACGAACCGATATTATTCACCTCGTCAATTTTCAGGAGGGTGAGGTTTTTCCCTTTCCGTTTCAGGATTTCATTCACTTCATCCGTTACCAGGGCGTCGGGGCCGCAGCCGAAAGACGTTAGCTGGACGTAGTGGATATTGTCGGGACTGTCGGCCACAAACTGGGCGGCCTTGAAAATGCGGTTGGGATACGCCCACTGGCTCACGGCATGCAGCTGGCCGTACACATTGCTGTCCCACATCCGCGCAATATCTTCGGTGATGACGTCCACGCCCATTTGGGTAATAAATTCCGAAACCTTGTGCTGTATCAGCGGGTCGGCGTGGTAGGGGCGCCCGGCAAGCAGAATGGCCATGCGTCCGCCGGCCCTGGCGTCGTCAAGCAGCCGGAACGCCCGTTCGGACAAATGGCGGAAATGCGTTTGCTGGGCTTGCAGGGCGCGGCCAAAAGCGCGTTTAACCGTATCGCCGGCAATGCCGAGGGTATGTAAATACTCCCTGCAGGCTTTGTACAGCAGTTTGTCATCGTTGAACACCACGGTAGGCGCATCTATCGGCACCCCGAACTTTTCGGCGGTATTCATGCCGGCCTTAATCACGTCGGAGTAGCCGGTAACCACCGGGCAGTTGTAGCTGTTGGCGGAGCGCGTGTCCTCCTTCTGCTCGAAGACCACATAAGGGAAGAGGATTCTGTCCACTTTCTGTTCCAGCAGATTTAAAATATGCCCGTGCATCAACTTGGCGGGAAAACAGATATTGTCGGACATCACGGAGCGCAGCCCCTGCTCGTACATGGCATACGTGGACGGCTGCGAAAGCACCGGCTGCAGGTTGCACCCGGCAAGGAGCGTATGCCAGAAAGGATAATTCTCAAACATGTTCAGCCCCCGGGGGATGCCGATACGCAGTCTCGGCGCATCCAGCCGCACGGCCGCGCGGTCAAACAGGGACTGGAGCTTTATCGCATAAAGGTTCGCGCCTTCATGCTGGGTTTCGACCTTATTGGAAAATATCTTCTCACACTTATTGCCGGAATAGTAATTATTGCCGTTCGAGAACTTGAACTTCTTCACGAAACAGTGGTTTTCGCAACCATGGCACCGCACCATGTCGGTAGCGAACGATTCCATCCTCAGCAACTGTTCCAGGGGCGTTACGGCGGCGTCCGCCGCCGCGTGCCGCCGGGCGTAAATCGCCGCCCCGTAAGCGCCCATCAGCTCCGGAATATCGGAAAAGGACACTTCGGCGCCCGCCAGCGCTTCCAGCGCCCGCACGATGGAAAGGTTGCGAAACGCACCGCCCTGCACCACGATATGCCCGCCAAGGTCGGCGACGTCTTTTAACTTTAACACCTTGTAAAGACAGTTCTTTATCACCGAATAAGACAGCCCGGCCGCAATATCGGCGATGTCGGCGTTTTCCTTCAGCGCCTGCTTCACTTTAGAATTCATGAACACAGTGCAGCGCGTCCCCAAATCGCAGGGCGCCCCGGCATGACAGGCCATATCGGCAAATTCCGCCACCGGAATATTCAGCATATTGGCAAAGCCCTCAATAAACGACCCGCATCCCGACGAACAGGCCTCGTTAATCTCCAGCCGGCGGATAGCACCGTTTTCAATAAACAGCGCCTTCATATCCTGCCCCCCGATATCCAGAATAAACGACACGTCCGGCGAGATTTTCCTCGCAGCCAGATAATGCGCAATCGTTTCCACCAGCCCGAAATCCATATTAAACGCAGCCTTTACCAGATTCTCGCCATAACCGGTTACCGCGCTCCCGGCAATCGTTACCGCCACGCCGTGCTGCTCCGCCGCATAGCGCAACGCCTCCAGCCCGTTGATAACCGCCTGCAGCGGATTACCCTCATTGCGCGTATAATAATCGAACAACACCCGCTCCCTGCTATCCGACACAATAATCTTCGTAGTAGTAGAACCCGAATCAATACCAAGATAACAGGGCATCCGGCACTCTTCCCAGGCAATCCGGTCCACAAAACGGTTACACTTCTTCTTGCGCCAGTTCTCAAAATCCGAACGGTTCTCAAACAGCTTCGGCAACCGTCTTTCCAGCATGGACGTATCCGAAAGCTCCAAATGCCTCGCATTGCGCAGCAGCTCGCTCAAACGCACCGTCCTGTTCCCCGTACGCGGCGTAACCGCGCAGCCCCATGCCGGCACAATATGCGCATGCCTGTCGAAAATACACTCCTCGCCGGACAGCGACAGCGCCCTCTCAAAAGCCTTCCCCAACGCCGGAATAAACGCCAGCGGACCGCCGCAGAAAAAAACCGGCGCCGCAATATCATACCCGCGCGACAGCGCCGATAAAGTCTGCATCGCCACCGCATGAAAAATAGACGCCGCAATATCCGGCTTCCCCACATTCCGGCTGATAAGATTCTGCACATCCGTCTTCGAAAACACGCCGCACCGCGACGCAATAGGATACGCCTTCTCCGCCTTCCCGGCAAGCTCGCTCAACTCCCCGACCTGCACCCCCAGCAACCCCGCCATCTGGTCGATAAACGCACCCGTGCCGCCGGCGCAGCTCCCGTTCATCCGGATATCGGGCGACTGCCCCGGACGGAAAAAAATCATCTTCGCATCCTCCCCCCCAATATCAATAAACGTCCGCACCCCCGGAAAACGCTCTTCCATCAACGTTACCGACGCCACCACCTCCTGTATGAACAACATCCCGAAACGCTCCGCAATACCCATCCCCACAGAACCGGTAACCGCAATATCCAACACACCATCCCCGATTTGCCGGAACGCCGCAAAAAACGCCCCCATAATCGCCCGCCCCAAATCGGCATTATGCCGCCGGTAATCGGAAAACAGCACCGCCCCGCCGCCATCTACAATAACCAGCTTCACAGTCGTAGAACCAATATCCATACCGGCGCGATAAGCCGGAATCGCTTTTGTCCCCATCAAAATAAAAATTCAGGCCACAAAGATACAAATAAGAATCAGGAATCGAACAGGACACAAAACGTAATCGTTCCGTAACAACTCCGTCGCCGTTCTGTAACAAAGACCCCGTACCTTTGCAGCGAAAACTTTTCAAAACTTCCACACATAACAAAAAAAACGGAGCAAGGGATATTAAAAACGAAGCAAAGGAAATTAAACACAAAACATAGTCATACCAAGCTTACCATGACATTCTTAAATCATAAAAATTATAAACTTAAACCCTAAAAAAATGAAAATGAAAAAAAGAAAAAAACTGCGATTGGCGGCATTGTGCTTTGTATGCTGTTGTATGAACATCGCAAATCTCGCAACAGCAGGCTACGCCGCCTCCGGCAGCCTGCCGCCGGAACAAACCCAGGCAAGCATATCCGGAAGAATCCTCGA
>JAISLK010000077.1 GCA_031290935.1 Prevotellaceae bacterium | reverse complement strand
TTTTGCGCCGTTCCAGATACGAATCGGCGCGCCGGATGAAAACCCGACGTCGTAGCCGCCGGGTTCGGGGGTGGTAAATTCCGACACGCCGGTGATGTAGCGGCGTTCCTGGAGGGCATCGACCAGCTGCTGCAGGGCTGTGATGTTGTTTTCGACCCGGTCCTGCCATGCTTCAATGTCGGCAATGCGCCGGGCGTGCCTGTCCAGTTCGTCCCACAGTTCGTGGTCGTCATACTTTTGGCAGCCGGCGGCGGCCAGCAGCAGCAGGCAGTAAGCAGTTTTGAATAAATGTTTCATAATTTCCTAATTTAAAGGTTTAATAATTCTTGAAAGCGGTGCAAAGATAGTGTTTTTTTAATTATGAGTGATGAATTATGAATGATGAATTATGAATGATGAGGTAGGGGCGGGGTTCGCCCGCCCGGTTGCCCGCAGGGCAATAATATCAATAGAGAAACAGGACGCCCCCATATTGCCCATAGCCCGCAGGGCTTTCATGCCGGCGCTCTTTGTTCATCCCCTCCGGGGAAGCGGAACAGGAAGGACGCCGTTTTTCTATTGATATGGTTGCCCTCACGGGCAACCATCGGCCCCGGTCAGTAACGTTACTGCGCCCCGGTCAGTAACGTTACTGCGCCCCGGGCAGTAGCGTTACTGCGCCCCGGGCAGTAGCATTACTGCGCCCCGGGCAGTAGCGTTACTGCGCCCCGGTCAGTAGCATTACTGCGCCCCGGGCAGTAGCGTTACTGCGCCCCGGTCAGTAACGTTACTCATCATTCATAATTCATCATTCATCATTCATAACTCTGAAGCGGCTTTTGTATTCCAAAGATATTACATACCTTTGTTCAATGATATTAAAGTATGAAAATGAATAATGATTACAGTCGTTTTTACCGCCGCCTGTTGCGGGTTATCCCGGGAGAGCGAATAATTACCGATTCGCTGCGGCTGCTGGCTTTCGGTACGGATGCGGGTTTTTACCGGCTGACGCCGAAAATTGT
The DNA here is from genome assembly GCA_031290935.1 of Prevotellaceae bacterium. Classification (GTDB taxonomy): domain Bacteria; phylum Bacteroidota; class Bacteroidia; order Bacteroidales; family UBA932; genus JAIRKX01. The sequence continues at coordinate 5,086 of JAISLK010000077.1, read as the reverse complement.
TGTGCTGTCTCACACGGAAGCGGAAGTAGTGGCGACGATACGCCTGTGCCATGAGCTGAATCTTCCGGTGACTTTCCGGGCGGCGGGTACGAGCCTGTCGGGGCAGGCTGTTTCGGATTCCATACTGCTGGTGGCTTCCAGCCGGTGGACGGGTTATACGGTGCTGGAAGGCGGACGGAAAATCCGGCTGCAGCCCGGCGTTACCGGCGCCCGCGCCAACGGGCTGCTGGCGCCTTACGGGCGGAAAATCGGCCCCGACCCGGCCTCTATCAATGCGGCGATGATTGGCGGTATTGCCGCCAATAACGCCAGCGGGATGTGCTGCGGGACGTCGCAAAATTCGTATAAAACGGTCGCCGACATCCGCATTATCCTGTATGACGGAACGGCGCTTGACACTGCCGATCCGGCGAGCGTCGCCGCTTTCCGCGACTCGCATCCCGGGATGATTCGCGAGATAGAACAGTTGCGGGATGAGGTCGCCGGCGACCCCGTGCTGACGGAACGGATAAGGCGGAAATACAGGATAAAAAATACTACGGGCTACAGCCTGAATGCGCTGGTGGATTATTTCGACCCGGTGGATATTATCAAGCACCTGATGATTGGTTCGGAAGGTACGCTGGGATTTATTTCCGACATTACGTACCATACCGTAACGGCCGAGCAATACAGGGCCTGCGCTTTAATGGTCTTTGAAACTGTCGAACAGGCATGCGAGACGGTGCCGGTACTGAAAGGCTGCCCTGTGGCGGCTGTCGAACTGCTTGACCGGGTATCCATGCGTTCGGTGGAAAACGACCCCGATGCGCCGGCCTGGTTCCGCACCCTGCCGGAAACAGCCTGCTCGCTGCTGGTCGAAATCCAAAGCAACGACGCGGGCGAATTGCAGCGGAAAGAAGAGACGGTAAAAAAGGCCGTTCCGGTAACACAGACCGTCCAGCCCTATGCCTTTACTTCCGAACCGAAGACGTATAACTTCAACTGGAAAGCGCGCAAGGGGCTGCTGCCCTCGGTAGGCGGGCTGCGGAAAGCGGGCACAACCTGCCTGATTGAAGACGTCGCCTTCCCTGTCCACCGCCTGGCCGAAGCCTGCATCGCCCTGAAGGAATTATTCGGCCGGTTGGGCTACGCCGACGCGGTGCTGTTCGGGCATGCGCTCGAAGGTAATTTCCATATTGTTTTTTCGCAGGATTTTTCCACGCCGGCAGAAGTAGCACGCTACGCCCGGCTGATGGACGAGCTGGCGGATATTGTCGTCTGCCGTTTCGACGGTTCGCTGAAAGCCGAACACGGCACCGGGCGCAACATGGCGCCATACGTCGAAAAAGAATGGGGAAAGGCCGCCTATTATATCATGCGCCGAATCAAACGGCTTTTCGACCCGCAGCAACTCATCAACCCGGGGGTCGTTATCAATGCCAACCCGCAGGTGCACCTGGAAAACCTCAAGCCCCTTCCCCTCACGGGAACATTCGTCGATAAATGCACCGAATGCGGCTTCTGCGAACCGGTATGCCCCTCGCGTAACCTGACCCTCACGCCCCGCAAGCGCATTGTCGCCTACCGCGAGCTGTGCCGCCTGCGGAACGCCGGGCTGCCGGTGGACGAGTATCACCGGGAATTTCTATCCGGGTTTGCCTATGCAGGGGAAAAAACCTGCGCTACCGACGGCCTCTGCGAACGCGAATGCCCGGTGAATATCAATACCGGCAAATTGATTAAGGAACTCCGCGCCGCACAGGCCGGCAAACGGAGCAACCGGATCGCCGCCTGCATCGCCGCCCGCATGGACACGCTGACGGCCGCCCTCCGGTGGATGTTGAAAATCCCGCACGCAGTAAGCAAAGTAACCGGCTACCCGTTCGTCGAACTTTGCATGCGCGCCCTGCGCCGCCTTTCCGGCCGCCGCTTCCCCCTGTGGACGCGCTATACGCCCACCGGCAACCGCCGGATAACCGTCTCTCCCGGCGCTTCCCCCGCCGGCGCTCCCGAAGTCGTATATTTCCCTTCGTGCATCAACCGCGCGATGGGCGCGTCGCCCGATTACGGGAAGCAACAAGCCTTAACCGCCCAAACCGCCCGGTTACTGGAAAAAGCCGGCTACCACATCCGTTACCCGCGCGGGATGGATAACCTCTGCTGCGGCATGGCTTTCGACAGCAAAGGCTTTAAAGAGCAAGGGCTGCAAAAAGCGCATGAACTGGAAAAGGCATTGCTGGAAGCCAGCGACAATGGCCGTATTCCCGTCCTCTGCGACATGAGCCCCTGCCTCTACCGGATGCAGGAGACATTAGACAGCCGGCTGGAACTCCACGAGCCGGTATCCTTTATTTTACGTTACCTGAAAGACCGCCTGAAGTTCACCAGGCTCCCCCTGCGGGTAGCCGTGCACAGCACTTGCAGCAACACGAAAATGAATCGCGCCGCCGACCTCGTGGCCTTGGCGTCCCTGTGCGCCGAAGAAGTGATAACGCCGGATATTACCTGCTGTGCATGGGCCGGCGACCGCGGCTTTTTCTTTCCCGAACTCAACCGCTCGGCGCTGGAAACGCTGCCGGAACAAATCAAAGGCGCCGTGGCCGGCTACAGTACCAGCCGCACCTGCGAAATCGGCCTGTCCATGATTACCGGAATTACCTACCAGTCGATAATCTACCTCGTCGATAAAGCGACTGTTTGATGGGATAATGTGGCGCCAGCCAATTCCTGATTCCCCACAACAAAAAAGAGGCTGTCTGATTACAGACAGCCTCTTTTTTGTTGTGGGAGCTGAGGGATTCGAACCCCCGACCCTCTGCTTGTAAGGCAGATGCTCTAAACCAGCTGCGCTAAGCTCCCTTCTCTTTGGGAGTGCAAAGGTAAAACTTTTTTTGATATGTACAAAATAAATTTTCAAAATAGGGAATTTAATTGGCGGCAGGGCAAAAAAGTTGTATCTTTGCCGCCTAAACAAATAAATTATGCAAATCAAAAAACATTTACTGATTACGGTTATCGGCGCATGCGCGGCGCTGCAGGGGTGCACGCAAACAGGCGACGCCGGGTTGAAAGAGAAAATCGCCCAGATGCTGCTGGTGGGCTTCCGCGATACGACGCTGACGGAGAACAGCGAAATTTATCATGATATAAAAGAGTTGAAAGTAGGGGGCGTCATTTTATTTGATTACGATGTGCCGTCCAAAACGCCCGTGCGCAATATAAAGTCGCCGGCGCAGGTGAAAAAACTGGTGGCGGATTTGCAACAGATTGCCCCGGTAAAACTGCTGGTGTCCATCGACCAGGAAGGCGGGAAAGTGAACCGGCTGAAACCTGTTTTCGGCTTCCCCCCCAGCGTGTCGGCAAAATACCTGGGCGCGGCGGACAATGCCGATACAACGGCTTTCTACGCGGCGCAAACGGCCGGCATGCTGGCAGAGCTGGGGATTAACCTGAATTTTGCGCCCTGCGTGGATGTGGATGTGAACCCCGGAAATCCTATCATCGGGCAGAAAGAGCGCAGCTTTTCCGCCGACCCCGAAAAGGTGGCGGAGCATGCCGGGATATGGGTGGCCGAACAGTCCAAACGGCATATTATTTCCTGCCCGAAACATTTCCCCGGACACGGCAGCTCAATGCACGACACGCACGCCGGAAGCGCCGATATTACCAATACTTGGAGCGCCGCAGAGCTGATTCCTTACCGGCGTTTATTGCAGTCCGGCGCCATTTCGTTAATCATGACCTCGCATGTGTTCAATGCCAACCTGGACGCCGAGTACCCGGCTACGATGTCGAAAAAAATCCTCACCGGCCTGTTGCGGGAAGAGCTGGGGTTTGACGGGGTGATTATTTCCGACGATTTGGCGATGGGCGCCATCGCCGATTTGTTCCCGCTGGAAACGGCGCTGGAAAAGGCTATCAATGCAGGCGTGGATATTCTTTGCCTTTCCAATAACGGCAGCGTGTATAAACCGCATATGACGGAACAGGTCATCGATACGATTTACGCCCTGGTCAAGTCCGGCAAAATTACGCCGGAACGTATCGATGAATCCTACCGGCGTATCCGGCAACTGAAACAGGATTTCCTGTAAACCTTGGAAGCCTTCTCCGTAAAATTGTCCACTGCTTACTGGGCGCCCGTCCAGTATTACGCAAAACTGGCGTCCGCCCCGGCGGCGTTGCTGGAGCAGCACGAGCATTATGTGAAGCAGACGTACCGCAACCGCTGCCGGATTGCCGGGGCCAACGGGCTGCAGCAACTGATTGTCCCCGTTATGAAACGGCACGGCGAAAAAATGCCTGTCCGCGAAGTGCGGATTGATTATTCAGAACCCTGGCAGCGGCATCACTGGCGGGCTATCGAAACGGCCTACCGGCCTTCGCCTTTTTTCCTTTATTATGCCGACGACATCCGCCCGTTTTACGAAAAGAAGGAGGTTTTTTTATTCGACCTGAATGAAAAAATCCTGCGGACGGCCTGCAAGCTGGCGGGCATCGAAACAGCGATTGGCTATACCGGAACGTTCTGCCCGCCGGACGGTCACCCCGCCGATTACCGCTATTCCATCACGCCCAAAATACCCATCACAGCCGATACGTCTTTCCACCCGCAGGAGTACTACCAGCCCTTTGCCCTTCTCCATTCTTTCCTGCCGAATTTAAGCATGCTGGACTTGTTGTGCAACGAAGGGCCGGGGAGCGTTGATGTGTTGATGAGTTATGAGTTGGCTGGCGCACGCTAACTCATAATTCATAACTCTTTTAAAACCGGCCGCCCGGTCTGGCTGAGGGCGCTTCGCCATTCTTCCACTACTTGGCGCTTAAAGCAAATTACGAACATACCTGTTTGATAGTATATGTTTTGTAAAAAATAAAAAAAGTTTGTATCTATGAAAAACATTATGTACCTTCGCCCCCATAAAAAAATAAAACACATTATGGATTTTATACTTCATATAGCGTTTTTTTCAGGTATAGCAATCTTTCTTAGATGTTGTTGTATTGTTTTTGCACTATGTGTATGTATCCACATCCCCTTCTTCAGTCCCTCCGTTCCCCGTGCGCCGTACATACCTGTAAGTATTTGGAGGTTGGGAAAAAA
>JAISLK010000076.1 GCA_031290935.1 Prevotellaceae bacterium | reverse complement strand
TGAATTATGAATTATGAATTATGAATTATGAATTATGAATTATGAATTATGAATTATGAATTATGAATTATGAATTATGAATTATGAATTATGAATTATGAATTATGAATTATGAATTGGCTGGCGCCAGCCACATCACCACATCACCACATCATCACATCACCACATCATCACATCACCACATCATCACATCACCACATCACCACATCACCACATCATCACATCACCACATCATCATATCACCATCATCACCCTGGGTTGCGCTAAAAACCTGGTGGATTCCGAGCGGCTGATGCGGCAGTTGCAGGAAGCCGGTTTCCAGGTAGCGCACGGCCGCCACGCCGCCGGCGCGAAAGCCGTACTCATCAACACCTGCGGATTTATCAACGACGCAAAGGAAGAATCGGTCAATACGATATTGTCGGTCATTGCAGCGAAAAAACGCGGTGAGGTGGAACGCATCCTTGTCTTCGGTTGCCTTTCGCAACGCTACCGGCACGAGCTGCAGCAGGAACTGCCCGAAGTGGACCGTTTTTTCGGCGTAGAAGAATTTGATAAGATTGTAGCAGCCCTGGGCGGCGTGCCCTCCCCGCAATTCCTTACCCGGCGGGCCATTGCCACACCTGCGCATTATGCCTACCTCAAAATCTCGGAAGGATGCAACTGGGGCTGCTCCTATTGCGCGATTCCCCTTATTCGCGGCAAATACCGCTCCACGCCGGTTGAACAACTGGTGGTGGAAACAAAACTGCTGGCGGCGCGCGGCGTAAAAGAACTGCTGATTACCGCACAGGACACGACGTATTACGGCATGGACCTGTATGGCCGCCGCCGCCTGGCCGGCTTGCTAACCGCCCTCTCGGAGGTGAACGGCATTGAATGGATACGCCTGCATTATGCCTACCCCGCGCAGTTTCCGGAAGACGTGCTGCCGGTTATCCGCGAGAACCCGAAACTTTGCAAATATTTGGATATTCCGCTGCAACACATATCCGGCAAGGTATTGAAGAATATGCGCCGCGGCATCAACAGCCGGCAAACACGGGCATTGATTGAAAAACTGCGTACGGAAATACCCGGCGTCGCCTTGCGCACGACCTTAATTGTAGGGCACCCGGGCGAAGACGCGGCGGCTTTCCGCGAACTGGAAAACTTCGTGGAAGAAATGCGCTTCGAGCGGCTCGGCGTGTTTTGCTATTCCGAAGAAGAAGGCACCTATGGGGCTGCGCACTTTCCGGATACTGTTCCCGGCGAGGAAAAGCAGGAGCGCCGCGGCCGCATCATGTCGCTGCAGGCGCGCATTTCGCAACAACTGAATGAAGAAAAAATCGGGAAAACATTCCGCACGGTGATTGACCGCCGCGAAGGCGAATATTACGCCGGCCGCACGCAGTACGACTCGCCGGAAGTGGACGGCGAAGTGTTGATTCCGGCGGCCGGCAACGCCCTCCGTCCCGGGAAATTCTACGACATCACAGTTACCGCCGCCGATGCGTACGACCTCTTCGGCCAACAGCAGGCGCTTGGCGCTTAACTTCTCTTGCCATTTCTTCTGCGATGCGTTTTGCAGCGCCCTGTTCTCCCAGGCGGCGGCGCAGTTCGGCATAGTCGTTTAATTGAGCGGCGCGTTTGTTCCCGCTGGGCAGCAAGGCATGCAACCCGGCTTGCAGATTTGCGGCATTCAAGTCATGTTGCAAAAGTTCGCGCACTACTTCGCGGTTCATAATAATATTGACTAAGGAAATAAATTTTATCCGCACCAGCCGTTTGGCTATTTGAAAGGAAATTTCATTGCCGCCATAACACACTATTTGCGGCGTTCCAATCAGTGCGGTTTCCAGCGTGGCAGTGCCGGAGGCCACAATGGCGGCGGCGGCATGCGACAACAATTCGCAGGTTTGGTTCGCTACCAGTTGTACCGCCGTATGGCGGAGGTGCTTTTCATAGGCCTGCCGGTCTGTTGCCGGCGCACCTGCAACAACAAACTGGTAATCGGGGAAACGTTCCGCCAGCGGCGTCACGCGCGGCAATATGTAATTTATTTCCATGCGGCGGCTGCCGGGCAACACCGCAATAATGGGCTTTCCGGAAAGACGGTTGCGTTGCCTGAACACCGCTGCCGGCTCTGCGTCTTTCAACCGCTCGTTGACCGTATCCACCAACGGGTTTCCGGCATAGAACGCATCAATGCCCCATCTTTTGAAATACGCTTTTTCAAACGGGAAAATGATGAATAGCTTATGAACGTCCCGTTGCAGGCGTTTCACACGGCGTTCTTTCCATGCCCACACTTTGGGGGCGATATAGTAAAATACTTTTAATCCGTTCTTTTTTGCAAAACGTGCGATACGGAAGTTGAATCCCGGATAGTCAATGAGAATAACCGCATCAGGGCGGAAAGCTAAAATATCCCGTTTACAAAACCGGATGTTCCGCAATACTTTCGGCAGATGCCGCAGGACTTCAACGAAGCCCATCACGGCGGCGTCTTTATAATGCTTTACCAGCGCAACGCCATGGGCGGCCATCCGGTCGCCGCCCCATGCGCGGATTTCCGCTTGCGGGTCGGCCTGTTTTAATCCCTTGATTAAATCGCCCCCGTGCAAATCGCCGGACGCTTCGCCGGCTATAATATAATATTTCATACTGCAAATTTCGGATTTCTCCGTATATTTGCAAAAAAAATATCGGTTTAAAACGCAAAATAATATAAAAACATTAAAAAAAATAGCATTTATATTACTAACGGCCGTGCTGGTATTGCCGTGCGTAATTTATTTTTTTGTTCAATTGCCGCCGGTGCAAACTTTTTTGGTACGGCAGGTATCCTCCATATTGTCGGAAAAAGTGTATCCCGCATCGGTTTCCATAGGGTCGGTCTATTATTCCCTTTTTTCCAGGCTGGTCATCGACGATGTATATGTGAGCGGCGTCGAAGGCGACACATTGCTTTATGCAAACGAACTCTCGCTATCCCTGGCGTCGTTCCGCTATTCAAAGAAACAGGTGGAATTCCATTCCGTTCATTTGCATCGGGGCGTTTTTAATTTATATACCTATCCGTTGAACGAAGAAAAAAACACGACGAATATCGCCGCTATCCTTGCGAAATTCAAAAAGCCCTCTTCCGATGCAGGCGCTGTGCCCGGCGCCTCCTGGGATATAAAAGTAAATAATCTGGAAGTGTCGGATTTCCGGTTCACTTTTCGCAATTTAGTCAACCCTGCCGACAATCCCCTCCCGCAGACAGTGGATTTTAAAAATTTGGACGTCCGTAATATTTTTGTAGATGCACGCCGGCTGCGGATGGCAGGCGATACATTATTTTTTGAGTTGAAAGGCCTCCGGTGCCTGGAAAAAAGCGGTTACCGGCTGGAACGTTTGACCGCCAAACGCGGCTACGTGTGCGGCACGCAAACGATGTTGGAAGAAACGGAAATAATAGATAATCATTCACACCTTGTGATGCATTATTACAAGATGGATTATGAAGATGCAAAATCGTTCAACAGCTATGAAACCAAAGTGCGCATGGAAGCCGATTTCAACAATGCACTGTTTTCATTCCGCTCGTTAAAATATCTCGCAAGAGGTTGCAGGATGCAACCGGACGTACGTATTTCGGGCGCCGTGGGTGGCACGGTCGCCAGCCTGCGCAGCGATTTTGTGCAGATAAGCACGGACTCCATGAAAACGCAACTGCTTGCGAAGTTGCGGATAGACGGCTTGCCAGATATCAAGGAAACGATGATGGATATAAATATCATCCGGCTGACCACGAATGCCGGCGATTTGACCGGCCTGTTGCAGGGGCTGGTATATCCCGATACATTGAACCTGTCGGCGCTGCAGCCCCTGACAGCCATTAACGGCATCGGTAGTTTCACCGGCCTGTATAACGACTTTGTGGCGAATATAACCCTGTTGACCAATTTGGGGAGCGCCAAATTGGATGTGTCATTTAATATCGACGAACAACAGCAGGGCGTATATATCAAAGGCGATGCATGGATGCGCCGGTTGAACCTCGGCGGGCTGGCGGGCGTACCGGAACTTGGCGAAGTAACCGGCACGCTGGCGGCAGCGGGAAAAATATTGCCCGAACGCTTGGGCGGGATACAAATAAAGGCGTCGGGGCAATTATCGCAACTCCATTTTCTGAAATATAATTACGAAAACATTTACCTGAATGGGATAATGAAGAGCACCGGTTTCGATGGCAGCGTAACCGTTAAAGACCCTAACCTGGATTTGGATTTTACCGGAAGTATTTATCAGATATCGGCAACCCCTGCGCCCGGCGTTGTGCAGTTTGATTTCGATGCGGCCGTACATCACGCCGATTTGGCGGCGTTGCATTTGAACCCGCGCGATTCGGTATCTGTATTGAAAGCGCTGGTAAAAGCCGGTTATGAAATGAAAAATACTTTCGACGGCGTGGGAAATATAATGATTTCCGATATAGAGTATACCACCGCCCGGGGCAGGCAAGCTATTGGCGACATCCATGTACAATCGGACTCCCATGGGAACCGGCATCATATAACGCTGCACTCCGGATTTTTGGATGTGGATTATGTAGCGCAAAAACCTGTACAGGCGTTTGTGGATAACATTGACCAGGTACTTGCCCGTCGGCATTTACCGGTGATATATGCCGACGCGTTTCCGGATACGGTGATGGACGACGGGCGGTACAATTTGAAAGCAACGTTTAAAGACGCGGTAGAAGTTGCCGATATAGCATTTCCCGGACTGTATATCGCTCCCGGCACAAAGCTTGCGGTAACAATTTCCGAAGATGATTCCCTGAACTTGCTGCTAACCGGGGAGGAATTGTCGTGGAACGGTTATCAAGTGAACAATGTTTTTTTGCATGCTACCGGCAATGACACGCAAAGCTGTTCCGAATTGAAGGCCGGCAAAGCAACCGTGTTAGGCTTTACAATGCAAAATATGGTTTCTCTGGTAACGCTTTCCGGCAATAAATTAAATTTCAAAACGAACTACGACAACCGGACAAAAGAAGCAAACAGGGGAAACCTGTCGGCAGCCCTTGATTTCATAAAGGAACAGGGCGCAGGGGAAGTGCTGGCCAATTTGAAACTTTATAAATCGGAAATCATCATCAATGATACTACATGGAACATCGCGCCGGCGGTAATATCGTTCAACAACAAGGTACATATTGATAATTTCCACATGTACAACTACGGGCAGGACGTCCGCATCCATGGCGCCTTATCGAACAGCGCGAACGACACGCTGACGGTATCCGTGAAAGATTTTGACATTTCCAATGTGAATTATATTACCGGAAAGGAAAAATATTATTTTGCAGGATTATTATCCGGCGAAGCGAAAATCGTGGATGTATACCATTCGTTGCATTTCTTCACAAAAATAACAATAGACCGCTTGCTGGTAAATAACCGACTGTTTGGCACGCTGGACGTACACAGTTGGTGGAACAATGAAGACAGCCATTTCCTGCTGCATGCAACGGCACAAACCGATGCCCTCCGGACGATGGAAATAGAAGGTATTTATTCGCCGAAGAACAAATACCTTGACCTGTCCGGCGACTTCAACAGTTTTCAAGTTGCGCATGCAGCGCCGCTATTGGAAGGCGTGCTAAGCAATATAACTGGAACGCTTTCCGGGAAAGTGCGTTTGCGTGGAGCGTTGCCCAACCCCGTTACGGAAGGCATACAACTTCGCGCCGACAATATTGCGGCTACAGTTGATTACCTGAAAACGCGCTATTCATTTAGCGCGCCGCTATTCATCGACGCCAAATCCTTTGGCTTCAAAAACGCGGAAGTCCGCGACGGGCTTGGCGGCACAGCGATGTTGTCCTTAACCGTTGACCATACGAATTTCCAGGGGTGGCAATACGAACTGGCCGCCTATCCGCGCAATTTGTGCGTGATGAATACAACGGAAAACGATAATGATGTATTTTATGGCCGCGCCTACGCTACCGGCGCAGCGCTGATTAAAGGCAAAGCCAATGATGTGGTATTTGATATAAATTTGAAAGCGGATAAAAACTCCATCTTGCATATTCCGGCCTCTTCGTCGTCGCAGGCAAAGAATATGGGGTTACTTTCCTTCACCCAACCTCCAGAAGATAACGTTCGCGAGGCATTGGGCAAACCTGCAAAAAACGGGCGGCAATCAAGCAATATGGATATTTTATTAAACATAAGCGTAACGCCGGAAACGGAAGTATTACTGGAACTGGATAAAAAATCCGAAGACGTGATACGCAGTTTCGGCACGGGCGACATAAAGATGGAAATAAACCCAACGGCTAATAAATTCAACATGTATGGTGATTATCGTGTCAGCAAAGGCGATTACCTGTTTACGATTCAAAATTTCAATCTTATTACCAAACGGTTTGATTTTGTCGAAGGCGGGCGGATTAGTTTTAACGGCGATTTGCAAAAAATGAATCTTGATTTGTCTGCGCTTTATAAAACTACGGCGTCGTTAAATGCATTACTCGCCGATTCTTTGTCCATGAGTACGCGCCGGCAGGTCAATTGCCGCATTGATATTACCGGTAATTTATTAAATCCGGTTATCACCTTAGGGGTCGATGTGGAAAACCTGGATGCCGAAACGCGGGCGCGGGTGCAAAGCGCATTAAATACGGAAGAGAAAAGGACGCGGCAATTCCTGTCATTATTGGCTTTCGGCAGTTTTTTGGCTGATGACCAGTCGGAGTTAAGCGCCGACCTGCTGATGGGTAGCGCTACCGGATTAGTAACAAGCCAAATCAATAATTTATTCAACCGGTTTAACCTTCCGCTGGGCTTGGGGTTTTCTTATTTGCCACAGCAGCGGGGACGCAATGATATTTTTGAAGTAAGTTTTTCAACGCAGATACTTAACGACCGGGTGGTGATAAACGGCAATGTCGGCTCCGGCGACGAATCCCGCCCTGTATCTAATGACTTCGATGTGGGCATACGCCTTGACAGTAAAAACAAACTGCAATTTCGCGCATTTACGCGATCGGTTGACCGGTACACCGATAATGTGGATAACAGCCAGCGGTACGGCCTGGGGATAATGTACCAGGAAGAATTTGATAATTTTTCGGAATTATTTGAACGGTTTTTCGGGAAGAAAAAAACAACCAAAACCATCCCAGAAAAAGAGCCGGCAGTACGCAATGACGAAAAAGCGGAAGGACTATTATGAATGCCTGTGAACGCGTGTTACAGCACGCGAAATTCGGCGAAGTACATTTTCGCAAGGTGGTGCGTTCGCGTTCCATTAGAATTTTAATACGGCCGGAAAAGGGTGTATTGATTACTTTGCCATGGGACGAAAGTTTTACGAACGCAGAACTTTTTTTATACGACAAAGCCGATTGGGTAGTCAAAACCCTGCAACGCTTGAAGGCAAGGCAGGACGAAAAAAAAACATTATTTACTCCCGAAACGGAATTTGCTACCTATGCGCGAAAGGTTCAATTAGTGCCGGATGCCCGGAAAAATGTGCGTGTGCAGATTGTGCCCGAAACCGTTTACATCTACTACCCCGCAGGCCGTTCCATACAGGATGAAACAGTGCAAACGGTCATCCGCAAAGCAGTGGAACATGCGTGGAAAGTGGAAGCATACGAAGTCTTGCCCCAACGTATGGCGCAGTTAGCCGTGCAATGTCATTTAACATACAAAAAATTAAACATTAAAAATGTACGTTCCTATTGGGGAATTTGCATGCCCGACAATACTATTACGTTAAGTATTCATCTTATGCACCTGCCGCCGCATTTGATAGATTTCATTATTCTACACGAATTAAGCCATACCGTTCATAAAAATCACGGCGCCGGCTTTTGGCAATTACTTGGCCGTTTAACCAATGGCAAAGCCCGCGAATATTCCCATGAATTGCAGAAATACAGTACACGGATATACTAATACAGTTCGATTGCGGTCAAGTATACTTGTCGGCTTTTTACCGCCATCTTTTCACAAAGAGGAAAAGGAGTAAAGCATAAATTTCCAAACGGCCGAGCAACATTTCAAAGGTTAACACCAGCTTGCCAAGCGTATGAATACTACCGTAATTCCCGAATGACCCGGCTACCCCGAAGCCAGGCCCCACATTGCCCATACAGGCTGCTGAAGCCGAAAAACCGGTGGACATATCAACGCCCAAAAGCGACAGCGCTATTGCGCCAAGGAAGACCACCAGTATATACGTGATGATGAATTGCAACACGCCATACACCGTGTCGTTGTCAAGCGTACTGCCCCCGACGCGGGTCGGTACCACTGCGTTCGGGTGCTGCTGTTTGCGGAGGTACCCGCGAATAGACCAAAAAAGGATTTGCATGCGGTCGGCTTTGATACCGCCGGAAGTAGAGCCTGCACAGGCGCACTGGAGCATGAAGTAACATAGCAGCAAAGTAGAAAAGGCCGGCCACAGCGTAGTGTCGGCAGTGGCAAATCCGGTGGTAGTGCCTACGGACAGCACTTGAAAAGCCCCGTAGCGAAAGGCGTCGAAAATATTATCGTAGATGCCGGAAAAGTATAAATTGAGGGATATCAAAACAACGCCTCCTATCATCGTCGTCAAATAAAAACGCACGGATGGCGATTTCCACAATGGCCTGCCGTTGCCGGTAAAAGCCATGAACAGCAAGCCGAAGTGCATCCCGGAAATAATCATAAACACGGCCAAAATAAGTTCTATCCATCCGTTGTGAAAGGCGAGTACACTGGCGTCGCGCGTACTGAAACCGCCGGTGGCAACCGTACTGAAAGCATGGTTCACCGCATCGAACCAGCCCATGCCGGCAAGCATTAACAAGCCGCACAACAGTATCGTCAGCCCGATGAACATAACGCAGATGACACGCGCCGTCTGCTGTACGCGGAATTTAAAATTGCCTTTGGAAAGGGTGGATATTTCCATTTTCGCCAGACGTATTTTCAGGTTATGCATGGTGGGCAACACCAACACCAGCATCACCACTACCCCCAAGCCGCCAATCCAGTGCGTCGCCGAACGCCAGAAGAGCAAGCCTTCCGGCAACTGTTCAATGTAACTCAACACGGTGGCACCGGTGGTAGTATATCCCGACACGCTTTCAAACCATGCGTTGATGAATGTAAACTCGCCGCCCCAGAACAAATAGGGCAACATACCGAAAGTACAACTCATAATCCACGAAAATGCGAGGATGCCGATTCCTTCTTTGGCGGTGAGGTCTTCCGCCGGCTTCACTAATGAAAAAGATATTCCACCGACAATGGCGGTAATGATGGCGCTCGTAAGCAGCACCTGTAGCCCTTCGTCTCCCAGCAAGAGGGAAATCGTCGCCGACAGCAACATAAAGGCGGCATTCAACAACAGCACGAAGCCGGTGTAACGTACAATAACAGGGAATCGCATTATTTAACAATGGTTACCACCATCCGGCGGTTTTTCCGGCGGCCAGCCTCCGTATTGTTGGAGGCTATCGGTTCCATGTCGCCCATGCCGATAGTGGTGATACGGTCTGCGCTGATACCTTTTTGTATTAAATAATTTTTCCCGGCAATGGCGCGGTTTTCCGAAAGTTCTTTCTTAGAAACCGTAAAGCCTGTATTATCGGTATGCCCGGTAATGATTACATGCCAGTCCGGATGCCCTTTCAACAAAGTGCTTAACCGGTCTAACGACGGAGCAGGCGGTGTAAACGTAGCCTTGCCCGTTTCAAAAGAGACGTCATTAAAAGCATTGTTTACTATTTTCTGTTCTTCGGGCGTCAGGGGAATTTGTTTCTTTGAAGTTGTTTCCACCGTTTCGTATGCATGCCCTTCGGGGCAACCAAAGTTCCAGGCCACGCCGCGCAACGTAGGACATTTATCATCTTTATCCGGCACGCCGTCGCCATCCGTATCGGGGCAACCGCGCATTTCGGCCGACCCTGCATCCAGTGGGCAATCATCCAACTTGTCGATAATCCCGTCACCATCCGTGTCAGGGCAGCCGTTGTATTCGGGCACTCCCGGTTCATCTGGACAATTGTCTTCCGCATCCGTGATACCGTCATCGTCGCGGTCGGGGCAGCCGTTCAAGCTCAGTAATCCCGCCTCGTAGAGGCAGAGGTCGATGTCATCGGGAATCCCGTCGCCATCCGTATCGGGGCATCCCTGCGTTCCCCACGTACCCCTCTTGTCGGCGCACAGGTCAAATGCATCGGATACGCCATCCCTGTCACCATCTTTCTTTACTATTTTCAGGAATGGAATTTTCGCCATTATTGATACGTCCGATGCTTTGGTAGTATTGACCGCCAGGTTTGTGAACAATGTTTGCGAACCTACCCAAAGCGGGCCCAGCCGCAACATCATGCCCACATTTACATTGTTGTATTGATCTAACTGTACCGGAATCCCTACGCCAAACCACGTGTGTTCATAACGCGGCGTCAAAGTATAGGCATTGCGGTAAAACGCATTTCCTGTCCCCTGTAAAAAGCCGACCAAAGCATGAAAATTCAGATAAAGCCCATTCCCTGCATTCCAATCAACGGCGGCATTCAAAGCCAGCGGCAATTTCACCGAATAATCCGAAGCGGCCGGACGGGTAGCCATGCCGGCCAGCGCCCGTTCATACATATTGTCCATTGTGAGGTCGTGAATATCCACCATGCTGTTGCCGGTAAAGGCATAATTATTTTCTTCCGCAGGGTATTTCACGCTTGAGCCTATATCCATCAAAGCGACCGACACTTTTAACAGGTATTTGTTCGGATAGGGTTTGATTAAACCGGCTTCGCCGTCCATCTCGTACTCGTGGCCTTCGATGTCGGGGCGGTATTCATACACTAACCCGATGTCCGCGCCAATCCCCAACGCTTTGCCCATCCTGAAATCCAGGTGCCGGAGGTTGTTTTCCGAATGTCCGATTTGCCCGCCGGCATTGACCAGCTTAAAACCGGCGGCATCATAAGTGGCTGTTCCGTCCGTAAAATTCATATACGAAGAGGAGCCCCCGGAAGTCAATTTTAAAGCGACGCCTATTGACACCGAGTGTTCGGCATTCTTCGGCGTAACCATCATCGCATACGAAGCAAACAGTTCCGATAAGGTATGGTATTGCGCATAAAAATCTTCCAGCGGAATAGCAGAGGAATACCTGTTGCGGTAAATAGCGTCCAATAATTCCGCCGACGCATTGCCGACGCTTCCGAAAGCGCGTGTACGGAAACCGACGCTAACCGATTGGCGGGAAGTGATGCCTATCATGGCATGCAACAAATCCAACTGCGTGTAAGACGTAAGATTATTTCTTTTCTGTAAGGAATAGGTATATTTATTCGGGTCAAAAGAAAACAGGTTGCCGGCATAGTTGCTGGCGACGCCTAAATAAAATCCGGCCGGCATAATATCTATAGTGTAACGGCTATCTACGATAGATGCCGGTTGCACGCCCAGCCCCGATACGCCGCTGTATGGGTCGGTAGCAAAAGAACCATACTGTGCAAAAACCGTTGTACCTGTAAGGGACAAACAAACTACAAGGAGTATATTTTGAATTTTTTTCATATTATTTCAATGTCTTATAGAAATAACTATTAGGCGCAAATATACGATTTTTTTTTATATTGCTTCTATATTCTTAATTCTCAAAATATCGCTTGCGGATCCAGAGTTCAAAGACAGGGTCAATGAAATAGGGCTTGCCGCGAAAGAAAGTGATAATTTCTTTTTTCTCCAATGCGCCGCGCACCCGCGTAATATTGGCGGAGGAATTGAGTTGGTAACGGGTAAGCACTTCTGCGGAACTGAACCGGTCCATGCCGTCGATGATGGCATGCAGGTAATTTATTTGCGAGTCGCTCAAATCATCGGCAAGGCTGTGGAAGAGGCGGCCGTTGTAGCTGAGCAAATCTTCGGTGGCGGCGTCAATCATGTTGTCTATGACAAAGCCTTTGGTGTTAAGCCAGCAAAGGTGCGCGAACTGTTGCACATAAAAGGGATAACAGCGGGTGGTGCGGCAAAGGGCTTCGGCATATTCTTTGGAAATCACGCGGCCGCTTTTGGAAAAAGATTTTACGATGTAATCCGTCAATGCTTTTTCATCAATCGGTTCTATTGGTATTTGTTCGCCGAATTTGTGGAAAGCCTGTTTTTCGGAGAACAGTTTACGCATGGCGTTTATTTTACTTCCGCATAACAAATAACCCACGTTCCGCTGCTGTTTCCATTGCGCCAGCAAGCGTTTCTGCAAGGTGGCGGTATCATCAAACCGGGCGATTTCCTGAAAATCGTTTATCCACACAATAACCGACGTGTTTTGAAGGGCGGCGACTCTTTCGGGCAGTTGCAGGATTTCGTCGGCAAAATCGGGAAGCCGTTGCTTGTTGAAAATAATTTGCAACGGGGCGTTTTGTTTCCTTTCGTTAATTTCAATATGTGGCCGGGCGAGCGGCAACAGCTGTTCCGCTAATGCAATCCATTCGTCGCCGGTAGTGCAGGCGGCGCTAAAAATCTCCCGCGCCAGGAGGGTATAGAAAGAAAAGGCGTCGCGGATATTAAACAAATTACAGGTGCACAATTTCAACTCCGTGTTTTTGGTCGCCTGGATAAAGGCGTTGCGCACCAAAGATTTTTTGCCGTAGCCTGCCGGCGCTATCAACACCGTATTTTCTTTGTTGGACAGGTTGGACGAAAGCCACGAAAGTTCGTCTTTTCGCCCTACAAACGACTCGTTAATAACTTCTCGTGAAAATACAAAAGGGGAGTCCATGCAGTAATTCGGTTATTCCAATATTTTAAACAGTTCGTCCAATTTCGGCGTCAGGATAATTTCAATGCGCCGGTTCTTTTGCCGGGCGTCAGTCGTTTTAGCGCTGTCTAAGGGAATAAATTCCCCGCGGCCGGCGGCAGTGATACGCCTGGCGTCAATTTGGGAATTTCTGAGCAGTTCGCGTACCACCGACGTGGCGCGTTTGACGCTCAAATCCCAATTATCTTTCAAGTCGCTCTTTCCGCGATAGGTTACGTCGTCGGTATGCCCTTCTATCAATACGTTGATTTCGGGATTCTGCGCCAGCATTTGCGCCAGGTCGTTAATAGCGACCGCGCCCCGCGCTTCTATGTCGTAGCTTCCCGATTTGAAAAGCAATTTATCTTCCATAGATACGTACACTTTTCCGTTCTTCGTGTGCACGCTCAATCCCTTGCCTTCAAAGCCGAGTAAGGCGTCGGACACTTTGCGCCGCAAGGCCGTCACCATAGAATCCTTGCGTGCAAGAATCGCTTCCAGTTCCATTAAGCGTTTATTGCGCTGTTCCATTTCGTCCTGCATTTGTTGCAGTTCGCGGAGTTTCGCCGCCAAATCATCTTCTCGCTTTTGCAGTTCTTCGCGGGTACGTTGTATTTCGATACTCATGCTGCCGGTTTCCTTGATGCTCTGTCGGCGGGAACGCTCCATCAATCCTTGCAATTCGACCAACTGTTTTTGCAGCGAAACCCTTTCGGCTTCCGTGATTTCAAATTGTTTGGCAATCGCTTCCAATTCTTTTAACCGGCGTTTCAATACCTCGTTTTCATTGGCTAAATTATTCATTTGTTTGTTAATGTTATTACGGTCGTCCAGCAAAAGGCGGTAGTCGGTATTTAACGAATTATATTGCGTACTCGATACGCACGAAGTCAATCCCAGCAAGGGAATCAAGAGGATAAAACAAATTTTGGCGTATTTCATAATTGGAAACAATTTTTAATCTACGCTGCAAAGATAATAAAAGATTTACGAATTACGGTATCTTGTTTTTTAAATAAAATTCATTTACATACCGGGTTTTTGCATCCGGATGCAAGCGGATTGTAACCGGATGCAATCCCGTTGCAATGGGTTATAATCGTGTTTTACGGCGGCGCATCCTGTTCGTGCTTCGCGACTTTGTACAGGGTATAAATGCATTTTTAGTTCCTGTAAAAGGGGGCTTTATTATTTCCGGATTGTTTCGGGCTTTGCCCTCGCAATGACGAACGCCGGCGCTGCCCAAATCCGTAAATCCGTAAATGGCTGTTTACAGTTTGAACTTATCGCATGAGAACGTTCATATTGGGCAATATGTTAAAATAATTGTCAAAATTTAATTATCAAAATTTTTGTATGTAGTTAAAAATTCTTACATTTGTCCAAAAATAATTAAGCCTTGTTTTGTTTAACATTAAATAATTTATAAACATGAAATTCATCGTATCGAGTACTGAACTCTTAAGCCACCTGCTATCGGTAGGCCGCGTCATTAGCAGTAAAAACAGCATGCCTATTTTGGATAATTTTTTATTCCGGCTGGCAGGAAAAGAATTAAGCATTACCGCATCCGATTTGGAAACCACCATGGATACCGTAATAGCAATTGATAATGTAGAAGAAGAAGGCGCGATAGCCGTGCCGGCAAAGTTGCTGACTGAATCGTTGCGCGATTTTGCCGAACAGCCGCTCACCTTTGTGGCCAATGCGGCTACCAATTCGGTAGAGATTAGTTGGGCGGGGGGTAAATTTAATATTCCGGGCAGCCCTGCGGAGGATTATCCCGCCAAACCGGCGCTCACGGACATAACGGCTACGCTGTCGTTGCCGGCCAATATATTGCTGGACGCCATCAACCACACGTTGTATGCCACTGCCGATGATGAATTGCGCCCCATGATGAACGGTATTTATTTTGATATGGGCGAAGAAAGCACGTCGTTTGTGGCTTCCGACGCGCATAAACTGGTTGACTATACCCGCAAGGATGTAAAAGCGGATAAGGTTTCCTCTTTCATCCTTTCAAAAAAACCGGCGAATTTGCTGAAAAATATTTTAAGCAAAATTACCGAGCCTGTCAAGATAGCATTAGACAAGAAAAACGCGGTGTTTACGCTGCCCAACCATTCGTTGGTTTGCCGGTTGATTGAAGGCACTTACCCCGCCTACCGCTCGGTGATTCCTGCGGATAATTCGCACCTTATAACGGTTGACCGCGTGGACTTGCTGAACTGTGTGCGCCGGGTGTCCGTATTTTCTAATCAGGCAAGCAACCTGATTAAATTGAAAATTACGGAAAACGAATTGACGGTATCCGCACAGGACTTGGACTTTTCAGTGTCCGCCTACGAACGCCTGAATTGCCAGTACACCGGCGAAGATATTGAAATCGGCTTCAAATCTACTTTCCTGAGCGATATACTGGGCAACCTGGCGTCTACGAATGTGCTGATAAAATTAGCCGACGCCAGCCGCGCAGGTCTCATCCTGCCGGTGGAAAAAGGCAACGAAAATGAAGACATCCTCACCCTGCTGATGCCGATGATGATAGGCGCATAACGATGGAAGAGAGGGATAAAAAAAAGCTGCCGGTAAAACCGGCAGCTTTTTTTATTTGCCGTAAAAGTAAGGCGCCCGGAGTTGCCGGCAGTTGTAGTGCGACGACATGCTCTCGCCGTAGGCGCCGGCAGAGTAAATAACCAGCAAATCGTTGCGCGAAACTTTATTC
>JAISLK010000075.1 GCA_031290935.1 Prevotellaceae bacterium | reverse complement strand
AACGCGGGCGTCCTCACCGTAACCGCGCCCGCCAGCGACGGCAAGTACTACGCCGCTGCCGGCACGGCCACGCTGCTGGTATCCGACGGTGCGGAACGCACCATTACCGAAACCCTCGCGCTCGAATGCCCCGCCTACGCCGCGCCGGAAGCGCTGGGGATTACCTTTGCGCAGCCGGTGGCGTTCACGGGGGCGAACGTTTCCCAAAATATTGGCTTCACCACGCAGGGCGCCGTGGCGTTCGTGAAAGCGCTCAACGTACCCGCCGGCTGGACGGTAACGGTATCCCCGCTCTCGGGCAACGCGGGCACTTTCACTATTACTGCGCCCGGCACCCCTGCCGCCGACGTGAAGGGCGAAGCCCTAATCCTTGCCGCCGACGCCGAAGGGAACTCGGTGATACGCCCCCTCCCGTTACGCATGTTCGCTGCCGCCAGCACGCAGACATGGACGTTCGGCGCCAGCACGCTGGTATGGAGCGACGCCATCCACATCCCCGAATGTAACAAAGACGCTTTCGAGATCAGCCCCACCGAGCCGCAATGCCGGAGCTATACCGAAGGCGCGAACACGTGGTACTACTATAACTGGGCGCATGTAAACCAGCATGCCACCATCCTGTGCCCCTCTCCCTGGCGGGTGCCCACGAAAGACGACTTTGACGTGTTAGCCGGCGCTACTGATGGCGCTACCTTGGGAAGCGAATGGGGTCTCGCCGGCTTCGCTCACGGCGGTTCTATGCTCAATGTGGGCTCGGACGGCAACTATTGGTCTTCTACGAAGAGCGGTATTAACAGCGCGTACTACATGGGCTTCAGTACGAGCAATGCGAATACTGGCACCACCCACAAGTACTACGGGTTCCAGGTCAGATGCGTGCAGTAGTCGCTTTTTGTCTTAACCAAAGTCAGTTTGCGCTTGCGCAAAACCGGCGTCAGGAAGAACAGGGTGAAAGGGAACTTTCGCCCTTTTTTAATGCTGAATGATAAAGCAGAAGTGATGCGTCAGGCGTTGGGGGGCGGCGACGCGGGCTACTGCCCGGTTCTTTTTTAAAAACTTTCCAACCCGTTTGCAGGATATGAAAAATAGTTTTAATTTTGCACGCGAATTGTCCGGGCGCCCGCCGATAGCTGTCGCGCCGGCCACACGTACGGTTCACACGTGTTCTTTGCATGTTATCAAGACAGCAATGTCAACTTTATTCCACCTCTTAGAATCCTCGAAAGTTTTTAATGCAACCGGAATAAAGTGCAGCTACGTGTAAAAATGTGGCCTTCACTTATTGGTTGTATGGGTAGTCGAGGACCTTAAGATGTAATAAGTGAAGGCCGCGTTCGTTTTTATTAAGGATTGTTTTGTTTAAGTGTTGATGAGTGAATAATTAATATATAGCAGGCGAAACAATCCTTTCTTATATGCCTTTTTTCCCGCCTCATTTTTGGGGCGGGAAGCAGGGCAAAAAGAACGGACAAACATATTTACCCCCCTTCGGGCAATTACGGATTGGAATTTTTCACTATCTTTGCAGCCATTAATAACGCGAATAACTCAAACATCATCCTTATGAATAAGAACATTATTTTAATCTTTTGTACCATGGCTGCATTATGCGCCTGTACCGGCGCCCCCAAACCGTCGGGCATTACCTTGTCCAACCTCGACACGACGGCCAGTCCACGAACCGATTTCTACCGGTATGCCACCGGCGGCTGGCAAAAAAACAACCCGCTCCCTGCCGAATTTGCCCGCTACGGCACGTTCGACAAACTGGCGCAAGACAACGTACAGCAAATAAAAGAACTGATTGCCGAATTGTCCGGGCAGGCGGCTGCCGCCGATACGGTTGCCGGCAAAATCGCCCTGCTCTACAATGTGGGCATGGACTCGGTAACCCTCTGCTCTCAAGGCGCCCTGCCGGTACGCCCGCTGCTGGAAACTATTGCCGGCATTACCACACAGAGCGATTTGCAGGCGGTTATTGCCGGATTGCATAAAAAAGGCATCACGCCTTTTTTCCAGCTTTTTGCCGAAGCCGATTTCTCCGACAGCAAAACGGATATTGGCTGGCTCTACCAGTCGGGGCTGGGGCTGGGCGACCGCGATTATTATATAGACAGCGACAGCCGCACCAAAAATATTCGCGAGGAATACAAAAAAACGATGTCCAGGTTATTCCACCTGGCTGCCTGCGATGAAATGACCGGTATGGACGCCGGCCAGCTGGCGGAAAAAACGCTGGCGATAGAAACCAGGCTTGCCGCGGCGCAAATGAGCCGCCACGACCAGCGCGACCCCTACAAGATGTTTAACAAGAAAACCACGGAAGAACTGTATGCCCTTTCGCCCGTGTTCGATTTCGCCGCCTATTTTTCCGCACTGGGCTTGCCGGACATGGATTCGCTGAATGTGGCGCAACCGGCGTATATTACTTTAGTCGGCACTGTATTGAAAGAAGAAAACCTGGAAGCGCTAAAAGCCTATCTGGCATGGAATGTCATTAACATGGCCGCCGAATACCTGAGCGACGACTTTATAAATGAACACTTCCACTTTTACGGGGCTGTCCTTTCCGGCACAAAGGAACTGCAGCCGCGCTGGAAACGGGTGGTCAATACCGTCAACGGCGCTTTGGGCGAAGCGGTGGGGCAGCTGTATGTCGCAAAATACTTTCCGCCGGCAGCCAAAGAGAAAATGTCGCACCTCGTGGCGAATTTACAAACCACCCTGGGCGAACGGATTAAATCGGCGACCTGGATGAACGAGGCGACCAAAGCCAAAGCCCTCGAAAAATTAAGCGCCTTCCGCGTAAAAATAGGCTACCCCGATAAATGGCGCGATTACTCGGCGCTGGAGCTGAAAGCAGACAGCTATTTTGCCAACATTATCCGTTCCAATGAATTTGAAAATGCCTATGCGTGGAGCAAAATCAATAAACCCAAAGACGTGGACGAGTGGGGCATGACGCCGCAAACCGTCAATGCCTATTATAACCCGACGACCAACGAAATCTGCTTCCCCGCCGGCATCCTGCAGCCGCCGTTCTTCTTTGCCGGGGCGGATAATGCCGTGAATTACGGCGCCATTGGCGTCGTTATCGGGCATGAAATGTCGCACGGTTTTGACGACCAGGGGCGGCAGTATGACCGCTACGGCAACCTGCAAGACTGGTGGCAGCCGGAAGACGCGGAGAACTTCAAACAGCGCGCCCAAATCCTCTCCGACTGTTTTGACAGCATTGAGGTGGCGCCCGGCGTGCATGCCGACGGCAAGTTTACGCTGGGCGAAAACATTGCCGACAACGGCGGGTTGCAAATTGCCTTCCAGGCCATGCAAAAAGCCCGCGCTGAGGGCGGAATTGCCGGCGAAATGGACGGCTTTACGCCGGCGCAGCGTTTCTTTATTGCCTATGCCGGCGTGTGGGCGGCGAATATTACCGGGCAGGAAATCCTGCGCCGCACCAAAGAAGACCCGCATGCGCTCGGCAAATGGCGCGTGAACGGTACGCTGCCGCATGTCGAAGCCTTCCTCGAGGCTTTCGACGTGCAGCCTGGCGACGCCATGTACCTTGACCCGGACAGGCGGGCCGTGATTTGGTAAAAAATAAATACCGGCAACAAACACACAACAAACACACAACGCCTCTTCCCATACAGGATGCCTGGCAGGCGGAAAAATGCCCCCGGCGCGTCTCTCACTACCGGCAGCGAATCTTTCGCTGCCGGTAGTGCGTTTTCCGTTACCGTCAACGGAGCTTCCGTTACCGTCAACGGGACTTCCGTTACCGTCAACGGGGCTTCCGTTACCGTCAACGGAGCTTCCGTTACCGTCAACGGGGCTTCCGTTACCGTCAACGGAGCTTCCGTTACCGTCAACGGGGCTTCCGTTACCGTCAACGGAGCTTCCGTTCCCGTCAACGGGGCTTCCGTTACCGTCAACGGGCCGTTCACGACAGCAGGGAAAAGCCCCCCGGCGCCCGCTGCCGGAGGAATCACCAATGGCATCCTTTCTTAATCACTTCGTATTTTTTTAGCAATTCTTTTGTAACATTCTTTGTGTTCCTTTGCACAAATTATTTTTAAAAACCTCTACTTTATGAAACCAAAAGTTTTTGTGCGCTTGACAAGCTTCTTAGGCAGCTTGCTTTTTGTTTGTGCATCCTATGCACAGGTAACGACCGGCAGCATCAGCGGCGCGGTAACGGACAGCCGCGGGGAACCGCTGGCGGGAACGGCGGTTGTAGCCGTTCATAATCCTACGGGCACTAAATACAGTACCCTGTCGGACAGTAAAGGGAACTATCAGTTGCCCGGTATGCGTATTGGCGGCCCCTATACGGTGAACTTTTCTTTTGTCGGTTTTACATCCGGTACTTTTAGCAACATTACGCTGACACTGGGCGAAGAGTATAAGCAAAATGCCAAACTGACAGAAGATGTACAGACGCTGGATGAAATAACGGTGTTTGGCGCTCAGAACCCGGTCATTTCGTCCAGCCGGACAGGGGCGCAGGAAATTATTACGCGGGAGAAGATGGACAAACTTCCCACATTTAACCGTTCATTGAACGATTTTACCAAATTGACGCCCATGAACAGCGGTAATAATTTCGGAGGCGTTTCCTACCGCTTTAATAATGTAACGGTAGACGGCGCATCGTTTAACAACTCGTTTGGCTTAAGTTCTTCCCTGGGCGCAAGCGGCGTGGAGCCTGTTTCGCTGGAGGCTTTGGAGCAAATCCAGGTGATGATTGCCCCTTACGATGTGCGCAACGGCGGTTTTACGGGAGCAGGCATTAACTCCGTAACCAAATCGGGCTCCAATGAATTCCACGCTTCGGCATATATGTACACCAAAAGCCCTGCATTTATGGGCTACCGTGTGAAAGATAAAATTATATCCATGTCCGAATTTTCCAATCATCAATACGGGCTGAGTTTATCGGGCGCATTGATAAAAAATAAATTGTTCTTTTATCTTAACGCCGAAATGGATCGTCAGGAAAAACCTGTTACTTACACTACGGAAAATTCAGTAGTGGAAGCATCGGTATTGCAGGATTTGTCCGACTTCTTGGGAACCCGGTTCGGCTACAATCCCGGGGCTTTTGACGTGAAAAAAACGGACACGCAGGCGAACCGGATAACTGCCCGGCTGGATTGGAACATTAATGCAAAAAACGCGCTTAGCGTGAAGTATTATTATTTAAAATCATTCAATACCAACAGCCCCTCTACCTCGGGCGCGCCGGCAAACGGGCGCGGACCCAATCAATATGCGATTCCCTATTCTTCCACATTTTACCGCACAAATAATAATTTTAACATTTTCATTGCAGACTTGAATACCATTATCAACGATAAAATGAGCAATTATTTCAAAGTCGGGTATTCAAGGATTCGCGATTTCCGGGATGTGGACGGCGGGGTATTTCCCCAGGTGGACATTCTCAATGGCGGTACCCAGGCTTATACTACGTTCGGGATGGAAACCAACTCTTACAACAATCAATTGGACTCGGATATCTGGCAGCTACAGGACAATTTTATCTTTCATCTGGATAAGCACCAAATTACGGTCGGCACGCAAAGCGATTACCACGCTTTCGTGAATGGTTTTGCGCAGGACTACCTCGGGTCCTGGGTTTTTAATTCGGTGGAAGATTTTAAATTTAATGTGCTGGCGACAAAAGATTATTTGCAAGCCCACGGCGGCAACATAAGCGGTTTTAATATTACAAACTATGACCCGGCCAGCTATGGTTTTGCACCCACCGTAACGGGTATTGCGAACTCCTCCGTAACCGGCTACCAGTCGTATGTGCAAAAATATGCGATAGGCGATGCCTTTCCCCTTGCCAAAGTGAATGTGTTGCGGCTTGGATTTTATATACAGGATAAATGGAAAATCAACGACAGGCTTAACGTTACGGGCGGTTTGCGCGTAGATATTCCGGTTTTCCTTACGGACCTTCCGGAAAATGCCAGGGTGGCGGCCGAAACCTACCGGGACGGAATTAAAATTGACGTATCAAAGTATCCGGGCGCAAGGCCGGTATTGTCGCCCCGGCTGGGCTTCAACTATCAGCCGTTTGAAGACGGGTCGCTGCAAGTGCGCGGCGGCACGGGGCTGTTTTCGGGGACGCCCCCCTATGTCTGGCTCAGCAATCAGGCGGGCAACAATGGCGTATTGTTCGGCAAGCTGGATATTAAAGATGCCAACCAGAAGAAAAGCCTCGGATTTACGGGCGACCTCAGTACCTATAAACCGGCGGCCGGCGATGCCGTGCGCGATGATATTGCTATCACCGACCCGGACTTTCAATATCCGAACCTGTGGAAAACCAACCTGGCTGCCGATTATAAATTCGGCGATGGATGGATTGCCACCATTGAATTGTTATATTCAAAAGATTTGAATGCCATTTACCATGACAATATAGGCCTGGTGATGTCGGATTATTTTGTGAACGACGGCGGCGCAGGAGCAGGGAATAAACGTCCGTTTTTTACCGGGCAATATTACAGCGACATGCCCGGAAACCAAAAAGGCGCCAATAACGTCGTGATGATGCGCAACACAAACAGAGGATATGCCTTCTTCGGTTCGGCGCAGTTACAAAAATCATTTTATGACGGGCCGTTAAAAGGATTATACCTGAACCTCTCCTATGCAATAGGTAAATCCGAAAGCGTTACAGACGGCTCCTCTTCTGTCGCCACTTCCGCATGGAAATACCGCCCGGCGCTTAATCCGAATGCACAGGAAACCGGCTACAGTTCGGGCTCCATAGACGGACGATTTTTGGCCACCGCCTTTTATACGGCCGAGTGGAGTAAAAACGCCGCTACAAATATCGGCCTGATTTATCAAATTTACCGCCCCTTCCGCTACTCCTACTGCTATAGCGGGGACGCTAACGGGGATATACAATCCATGAATGACCTTATTTATATCCCAAGAAATTTTGACGAAGTCAAAGACCACCTGGTTGCCGGAAATTTCGCCAGCCAGGAAGACGCCTGGAATGCCATGGACGCATTTATCGCCCAGGACCCCTACCTGAGCAAACACCGGGGAGAATATGCCGAACGCAACGGCGCTGTAGCCCCCTTTGCCCACCAGCTGGACTGGAGCATCTATAATGACTTGAAAATATTCCAGGGTAACGGACGTGCGCACACCCTGCGTATCAGCTTTGATATTGCCAACTTTTTAAACCTGTTAAACAAAGACTGGGGCGTTCAGCAGACAACGGTTTTAGGCAGCCAGCAATACCAGTTCCTCACGGTAACGCAAAAACCGGCGGCAGCAAACAATTATACATTAAAATACAATATGCGCAAAGATTTGCCGGAAACATTCCAGGACAATATCAGCGCTGTATCCCGCTGGCAAATGGTATTTGGAATTAAATACATATTTTAAACAAACAAAAAAAACAGGATGAAAAAATTAACCGCACGGATGGCTTTAGCCCTTATACTTTTCCCTTTTACGGCTGCAGCCTGGGGCCCCACGGGGCACCGCATGATAGGAGAAATGGGAGAAACGTTACTGCACAGCAAGGCTAAAAAAAAGATTACGGCCCTTCTCGCTAACGCCAGCTTGGCCATGGTATCCACCTGGGGCGACGAAGTACGCTCCGACAGCGCGTATTATTACACCGCCACATGGCATTACACGAACCTTGACGGCGGCCTCTCCCGCGCCGCTTTTGATACAATGGCGCTCAAGCAGGACAAGGGACAAAACATATACCGTATAGTAGCCTTGACAACCCACCTCCAGCAGCACCCCGACGATACGGCCATGCTTAAAATGCTCGTACACCTGGTAGAAGACATCCATTGCCCCATGCACCTGGGGCATGCCGCCGACTACGGCGGAAATACCATCCGCATCACCTGGTTCGGCAACAGCACCAGCCTGCACGGCCTATGGGACGACGGATTGATTGACCTCCAAAAATTGAGCTATACCGAATACGCCACACACTTGATGCGCACGCACCCGCTGCAAAGCATCACATTCGACGGCCAGCCGGCGACCATCCTCGACTGGGTATGGGAAATCTACCAGGTAACCGAAATGCTCTATGCTTCCGTCGATGAAATAAGCAAGCATTATGAATACAGTTTCCGCTACAAACCTTTTATGGAACGCAGCCTCATACACGCCGCCGAACATCTTGCCGCATTATTGAATTACATTTACCGGTAAAACCGGGAAAAACAGCCCCCCCTCCGTTGATGAGTTATGAATGATGAGTAACGTTACTGCCCGGGGCGAAGTAATGCTACTGCCCGGGGCGAAGTAACGCTACTGCCCGGGGCGCAGTAATGCTACTGCCCGGGGCGAAGTAACGCTACTGCCCGGGGCGAAGTAATGCTACTGCCCGGGGCGAAGTAATGCTACTGCCCGGGGCGAAGTAATGCTACTGCCTGCTGCCGGTGGTTGCCCTGCGGACAAACGGGCGGGCGAACCCCGCCCCTACCTTATAATTCATAA
>JAISLK010000074.1 GCA_031290935.1 Prevotellaceae bacterium | reverse complement strand
GAAGCAAATGTTCGGCACTAAGAAGCAAATGTTCGACACTAAGAAGCAAATGTTCGACACTAAGAAGCAAATGTTCGACACTAAGAAGCAAATGTTCGACACTAAGAAGCAAATGTTCGACACTAAGAAGCAAATGTTCGGCACTAAGAAGCAATTATTCGACACTAAGAAGCAAATGTTCCATACCAAGAAGCAAAGGCACCCCTGTCTCATAAACTTGATGCTTGCCTGGCATAACAAAAAAAACGCTGACAAAGCAATAAGCTTTGTCAGCGTTTCTCTCTTGCCCCCGCGGCCGGCCGTTAATGAGGCTTTGCGATGTTTTCACGCATGTCGGTATCCGCCTGAATATTCTTCATCCTGTAATAATCCATGATGCCCATGTTTCCGCTGCGGAAAGCTTCAGCCATTGCCAGCGGCACCTGCGCCTCGGCTTCAATTACCTTCGCGCGGGCTTCCTGCGCTTTCGCCTTCATCTCCTGCTCAAGCGCCACTGCCATCGCACGCTTCTCTTCGGCACGCGCCTGAGCAATGTTTTTATCCGCATTAGCCTGGTCCATTTGCAGCACCGCACCGATATTCCGCCCGATGTCAATATCCGCAATATCAATAGAAAGAATTTCAAAAGCAGTGCCGGCGTCCAAACCCTTTTCCAGCACCACCCGCGAAATCGAATCGGGGTTTTCCAGCACACTCTTATGCGAAGCCGCCGAGCCGATGCTCGATACAATGCCCTCGCCTACGCGCGCCAGCACGGTTTCCTCCCCTGCCCCGCCGACCAGCTGTTTGATATTGGCGCGCACGGTTACCCGCGCTTTTGCAATCAGCTGAATACCGTCTTTTGCCACCGCCGTTACCGGAGGGGTGTTAATCACTTTCGGATTCACCGACATTTGCACCGCTTCAAACACATCTCGCCCTGCAAGGTCAATAGCCGCAGCCATCTTAAAATCGAGCGGGATATTTGCCTTATCCGCCGAAACCAGGGCATTCACTACCTTCGGCACATGCCCCTTTGCAAGATAATGCGCCTCGAGCGCATTGGCATCCAGCCTCAGGCCGGCTTTCGTGCCCGTAATCATCGCCAGCACGATAGTGCTCGGCGGCACTTTCCGCCACCGCATCAGCACCAGCTGCAGCAAAGAAATGCGCACGCCTGAAATCAACGCCTGAAACCATAAGGTAACAGGGAAAAAGTAAAGCAGAATAAAAAAGCCAGCCAGTATAACGGCCGCCCAAATCAAGTAAATTGTTTCCATAATTAAATGTTTTTAGAGTTTTTTGAGATACAGATATTCGCCAAAAGGCTTTTAAAAATTGGATATCTTCACAGTTACTTTCGCCCCCTCAACCTTCACTATCCTGACTCGCTGCGCCGGGCGGATAATACCTTCCAAAGCCGTAGCTTCGATTTGCACATCATTTATTTTAACCGTTCCTGCAGGCGCCAGCCGTGTTATCGCAACGCCTTCCATCCCCGCGGCAAGGCCGCGTTCCGCCGCCGTACCCACAGCCTGCGACGTAATGGCAGAAGTAAGCGACAGCCGCTTCCATGTCCCGGGACGCAAGGCAAACCACGCAAATACAATACAGATAACAATCGTCCCCGCCAGCACCAGATGCCCCGTACCGTCGTCGTACCGGTGATACCCCATCACAACTCCCCCGACAAGCGCCAGGATACCCAGTATGCCCGTAACACCGAAGCCCGGAATAATTAGCAGCTCCGTCAGCAGCAGGACAACGCCCAATAAAATAAGTGTTATTATTAACGCCATAATGGCGTCAAAGGTACAAAAAAAATATGAATCGGAAATACCTAACATATAAATTTTAATTGGAAAGAGGATAATCGGGGATGAAGAATTTTTATTAACTTTGCAGCAAAACAAACTAAATAAAACCATATCCGCCAACACTTAATTCCCGGTTATCCTGTGCCCGGCAAAATAAAAGACATACACTGGCTGCTGCAAGTTTGCGGACACTTCACGAAAGAGGAGCAGGCATTTATCTGCCGCGCCTGCAGTGAAGCTACCCGGGCACTGTCGGACTGCACCCGCGAAAACGGCGACCCGCTCCTGAACCATGCCATCACAGTTGCCCGCATGACCGTAGAAGACGCAGGCCTTACGGCGACCTCGGCCATTGCCGCACTGCTGCACGAAGCCCTCCGGCAGCGCCTCCGCCATGCAGCCTCGCCGGCGGCCATGGAAGCATTCAGGAAAATCCAGGAACCGGAAATCCTGAAACCCTACGGCAGCGAAGTTGCCAATATCGTCTCCGGGCTAAATAAAATTGCAGCAATAGACATCAAACAAACCAGCCTGCAAGCCGACAACTTCCGCAAACTTATTGTATCCTATTCTTCCGACCCGCGCGTAACCATCATTAAGTTGATTGACCGCCTGGAAGTCATGCGTTCGCTGGACTTTTTCCCGAAATCGAAACAACAGAAAAAGGCCGCGGAAACACTGTTACTCTACGCACCGCTGGCGCACCAGCTGGGGCTCTACAATATCAAATCGGAAATGGAAGACCTCTCCCTGAAATTCACCGAACCCGACGCCTACCGTCTTATCACCAATAAACTGAAAAGCTCCGCCGGCGAACGGGAAAAATTTTTGCAGGAAACACTGCAGCCCATAGAACAGGCCTTGCAAAAAGAAGCATTGAGATATGAAATAAAAAGCCGCACCAAATCCGTCTATTCCATCTGGAAAAAAATGCAGGCGCAGAAAATAGACTTTGAAAAGGTATATGACATATTCGCTACCCGCATTATCCTGGACACGCCGCCCAACAAGGAAATCGAAGACGCTGCCTGCTGGAAAGCCTATTCGATAGTGCAAAAAATCTACGCCACCGACGACGCCCGCCTGCGCGACTGGATAAGCAAACCAAAATCCAGCGGCTACCGTTCGCTCCACATGACCGTGCAAACCAAAGACGGGCAGGCAATGGAAGTACAGATACGCACCACCGGGATGGACGACGCAGCGGAACGCGGTATTGCCGCCCACTGGAAATATAAAGGCGTAAGTAATCTCGGCAGCATGCAGGCCTGGCTCGACCGGGTACGGCTGCTGCTGGAAGCGCCCGGCGAAGAAAATGTACAGCAAATTTCCGGCATCCAGTTAAACGAAATCATTGTATTCACCCCCAACGGCGACTTGCGCCGCCTGCCGGCAGGCGCTACCGCGCTGGATTTCGCATTCGACCTGCATACAAACATCGGGTTGCGCACCGCCGGCGCAAAAGTGAACGGACGCATTGTGCCCATCAAGGAAATCCTCCGCACCGGCGACACCGTAGAAATTATCACCGCCAAAAACCAGCAGCCCGCAAGCGACTGGCTGAACAATGTAGTTACAGCAAAAGCACGGACAAAAATAAAACAGAAACTCCGCGAAGAAGAAACGAAACGCGCACAGGAAGGAAAAGAGCTGCTCGAACGCCGCCTCAAAAACTGGAAATTGACAATTACCGACGACGCGCTGGGGCGACTCCTGAAACAGTACCGCCTGAAAACGATTACCGATTTGTATGCCGGACTGGCAAACGAAAAAATCGACATCGCGCAAATCAAAGAAATCATCACCGCCACACCTTCCGGCGAACAGCCGGCGGAAAAAACCGCACAAACGCCCAGCCAGAACGCCGCCGCCGCCGCCGACTGCCTGCTGATTGACGACAAACTGCATAACACAAGTTATAAACTGTCGAAATGCTGCAACCCCATTTACGGCGACGACGTGTTTGGATTCGTAACCATTGCCGACGGAATAAAGATTCACCGCCATTCCTGCCCCAATGCCGCGCGGCTGATAGAAAAATACCCCTACCGTATCCTGAAAGCAAAATGGCGCGAAACGGCTATCTCCAACAGCTTTCAGGTGAAGCTGCGCATCTCCGGATACAATGAGCCGGGCCTTGTCATTGCCGTTACCGACGCCATTACCAAAATGAACTGCATCCTGCGCGCCATCAACCTTTCCGGCGTTGATGGCGGCGTTTTCAGCGGACAAGTGCAGGTGATGATACGCGACAATAAACATTTAGACATGCTCCTCTACCACCTCCGGCAAATCAAAGGCGTGGAAAAAGTCGTACGGATAAATTAAAACAGGGCGTTTATCGGAAGCTGTATTTTTACTTCCACAGCATTATTCAACCGGTAGAATCTTTAGGAAAAATATTTGTACTTTTGCACCATTGTAAATAAATGAAAATATAAAATAACTATGATACCTTCCAGCGAAATCCGGCAAACATTTCTTGCCTTTTTTGAAAATAAACAGCATACGGTCATGCCTTCCGCGCCGATGGTGGTGAAAAACGACCCGACGCTCATGTTCACCAATGCGGGCATGAACCAGTTTAAAGACTGGTTCCTGGGAAATACGCCGGCGGCGCATTTGCGCGTAGCCGATACGCAAAAATGCCTGCGCGTAAGCGGGAAACATAACGACTTGGAAGAAGTCGGCCATGATACCTATCATCACACCATGTTTGAGATGCTCGGCAACTGGAGTTTTGGAGATTATTTCAAGAAAGAAGCCATCGCATGGGCGTGGGAATTGCTGACGGAAGTTTTTAAGATAGATAAAAGCCGTTTGTACGTTACCTTTTTTGAAGGCGATGCCGCCGAAAACCTGGAGGCGGATGAAGAAGCATTGCAATGCTGGCGGCAGTGGGCGCCGGATGAACGGATTTTGCGCGGTGCACGGAAAGATAACTTCTGGGAAATGGGCGATACCGGCCCCTGCGGCCCCTGCAGCGAAATTCATGTGGACTTGCGGAACGGCGAAGAACGGAAAGCGGTGGATGGAGCAACGCTGGTCAATAAAGGACACCCGCTGGTGGTAGAAATATGGAACCTGGTATTTATCCAGTACAATCGCAAAGCCAACGGCAACCTTGAGCTGTTGCCCAAAAAGCATGTGGACACCGGCATGGGCTTTGAGCGGCTTTGCATGGCGCTGCAAGGGAAGCAAAGCAATTATGATACGGATGTATTCCAGCCCGTCATTAAAAAAATTGCCGAACTGAGCGGAAAAACATACGGCGAGCAGCAGGAGGTCGATGTGGCAATGCGCGTTATTGCCGACCATTTGCGGGCCTGCAGCTTTTCCATTGCCGACGGGCAGCTGCCCTCCAACGCCAAGGCGGGCTATGTTATCCGGCGTATTTTGCGGCGGGCGGTGCGGTACGGATACACGTTTTTGGGATTTACCGAACCGTTTATTTGCCGCCTGGTGGCAACGCTGGTTCATGAAATGGGCGACGCCTATCCCGAATTGAAAACACAGCAGGCATTAATAGAACACGTGATTCACGAGGAAGAATCGGCGTTCCTGCGCACGCTGGAAACCGGCATCCGCCTCCTGGATTCGGTGATGGAAAAGAACGCAGGCGATAAAATCATCAGCGGCAAGGATGCGTTTCAACTGTACGACACCTTTGGCTTCCCGGTTGACTTGACGGAACTGATGGCGCGCGAAAGAGGTTTTGGAATAAATATGCCGGAGTTTGAAAAGGAACTGGAACAGCAAAAGCAGCGCAGCCGCCACGCCGCTATCACCGAAGAAGGCGACTGGACGGAAGTGCATCCGGCGGCGCAAAGCACTTTTGTGGGATACGATACGACCGCCGCCGCCGTAAAAATTGCGCGTTACCGGTTGGTAAAAACAAAAGGAAAAGAACAGGTACAGCTCGTTTTCGACCGCACGCCTTTCTATGGCGAAAGCAGCGGGCAGTCGGGCGATATGGGAACGATTGACAACGGGAAAGAGCGTATAAAAATTCTGGATACGAAAAAAGAACACCAATTGATTATTCACCTTGCCGAAAAACTGCCGGAAGATTTGCCGGCCGCCTTTACAGCGCAGGTGGATGAAAAGCGCCGCCGCGCTATTGCTTGCAACCACACGGCGACGCACCTGTTGCAGCATGCCCTTCGGGAAGTATTGGGAACGCATATAGAGCAAAAAGGCTCGCTGGTGCATCCCGACTATTTGCGGTTCGACTTTTCGCATTTCCAAAAAGTAACGGAAGAAGAAATCCGCAGGGTAGAACATTTGGTTAACGAACAAATCCGCGCCAACATTGTGCGGGAAGAGCTTCGCGAACTGCCGATAGCGGAAGCGCGGGCGTTGGGCGCCATGGCGCTGTTCGGGGAAAAATACGACGCCAAAGTGCGCGTTATCCGTTACGGCGCGTCGATTGAACTGTGCGGCGGCACGCATGTGCACGCTACCGGCGACATCGGTTTTTTCCGTATCGTCAGCGAAAGCGCGGTAGCGGCCGGCATCCGGCGAATAGAGGCGGTTTCGGCCGCCAAAGCGGAAGAGCTGGCAGACCGCCTGCAAGATATGGTAAGGGCTGCGGGCGCTTTGTTTAACAACGCGCCGAACCTGGTGGAAGCTATCCGGAAAACCATTGCAGACAACGCGGATTTGGCCAGGCAAGTACAGGATTTTATTGCCGAACGGGTAACACAGTTAAAAACGCAGCTGCAGCAACATTTGCAAACAATAAACGGATACAGTGTAGCGGTGTTGCCGGTGTTGGTAACGCCGGAAATATTGAAAAACCTCGCTTTCCGGATACGCACGCTGCAACCCAACCTTGTGTTCATCGGGGGCGCCGTGCAGCACAACAAGCCGATGCTGACCGTTGCGCTCTCGGATGACCTGGTGAAAAAAGGCCTGAACGCCGCCCTTCTTGTAAAGGAAGCGGCAAAAGAGATGGACGGCAGCGGCGGCGGGCAGGCATTCCTGGCTACCGCCGGCGGCAAAAATCCCGAACAGTTGCAGGCAGCTATTGATAAAACCGTTCAATTATTGTCATCGCGTATATTTTAAAATACATCTATCTTCCATGAGCAAAGTTTCCTGCTTCCTGCTTTTGATGCTGCCCTTTGCTTGCCTTGCACAGCAGGAGAAGCAGGAGAAGCAGCAGGATGTGGTGATGTTTTACAACCTCGAAAATCTTTTTGACCCGGTGCGGGATTCCAGCATTAATGATACGGACTTCCTGCCGGAAGGGCGCTACGGATGGACGTGGAGAAAGTTGAAAACGAAAATCAATGCCATCGCCAAAACCATTATCGCCGCAGGGAACGGGAACGCCCCCGCCCTGGTTGGCGTATGCGAAGCAGAGAACCGCTATGTGCTGAAAAGATTGACAGAGCAAACGCCGCTGGCGAAAACCGGATATAATATCGTGCACCGGGATTCGCCCGACCCGCGCGGCATTGACGTGGCCTTGCTGTACCGCCCCGACCGGTTTACGGTGTTACATGCCGCATGGTTCAAGGTCTGTTACGATAGCGGGAGCTGCCGTACGCGCGAGATTTTATATGCCAAAGGCGTGTTGCGCGAACTGGATACGCTGCATATTTTCGTCAATCACTGGCCGTCGAAACTGGGCGGCGCGGAAAAGTCGGAGCCGCGCCGGATGCGGGCGGCAGAGACATTGCGGGCGGTTACCGATTCTGTTTTTTGCACCAACCCTCATGCGAATATCCTTGTGATGGGCGATTTCAACGATACGCCCGGCAGCCGCCCGGTAATAGAAGGGTTGCGGGCGGTGAGCGATACGGTTTGCCCCGATTGCCTGCACAGCCTGATGCTGCCGCTGGCCTTGCGCGGCGAAGGGTCGTTAAAATATCGAAAAAAATGGGAGCTGATAGACCTGTTTTTTGTATCGGGGAATTTGCTGGATAAAAGCGAACCGGTTTACTGCGACCCGGCGGAAACGGCCATCTTCCGCGCGCCCTTCCTGCTGGAGGCGGACGAAAAGTTCCTCGGCGATAAAGTGCGCCGCACTTATGAGGCCGGCAGGTATAAAGGCGGCGCCAGCGACCACCTGCCGGTGGTGTTGAAGCTAACAGAGGGGTATTAACTTTTCAAATCTTTGAACGATGTGTACATTTCCTGAGGATACAAGCGGCGCGGGGTTTCCCGGCGGGGGCGTGCGGGCAAAGAAGTCGCTGGGGCAGCATTTCCTGCATGACAGGATGATTGCGGAGCGTATTGTGGCGAGCCTTTCGGGCAGCGCCGGGAGGGCGCTGGAAGTGGGCGCCGGGACGGGCGTCCTTACGGAGCTGCTGCTCCGGAGGGCGGATATTGATACGTATGCCGTAGAAATCGACAGGGAAGCGGTAGCGTACCTGCGCGCGCGGTTTCCCACGCTGGGGGGGCGGTTGATTGCCGGGGATTTCCTTTCTTTGCCGCTGGATGATTATTTTCCCGCGCCGTTGGCGGTTATCGGGAATTTCCCTTATAATATTTCTTCGCAGGTTTTTTTCAAGGTGCTGGAAAACCGCGACCGGATTCCCGAGGTCGTAGGGATGGTGCAAAAAGAGGTGGCCGAGCGTATCGCCTGCCCTGCGGGGAGCAAGGTTTACGGTATTTTGAGTGTGCTGCTGCAGGCGTATTACCGGATTGAGTATCTTTTTACGGTGCACGCACAGGCGTTTCGGCCGCCGCCCAAAGTACAGTCGGCGGTGGTACGGTTGACACGGAATAATGTGTCAGCGCTGGGTTGCGACGAGCAGTTGTTTGTAAAAGTCGTGAAGGCTGCGTTTAACCAGCGGCGCAAAGTGATTCGCAATTCCATAAAGGCCTTAACCGGTACGCGGGCGCTGCCGGAACACCGCTATTTTTCCATGCGGCCGGAACAATTATGCGTGGCAGAGTTTGTGGAGCTGACGAGGCTGGTTGGCTTTTTAATTAAGAGTTAAGAACTAAGAGTTAAGAGTTGGCTGCCCCGACCTGTTCACCTGCGTGAACAAAGCCTATTCACCTGCGTGAATAAAGCCTGTTCACCTGCGTGAACAAAGCCTGTTCACCCGCGCGGTCAGGGTACATGTGATTAATGTGGCCGGCGCCAGCAACTCTTAGTTCTTAACTCTTAGTTCTTAACTCATTATTTTGCAGCGATGGCTACTACGGGGTTGAGGCGGGAGGCGATGATGGCGGGGATAATGCCTGCGAGGATGCCGACAATGGTGGAGATGAGGAGGCCGCGGAGGATGTTTGCGGGGGTTAGTGCAATAGAGAAGTCGAACAGGTGGGAGAGGAGGCCGGTGGCGGCAAATACGAGGAAGAGGCCGAGGAGGCCGCCGGCTACCGTCAGCAGCACCGATTCGTAGAGGAATTGCGTGAGGATAAAATAATTCTTTGCGCCCATGGCTTTCTGGATACCGATTACCGGGGTGCGTTCCCTGACGGATACAAACATGATATTCGCCACGCCGAACGCGCCGATGAGTATGGCGAATCCGCCGATAATCCACCCACCGAGGTTGATAGCGTCCATAATGGGGTTGAGCTGTTGGGATATGTCGCTAAGTTCGTTGATGGCAAAGTTGTCTTTTTGCGCCGGTTTAAGGCGGCGCTGGGCGCGCAGGATGGTTTTTATCTCGCCGCGCAGGTCGTCGATATCCACGCCGGGTTTTGCCTTGAGAGCAATGCTTGGGGAGCCGTAGCGGGTGTTGGCAAGGGTGCAGGCGTAGCGAAAGGGTATGAGGAGGGCATTGTCATAGTCGTTGGCATTGACGATGCTGTTGCCCTGTTTTTCGAGGAGGCCGATGATGCGGGTTTTATGTCCGGCAATCTGGCATGTTTTGCCGACGGGGGGTTCGTTTCCGAAAAGTTCTTTTGCCACGGTATGGCCGATAAGGGCGACGTTGCTCCCGCTGTTGGTTTCCATCGGGGAGAAGTAGCGGCCGTCGGCAATGTCGAAGGCGGAGATTTTGTTCCAGTCGTAAGTAATGCCGGCGATGCCGATGCGGGAGGTAGTAGTGTTTTTATATTTTAGCTGCCGGGAGAAGGTGTAGAGGAAAGCAACGGATTCCGCGGTTTTGCACTTGTTTTGGAGGGCTTCGAATTCTTCGTATTTTAGAGCGGGGCGCTGGCGGAATTCCCACCATTTGGATTCGCCGCTGTCGTCATACCATGGGGTGCGCTGGATGTAGACGACGTTGCTGCCGAGGGTTTCGATGCCGGAGCGTACGTTTTCTTCCAGTGCATCGACCATGGTAAATACAGAGGTGATGGAGAAGATGCCGATAGTAATGCCGAGGAGGGAAAGGAAGGTGCGGAGTTTGTTTGCTTTTACGGATACGAATGCGAAGGAGAAGCTTTCACCTAAAAACTTTAGCAGGATGTAGAGGTTTCGTATATGTCGCCGCATGGGGGAGGAATGAGGAAGCCGGTTTATTTTATTTTGAGGTTTGCCGGGAGGGATAGGATGGGGCCAAACTGGTAGAGTTGTATCCGCGCCTGAAGCAAGTTGTTTTGCCCGTCGTTGAGATAGGCCTGTACGGTATCGGGCAGGCGGCAGGCGATGCGGGAGGCGCGTTTATCGTCGCTGTTGAAGTTGTTGGAAGGGATGGCGGCTGTTTTCTTTTCGGATACCAGCTCGAGGGTTACGGGGCGGCCGGCGACGTTGCTTGCAGGGAGCAGCCCCTGTGTGTCGGAGAACCGGAAGGCGATGTATAGCTGTTTTGCCTGCGCCGGGTCGGGGGTCAGGTGGAAC
Organism: Prevotellaceae bacterium; assembly: GCA_031290935.1. Classification (GTDB taxonomy): domain Bacteria; phylum Bacteroidota; class Bacteroidia; order Bacteroidales; family UBA932; genus JAIRKX01. The sequence continues at coordinate 12,270 of JAISLK010000074.1, read as the reverse complement.
ACCGCCGATTGCGTACCGGAAGTTGTTTTCCCGAGGAAGAGGCTGAGGTATTCTTCTTCGAGGCGTTTTATTTCTTCCAGGGCAGCCCGCAGGCCGTCGCTGTTCCAGGAGGCTTCGGTTTCGCCGGTGATGAGTTCGACACGTTTTTTACGCAGGTTGAAGATAAAGGCGGCCGCTTCTTCGGCGCGGCGTTCGGGATTCTTTTCTATCAGCTGGTTTTGCTGTACGGGCACTTTTTCGTATCCTTCGGGTGTTTGCACGTTTTTGTAGAGGGTAACCCTGTCGCGGCCGATATTCGGTTCGGCACCGGTATCGTTAAATTTCCCCTGCCCGGCGGCGGCAAAGCGGAAGGCTGTTTCCGGCGTGCCCGCATGCGCCAGGGAGGCGACCAGGCCTTCGGCGGATAAAGCCAGGAAGTTCGCCGAAGCGTTCTTGTCCTTTATGGCCAGCGTGTACATTTGTGAAGCGTCCGCTTCTACAATTGTGCGCAGGGCGATGCTTTTTAAGGTGAAGGTTTCTTTGTTTCCCAGTTCCGCCGCCATGCCTAAATATTTTTGGGCATAGCGGGCGTAAGGCCCGGCGGTAAAAAGTTCGTACACGGCTTCGGCCTGTATTTCTATCACGCTATAAGGAAGGGCATAGACAATCGCAGCGCCGTCCGGTATGGACTGGCCTTTTTTAAACGGCGTTTGCGCCGGTGCAGCAAGGTTGGATAAGCAGGCAATGGTTAATAAGAGTACATTTTTTTTCATAATATAAAAATCAATTTGGTTATTTTTCCGGTACAAAGTTACAAGATTATCCGTAATTCTGATATTTTTTTTACCTTTGCTGCCACAAATACTAACTTTAAATTATTTACTATGTTTAAAAATCATCCTAAAGGCCTGTTGGTACTCGCTTTGACGAACATGGGCGAACGTTTTGGTTACTACACTATGCTGGCAATTCTGACGCTGTACATGCAAGCTAAGTTCGGGCTGTCATCAGCGTCCACCGGTTATATCTATGCAACTTTCCTGGGCATGGTTTATTTTCTTCCCCTCCTTGGCGGCATTATTGCCGACAAAGTGCTTGGTTACGGGAAAACGATTCTGCTCGGGATAGGCATCATGTTTATCGGTTATCTGTTACTGGCGCTCCCGAGCGAAGCCAATACAGCGGGGCAGGTTATGATGTTCGGCGCGTTATTGCTCATCTCCATGGGCACGGGCTTTTTCAAGGGGAACCTGCAAGCGCTGGTCGGGAATTTATACGAATCCGGGAATTTCAAAGACAAGCGCGACATCGCGTTTTCGATATTTTATATGTTCATTAACATCGGCGCATTCTTTGCCCCCAGCGTAGCCAATACGATAAACAATGCGTTTTTGGCAAAAGAAAATTTCACTTACGATGCAAGCATTGCCAAAAATTATGTGGCTTTAAATGACCGGCTGGTCGATGAGTCTACTTTTGTTATGCAGGCTTTGGAAGGGAAAACGGCGGAAAGTGAAAAAGAGCGGGCTGATATTATAAAAAGCGCTAAGAAAAATGCCGGCGTTATTTTTGAAAAAGACCATGCAGACATTCTGTTCCGCTTGAAAGCCGCCGGGTTAAATCAATTGACGCTGGCCGGCAAGTTGACGAATGATTCATTGCAGGTCACGCAGGCAGATTACGCATTGCTTGACAGCCGCCGCCCGGAAGATAAACCGGCCATTACCGCATTGAAAGACCGTATTCAGTCCATTGCCATTACCAGCCCGGCGTTATATGGCAGCCCGGATAATCCGGATGCTTTCCCTACAAATTTCGGGAAAAATTATGTAGATAATGCGTTGAGTAAATCGTATAATTTGGCGTTCGGCGTGGCTTGCATCAGTTTGATTATTTCGGTGCTGATTTTCCTTTTGTTTAAGTCCACATGGAAGGCCGTTGATAAAACACATAAACAACAATTGAAAGAAGCCAATCCTGCGACGCAGGTGGTAGTACTGTCCAAAGAGCAGGTACGCGAACGTGTTATTGCGCTGCTGCTGGTATTTTTTGTAGTTATTTTCTTCTGGATGTCTTTCCATCAAAATGGCCTTTGCATGACTTTCTTTGCACGCGATTACACCGCGAGCCAAATAAGTTCCGTACACAACATGGCGTTTTCTTTGATGGGGCTGCTGCCTTTGGTTGCCGTACTTTATGGAATATACTGGGCAACGATAGGGCTGTTCGGAGGGAAACGCAATCCGCTTGCAGGAAGCGTTATTTCCCTCATCGGCCTGGCCGGCCTGGTTGTTTACTATTTCGCAGATGTGCAAACAACGGGGGACGTAACTATTACCCCGCAAATATTTCAACAGTTCAACCCCTTGTTTATTGTGTTGCTTACGCCGGTGTCGGTAGCCTTCTTCACCTATCTTGCCAAACGGGGGAAAGAACCGTCGGCGCCGCGCAAAATCGGCTATGGCATGTTGATTGCCGCCATTGGTTTTGTCGTATTGCTCATCGTTTCATTGGGGCTGCCTGCTCCTTTTGAGATTGACAGTATTTCTAACGTGCTGGTTTCCCCGAATTGGTTAATCGGGACTTATTTGGTATTAACATTGGCAGAATTATTCTTAAGCCCGATGGGACTTTCGTTTGTGGCCAAAGTAGCGCCGCCGCAATATAAAGGCATGATGCAGGGAGGCTGGTTAGCCGCTACGGCTATCGGCAATTTACTGGTCGGCGTAATGGGTTCTTTCTGGGAAAAACTGCCGCTTTACGCATTTTGGAGCGTATTGATAATTTGCTGCGTGCTCTCGGCGCTCTTTATTTTCTCTATCATAAAACGGCTGGAAAAAGCAACGGAATAAATTTACGATGTGATATGCGCCGGGGCCCGGCGCTATTGCTTCCCAAGTTAAAAAGAAACGCCGGCAGGTATAATATCTGCCGGCGTTTTTATTTTTATATTGTTGCATCATCATTCGTAGCTTACGTCAAAGCTCCATGTCCACTGGTCATAGAAGAGATTGCCGCCTTTCCATTCCAGTTCGCCGCGCTGGAAGTCGATAACGTCGCTGCGGGGGTAGATTTTGGCGGGGAAGAGGGGCTGCGAATAGTCGTCGTTGACAATCCAGCGGTAAGCGTCGATGCCGTTGGTATAAAAATATTTCACGTCGTCATCTTCGGAAAACCGGTTGACGCCGAAGGATTCATCCATGGGTATCCAGCCGATGCCTTCGATATAAAATTCGCTCCAGTCATGCAGGTTGGTGCGGTTGGGATGCATCATAAAGCCGCTCTGCCAGCGGGCGGGAATACCGTTGTAACGCGCGAGGGTCATGAACAGGAGGGTAACCTGCCCGCAATCGCCATGTCGGTTTTCCAGGACATATTCCGGGATATTGTTTATCGTTGAATAGTCCATTGCACCGGCCCAGGGGAAGGTTTCATCTATCCAGGTGAAAATTTTCTTCATTTTCCTGTAGGGGTTTGCTTCGTCTCCGACGATGCGTGCGGAGACAGCTTTGATGGAATCGCTGAAAACGATATGCGGGGGGCGTTCTGCCGTATAGTTTTTGTAAAGTTCGCTGTCCGTGTCGTAGGGTGCAAGGGTTTTCGCTGCCAGGCCGAACCATTCCGCCGCCGACTGGTAGGAAAATTCAAAGGCAAATTCCAGGGGCTCTCCCTGCCGGGCGGTTTTTTCCATATACAGCGTCCGGTGGGCGTATTCCGGGGGGGATATAATATAGTTATCATCGTTTACGGACAGCAGCCTGACGTTTGTTTGGCGGCGGTTATCTTCCCGGAGGTAGGGCAGCCAGCAGCGGACGACTTCGCCCGCCGGGACGGCGTCCGGTTTCAGCGTTACCCGGTAGCTCACTTTCATGCGGACGGGGGGGGACAGGGGTTTTCCTGTTCTATTGGCGGCAGCGACGGCTTCGGGGAGGTGTGTTTGTAATATATCTTCTTTTTTGTCGGGCGCGGGAGGGTTGATTTCGCGTTTGCGGGCGGCGGCGTCCCTGTTGATGCGGAAGAGGTTGGGCGCGGCTTCGGCAAAGTACCTCCGTTCTCCGTCGATAGTGCGCGCTTCCAGCGATTTTTCGCTTTCCCATTTAGCGAGCATTTCATCGTTTACATCGGGATAGTATTTTTGGATGTAGTTGCGCACATCATCTTTCGTCTGGTCAAATTCCAGCGCGATGCGGTGCATCCTGTCTTTTCGCCACTGGAGGTCGTAAACGGTCGCTGCCGGCGGGTTCGCTTCGGCAATATACAGGTCGATGAGGTGGGCGGCGCGGGTAAAGTTACCGGCTTTTTCTTCGGCGTCGATTTGCGCCAAACTTACCGGCTGCGGCGCGCAGGCGCACAGGGCCGGTAAAATCAGGAGGAGGAATAAATGTTTCATGTTTTTAATAATTTGTTGTGCAAATATACGGATTTTTTTTGGTGTGGTGATGTGATTAATTACGCTGGTGCCAGCCTGCATCATCACATCATATTGTCTATTTTCCCTGCTCGCCGTTTAACCCTTCCTGCTCGCCGTTTAACCCTTCCTGCCCGTCGTTTAACCCTTCCTGCTCGCCGTTTAACCCTTCCCGCTCGCCGTTTAACCCTTCCTGCTCGCCGTTTAACCCTTCCTGCCCGCCGTTTAACCCTTTTTGCTCGCCGTTTAACCCTTTTTGCTTCCTTTTTGTCTTTTTCGCCGGGAAATCTATTTTAATTACGGGTTATGGGTTGCCGGCTAATTTTCAATTTTCAATTTATGACTTGCGAAGAAGGGGCGCTGGAAAAGCAGTAAATAGAAAATGCCTGTGGTGATGGCTGTGTCTGCAATATTGAAGATGGGGCGGAAAAATAGAGGGTTGCCGGCTGTGTCTTTAATGAGGGGAAAGTAGAGCATATCTACTACTTTTCCATGCAGGAAGGAGGCGTAGCCGCCGCCTTCCGGCAGGAAAGCGGCTATTTGTCCGTAAGAGGGGCTAAAGAGTATGCCGTAAAATAAGCTGTCAATGATATTGCCGGCCGCGCCGGCGAGGATAAGCGAGAGCCCGGCTATCGCGCCGCGGGGCGTGGATGGCCGGCGGCTTAGTTTAATTAAATAAAAGCCGATGTATCCGACTAAGGCAATACGGAACAGGGTTAATAGTAATTTCCCCCACTCGCCTCCGAGGGTGAGACCAAAGGCCATGCCGGGATTTTCGGTAAAGTGGATAATAAACCAGTCGCCGAGCAGGGGGATTTCCTGGTTCAGTATCATGTGTGTTTTTATCCAGATTTTTACGGACTGGTCTATGAGAAGAACTGCGGTGATGATGATAACAGCCAGTTTTCCGGAAGGTATTTTCATGGGATAGGGTTTTACAGCAGGTAATGTTATCGTCCTTTGGCTTCGATGCTCAGTGTTGCGTGGGGGACGGAAAGCAAGCGTTCTTTCGGGATGAGTTTCCCGGTTTCGCGGCAAATGCCATAGGTTTTGTTTTCAATACGGATTAAAGCGGCTTCCAGGGAATGTATGAATTTTTGTTGGCGCAGCGCCAGTTGGCCGGCTTCTTCTTTGGATAGTGCCGATGCGCCTTCTTCCAGTACATTAAATGTGGGTGCAGTATCTTCGGTGTCATTGCCGCCCGTATTGTTTACGCTGGATACGAGCTGTTCAAAATCACGTTTGGATGTTTCCAGTTTCTCAAGAATTAATTTTTTAAATTCTTGCAGTTCTTTATCGCTGTAACGATTTTTTTCTTTCAGGCGGGTGTTTTTTGCCATAATCTGTTTCTCCTAAAATTTGAGTTTGCGAAGATAGCTTTTTTTTATGAATTTTGCAACCGTCCTGCGGGGGTTATATTTTTTCTACTTTTATTTTCACGTGGATGTCTTCGAGTTCTACCGTTACGCCGTCCGGGCTCCCGGGAAGGAGGCGGATATCGGCGGCCAGGGTTTGCGCGGCTATCAAATCGCGGAAGCTGTCTACCGCTTCGGTAATGCCGGGTTGCTGTTCAATCGTGATGTGGATTTTATCCGTTACGTCGAAGCCGCTTTCCTTGCGCAGGTTCTGTATGCGGTTGATGAGTTCGCGGGCGATACCTTCGCGGCGGAGCGTTTCGGTAACGGTAACGTCCAATGCTACGGTGAGCGCGCCTTCCGAGGCTACCAGCCAGCCGGGCAAATCTTCCGAAATGATTTCCATATCTTCTTTCTGCAAGGATACGTTGCCGGAGGGCAAGGTCAGTGTGTAGAGAGCGTCCTGTTCCACGCTGTTGATTTGTTCCTGGGTGAAGGCGGCTATTGCGGCGGCAATTTCTTTCATCCGGCTGCCGTATTTTTTGCCCAGTGTTTTGAAGTTGGGCTTTATTTTTTTCACGATAACGCCGGAAGCGTCGGTGAGGAACTCCAGTTCTTTTACGTTTACTTCGGTTAGCAGTAATTGTTTTACTGCTTCCAGCTGTTGCTGCATGGCGGCGTCGAGCGCCGGAATCATTATTTTCGAGAGCGGCTGCCGTACTTTGATATTCACTTTGCGGCGCAAGGCCAGGGTCATAGAGGAGGCGCGTTGCGCAAGTTCCATCTGCTTTTCCAGGGCGGCGTCTATCAGCGATGCGTTGTATGCCGGAAATAGCGTGTGGTGCACGGAGGTTTCGGGATGCCGGCCGGTAACGGCGTTGAGGTCGCAGAAGAGGCGTTCCATAAAAAACGGCGCTACCGGCGCAGCCAGTTGCGCCACGGTTTCCAGGCAGGTGTACAGTGTCTGGTAAGCCGCGAGTTTATCCGTCGTCATCCCGCCGCCCCAGAAGCGTTTCCGGTTGAGGCGCACGTACCAGTTGCTGAGCTGGTCGCATACGAAGTCCTGTATTTTGCGGCCGGCAAGGGTTACGTCATAGTCGTCGTATGCGGCGGCCACGTTTTTCATCAATGTGTGGAGCAGTGAAATAATCCACCGGTCAATTTCGGGGCGTTCCGCAACGGGGGTTTCCCGTTCCGTGCCGGTATAGTTATCGACGTTGGCGTACAAGGCAAAAAAGGAATAGGTATTGTAGAGGGTTCCGAAGAATTTGCGCCGTACTTCGTCTACGCCTTCGGGGTCGAATTTCAGGTTATCCCAGGGCGCGGCGTTGGTCAGCATATACCAGCGCAGGGCGTCGGAGCCGTAGTGTTCAATGGTAGCAAAGGGGTCCACGCTATTGCCTAAGCGTTTCGACATTTTGTTGCCGTTTTTGTCGAGCACGAGCCCGTTGGAAACAACATTCCTGAAGGCCACCGAGCCTTTAAGCATGGCGCTGATGGCATGCAGGGTGAAAAACCATCCCCGCGTCTGGTCAACGCCTTCCGAGATAAAATCGGCGGGGTATACCGCGCCGTTGTCCACCGAAGCGGTATTTTCAAAAGGGTAATGCGCCTGTGCAAAAGGCATGGCGCCGGAGTCAAACCATACGTCAATGAGGTCAGTTTCGCGTTTCATCGGCCGGCCGCCGGGGGCTACAAGAATAATATTATCCACAAACGGGCGGTGCAGGTCTATCTTTGCGTAATTTTCACCGGAATAATCGCCCGGTTTAAATGCTGCCAGCGGGTTCGAGGGCATATAGCCTGCTGCGACGGATTTTTCTATTCCCTCATACAGCTCTTCGACGGAGCCGATGCATATTTCTTCGCTGCCGTCGTCAGTACGCCAGACAGGCAGGGGCGTTCCCCAGTAGCGGCTGCGCGAGAGGTTCCAGTCCTGCAGGTTTTCCAGCCATTTGCCGAAACGTCCTGCGCCGGTTGACTGGGGTTTCCAGTTAATCGTATTGTTCAAGGCTATCATTTCCTCGCGGCAGGCGGTGGTTTTAACAAACCAGCTGTCTAACGGATAATACAGCACCGGCTTGTCCGTCCGCCAGCAATGCGGATATGCGTGTACATATTTCTCGATTTTGAATGCGCTGCCGGCCTGTTTCAACAGTACGCACAAGTCCACATCCAACGTGGCGGCGCCAGGGGAAAGGCGGGGGTCGTATTCATTTTTTACATACCGTCCGGCCCATTCCTTATATAATTCCACATTCATATTGTGCTTCACAAAATCGTCGTCGAGTTCGTCCGTCAGGTAAAATTTCCCTTTCAAGTCCACCATCGGGCGTTTATTCCCGTTTTTGTCTATCAGCAACAGCGGCGGGATACCGTGCTGCCGGGCGGCGCGGTCGTCGTCGGCGCCGAAGGTCGGGGCGATATGCACAATGCCCGTGCCGTCGCCGGTGGTAACGAAGTCGCCCGTGATGACGCGGAACGCCGCCCCGTCCGGGCGAACCCACGGGAAAAGCTGTTCGTATTCCACGCCCGCCAGGTCGGCGCCGCAACATTCGGAGACTACCCTGTAGGGAATATTTTTATCTCCCGCCTTGTAGCCTTCCAAGGGAAGGAGGGCATTGCCCGGGTGAAAATATGCGGGCAGTAAATCCTTTGCCAGCGCCACCGTTACCGGCGTTCCGGTATAGGGATTAAACGTCTGCACGAATACATAACGGATCGCCGCGCCGACCGCCAGCGCGGTATTCGACGGCAGCGTCCAGGGCGTGGTTGTCCACGCAAGCAGGCACGTGTCGCCCCATGGAGGCAATGCCGCGTTTTCGGGCAGTTTTTTTACTTTGAACTGCACCACGCACGTGGTGTCTTTCACATCGCGGTAACAGCCGGGCTGGTTCAGTTCATGCGTACTCAGCCCCGTGCCCGCCGCCGGCGAGTACGGCTGAATGGTATAGCCCTTATATAACAGTTGCCGTTCGTAGAGTTGTTGTAACAGGCGCCACAATGATTCGATATAGCGGTTATCGCAGGTGATATACGGCTGCTGCATGTCCACCCAGTAGCCCATTCGCCGCGTGAGGTCTTCCCATTCTTTGGTGTATTTCATCACCTCTTTCCGGCAAGTGGCGTTATATTCTTCGACCGAAATCTTTTTCCCGATGTCGTCTTTCGTGATGCCCAGCATTTTTTCGACAGCCAGCTCTACCGGCAGCCCGTGCGTATCCCAGCCCGCCTTGCGGTGAACCAGAAAACCTTTTTGCGTTTTATAGCGGCAAAACACGTCCTTGATAGCGCGCGCCATTACGTGATGAATGCCCGGCATACCGTTCGCCGAGGGCGGCCCTTCATAAAAAATAAATGCCGGCCGGCCTTTTCGCAACTCCAGCGACTGTTCGAACGTATGTTCCTTTTCCCATCGTTCCAACACTTCGCGGTTGATAGCGGGAAGGTCTAATTGCTTATACTCATTAAATTTTCGGTTCATATACTTTTAGCTTACCGTAGCGCAGCCTGCGCGGCAGCCAGCCTGGCAATAGGCACGCGGAAGGGCGAACAGCTGACATAGTTCAACCCGATGCGGTGGCAGAACTCTACCGAGGAGGGTTCGCCGCCGTGTTCGCCGCAAATCCCCAGTTTCAGTTCGGGGCGCACCGAGCGGCCGTTTACGGCGGCCATGCTTACTAATTGCCCGACGCCTTTCTGGTCTAACACGGCAAACGGGTCATTTTTCAGGATGCCCTTGTCGATGTACATCGGCAGGAACTTGGCGACGTCGTCGCGCGAATAGCCGAAGGTCATTTGCGTAAGGTCGTTGGTGCCGAACGAGAAAAATTCCGCCGATTCGGCAATGCGGTTTGCCGTGAGCGCTGCACGCGGGATTTCTATCATCGTGCCGACTTTGTAGTCGACACAGTCGTTGCGTTCGGCAAAGACTTTGGCGGCGGTGTTGTCAATGATTTTGCGCTGCGCCAGAAATTCGTACAGGATGCCGGGCAGGGGCACCATAATTTCCGGTATGGCTTTAATGCCTTTCTTTTTCAAGTTCAACGCCGCTTCGATGATGGCGCGTGTTTGCATTTCGGTGATTTCGGGATAGAGGTTTCCCAGCCGGCAGCCGCGTAACCCCAGCATCGGGTTTTGTTCCAGCAGGGCTTCCACCCGCGCATGTATTTCTTCATACGGCACGCCCATGACTGCCGACATTTCGGCTTGCCCTTTTTCGTCATGCGGCACAAATTCGTGCAACGGCGGGTCAAGCAGGCGGACGGTTACGGGCAAGCCGTCCATCGCTTCAAAGATGCCTTCAAAGTCATTACGCTGCAGGGGCAGCAGTTTTTTCAATGCATTGCGGCGGCCGGCTTCGTCTTTGGCCAAAATCATTTCGCGCATGGAAAGGATTTTGTCGCCTTCAAAAAACATGTGTTCCGTGCGGCAAAGCCCGATGCCCTGTGCGCCGAATTCACGCGCCTGTACGGCGTCGCGCGGCGTGTCGGCATTGGTGCGCACCAGCAGGCGGGCATGTTTGTCGGATAGTTGCATGATTTCCCCGAAGCTGCCGCTCAATTCCGGCAACTGCGTAGCTATTTGTCCTTCGTACACCGTGCCGGTAGAGCCGTCGAGCGAAATCCAGTCGCCTTCCTTATATACCGCCCCGTCAACGGACATGGTGCGTTTTTTATTGTCGATAGCCACTGCGCCGGCGCCCGATACGCAGCATTTGCCCATCCCGCGGGCGACTACGGCGGCGTGCGAGGTCATCCCGCCGCGCGCCGTGAGGATACCCTGCGCGACGTTCATTCCCTTCAAGTCTTCGGGCGAAGTTTCGACGCGCACTAAGATAACTTTGGCGTGCCGGTCTTTTTCTACCCATGTTTCCGCATCTTCGGCGGAGAAGACGATTTGCCCGGTAGCCGCGCCCGGCGACGCCGGCAGGCCTTTGGCAATGGCTTTGCCTTTGGCCAGCGCTTCTTTCCGGAATACCGGATGCAGCAATTCGTCTAATTTATTCGGTTCAAGGCGCAGGAGGGCGGCCTTTTCGTCAATCACGCCTTCTTTGAGCATGTCCATGGCTATTTTTACCATCGCCGCGCCGGTGCGTTTCCCGTTGCGGGTTTGCAGCATCCACAGCTTGCCGTCCTGAATGGTAAATTCTATATCCTGCATATCTTTGTAATGGTCTTCGAGTGCACGTTGCGTCCGGAACAAATCCCTGTACACTTCGGGCATGGCTTCTTCGAGCGAGGGGTAATTTTTTTTGCGTTCTTCTTCGCCGACGCCCGCCAGTATTGCCCAGCGTTTCGAGCCTTCGAGCGTAATCTGCTGCGGCGTGCGGATGCCCGCCACCACGTCTTCGCCCTGCGCGTTAATCAGGTATTCGCCGTTAAAGATATTTTCGCCGGTAGCGGCGTCGCGCGTGAAAGCTACGCCGGTTGCGGAATTGTTGCCCATATTGCCGAATACCATCGCCTGTACATTCACGGCAGTGCCCCATTCAGCGGGAATCTGGTTGAGGCGGCGGTAGAGGATGGCGCGGTCGTTCATCCAGCTGTTGAATACCGCCATCACAGCGCCCTGCAACTGTTCCCGGGGGCAAACGGGGAAGTCTTGCCCGGTACTTTTCTTCACCGCTTCCTTGAACCGTTTCACCAGTTCTTTCAGGTCGCCGGTATCCAGTTCGGTATCGAGGCGGACGCCCTTTTGCGCTTTTACGTGGCCGATGATTTCTTCAAAGGGGTCTTCGGCGTCTTTGTTTTCGGGCTTCATCCCCAGCACGACGTCGCCGTACATCTGTACAAACCGCCGGTAGCTGTCCCACGCAAAGCGGGGGTTATTGCTTTTGGCGGCAATGGTGGCCACCGCTTCATCGTTCAGCCCCAGGTTCAGGATAGTGTCCATCATGCCGGGCATCGAAGCGCGCGCGCCCGAACGTACCGACACCAACAGCGGGTTGCTGTTGTCGCCGAACTTCGGCCCTGCTACCGCCGCTTCGATTTTCTTCATCGCCGCATCCACTTCGGGACGAATCAGCGCCATGATGGCGGCTTCGTCGCGACCGTTCCTGAAGTATTCGTTGCATACTTCCGTTGTAATCGTAAACCCCGGAGGCACCGGAATCCCAATCAGATTCATACCGGCCAGGTTGGCGCCCTTGCCACCCAGCAAATCCCTCATTTTTTCGTTCCCTTCAGCCGTTTTGTTGCCGAAGAAATACACATGTTTAATTGATGTCATAAAATTTATTGATTTTTATTTAAAATAGTAATTTCTTGAAAAATGTTTGCAAAAGTACGCATTTTTTTGAGAAAAAGCAAAAAGATGATGGGATGATGTGGTGATGTGGTGATGTGGTGATGTGATGATGTGGTGATGTGATGATGTGGTGATGTGATGATGTGATGATGTGGTATGATACCCGCACAGCCTGCTGTTCGACACCCGCACAGCCTGCTGTTCGACACCCGCACAGCCTGCTGTTCGACACCCGCACAGCCTGCTGTTCGACACCCGCACAGCCTGCTGTTCGACACC
>JAISLK010000073.1 GCA_031290935.1 Prevotellaceae bacterium | reverse complement strand
GGCGTGCCGGCGGTGCATAAAACGGGCGGATCCGTGATGCCCGCCCGCAGCCAGCCGCCGGCATAGGCGTTGTGCTGTACCCGCCGGTAATCCACAAAGAGCCATACTTTGGCGCGTTCATTGGCATTGCGCGAGCCGGCAGGCCATTTAACCTCAAAGGTAACCGTCGGCGTGGCGGCGGTGTAGTTCGCAGAAACGGGCGTTACGCTGACGCTCGTCTGCGCATTCGCTGCCCAAAATGGGAACAGGGTTGCAATAAATAAAAGATGCTTTTTCATTGGTAAGTTGTTTTTGATTCTTAATTCCTAACTTCCGATTGTGCGCCTTTCGCATCTTGGCTACTTTTATTCGGTCCGTCTTTGTTTCGGGATAGCTCTTTGCAGAGCGGTCAGGTATAAAATATGAAACGTGGACTAAACTTATTCCTTTTGAGGTTCTGGAAGACCCGATAATTAATAAGCAAAAATTCACGTTTCTCTCGCGCGGAGTTTTGCTTTTATTCTAATTATCATGAAATTTTCCAGATTTCAAAAGGAGAACAAAAGCACTCAAAATGGGAAAGAGCATAAATCGGGTGCAAAGGTAGCAAGAATTTTGGAATCAACAAACAGTTATGGAAGAAAGGGGAAAAAAACACACTTTATTTTAACAAAATAGTATATCAGGAAGATTTTTTTTTGCAGTTCCGTTTTTTTTATTTACCTTTGTAAAAAAATCAAATTTGTAATAAGTACAATTTTAAAATGAAGACATCAGTTATAGACAGGTTGCAGGAACACGGGATAAAGCCGTCGTTACAGCGTATAGCGATTATGAAGTACCTGATGGGAAATTATACACATCCTACGGCGGATATTATTTTTAACAAGCTCTACCCGTCTATCCCTACCTTGTCGAAAACAACAGTGTACAATACCCTGAAATTACTTGCCCAACAGGGTGCGATTACCGAAATAACCATTGATGAAAAAAATGTGCGTTATGACGCCGACATTTCCCCACATGCCCATTTCCGCTGCAAACACTGCGGAAGCGTGTTCGACTTGCCGGTAAAAAATTTGGCGTCCATAGCCGCAAAGAACATACAGGGCTTTGTGGTTACCGATGCGCAACTTTATTGTAAAGGCTATTGTAAAAAATGCAAAACCAAAGCCCCCGGGCTTTGTTAAACTCAATTTATAAACTATTAAATCTTTTTAAAAAATGAAAAAAAAATGGATTTGTACCGTGTGCGGTTACGTACACGAAGGGGAGGAAGCCCCCGAACGTTGCCCGCAATGCAAGCAACCGAAAGAAAAATTTAAGGAACTGATTGCCTCCGAAGGCGCATTAAAGTTTGCCGACGAGCATGTAATCGGCGTCGCCAAAGGCGTTGATGCAACGGTGGTGGAAGGCTTGAAGGCGCATTTTATGGGGGAATCCACCGAGGTGGGCATGTACCTTGCGATGAGCCGCCAGGCCGACCGCGAAGGGTATCCCGAAATCGCCGAAGCCTTTAAACGGTATGCGTGGGAAGAAGCGGAGCATGCTTCCAAATTCGCCGAACTGCTGGGCGAAGTCGTGTGGGATACGAAAACCAACCTCCAGAAACGGATGGAAGCCGAAGCCGGCGCGTGCGAAGACAAGAAACGCATCGCTACTTTGGCAAAACAGCTGAATCTGGATGCTATCCACGACACCGTGCACGAGATGTGCAAGGACGAAGCGCGGCATGGCAAAGGTTTTGAAGGGTTGTATAACCGCTACTTCAAAAAGTAAACAGCGCCTTGTTTAGTGAAGGGTGGAGAATGGGCGAAAGCCGGCATTCTCCACTTTTTATTTTACAGGGATGCGCTCTTTCCGGCAAATCCGCTGGATGGCGAATTTACCGGTGGCGGCGGCCATGGGCAGCCCGCCGGTGGGTGCGACCCATTGTCCGGCAAGGTAAAGGTTTTTGATGCCCTTTATCCGGCCGCGGTTAAATTCCTGCCGGGCATGTGCGCCGGGAAGGAAGGACATGTAAGCGCCTTTGTAGGTATGGCAATAACGGTGGAAGGTCAGGGGGGTGGCAATGTCTATCATCTCCAAATGCCCGTTCAGGGCGGGGAATACCGGCGAGAGGTTTTTTATTACCCATGCGCCGAGGCGTTCTTTTTCCTGTTGATAGGCTTCGGGCGACTGTTTTTTCAGTGCGTCCCAGTAATCGAAGTGGGCGTCGCGCAGCAGCACGGTAATGAGGGAGCGGCCGCCGGCGGCGAAGGCCGGGTCGTGCCCGTAGGTTTTGACGTTCAGCAGGGGGATGGGTGCGCCGTTCAGCAGAAAGGGTTCTGCGGGTTCGAGGCAGAGGTGGTGGGGGGCGTTGAGGGGGGCGTTGACGCCGAGGGCGACGTGGGTAACCGCCGAGATGATGTATTTATCGGGGTTGTTAAAGCGTTTTTCAAAGTAGGCGCTCCGGTATTTCCCGTCGAGCAGTTTGTAGAGCAATGCGTGTGCGTCTATGGCCGGTATTATATAGTCGGCGGGGATTTCCGCGGGGTCTTCATGGAGCCTGATGCCGGTTGCCTTTCTGTTTTTGATGACTATTTCCCGGACGGCTTTGTTCAGGTGGAGGACGCCGCCCAGGGCTTCGAAGCGTTGCCGGATGCGGTTGGCGAACTGGAGGGAGCCGCCGTTTACCCAGCCGCCGTCGCCGGAAGTGCGTGTGCCGAGGGAGAAGAAGAGGGCATACGAGGGCATGTCGGGGTGTACGGTGCAGGACAGTAACCGGCGTATCACCGGCGATTGGAACCGGGCGATGAATTCGCCTACCGACAGGCGACCGGTTGCCCTGTCGGGCATGCCGGCTTTCAGCATGTGATAGCCGAGGCGCGCCAGTTCGCACAGGTCGGGGCGTTCAAAGGGTTTTTTCACCGGGATTTTGATATGCTGTTTTTGCCGTACGTATTTGACCAGTTTCTTTATCATCGGCGCATCTTCGGGCGAGAGTTGCAGGAAGGTTTCTTCGAGCAGGTCGATGTCTGCATGCAGGTGGTATGTTTTGCCGTTATGGAAAGTGGATACAATTTCTTCGGGGAGGAATACTTCCGTCTCCGGCGTCAGTGCGCCGGTGGTTGTCCAGATGTCGTGCAGGGAGCTGTTGTCCCGCGAGCCGGTAACCCATTCGATACAGCCGTCGATGTGGTAGGCGCCGCGCGTCCAGCCGGTGCAGTTACCGCCCGCCTGGTGGTGCGATTCGTATATCTCCGTGTCAAAGCCGGCCAGCCGCGCGTAAACGCCGGCCGTTAATCCCGATATGCCGCCGCCGATGATGATGACTTTTTTTGATGTGGTGATGTGGTGATGTGATGATGTGGTGATGTGGTGATGTGGTGATGTGGTGATGTGATGATGTGGTGATGTGGTGATGTGATGATGTGGTGATGCGTCATTGCGAGCGGAGCGAAGCAATCCAGTGCGGACTTGTACTATTTTATTCATAATTCATAACTCATAATTCATCATCATCACATCACCACATCATCACATCACCACATCATCATCATCACATCATCACATCATCACATCATCACATCAAGTGTACAGCCCGCCGTTTATTGATATTACCTCGCCGGTGATGTACGCGGCGTGTTCGGAGGCGAGGAAGCCGACGAGGGCGGCGACTTCTTCCGGCGTCCCGAAACGTCCCAGCGGGATATGTCCTTTCAGCGCATTTTCGTCCAGATCCCTGGTCATGTCCGTTGCGATATAGCCCGGCGCTACGGCGTTGACGGTTACTTTCCGGGCGCCTGTTTCCTGTGCCAGGGCTTTGGTTGCGCCGATAACCGCGGCTTTGGCGGCGGCGTAGTTGGTTTGGCCCGGAAGGCCTTTCAGGCCGGATACGGATACCATGTTAATAATCCTCCCGAAGCGTTTGCTCAGCATATCCTTCAGCAGCTTGCGGGTTACGTAGAAGAACCCGTTGAGGCTGGTCCCGAGGACTTCCTCCCACTGTGCATCCTGCATAAATACCATCATCGCATCCTGCCGGACGCCGGCGTTGTTGACCAGCACGGCGATATAGTCCCCCGGATGCTCTTCCGCCCAGCCCGTCAGCGCCGCATCCACCGCCTCTTTTGACGATACGTCGAAAGGCAGTATTTCGGCCTGCCCCCCCCGGTCGATTATCGCTTGCCGGGTGGCCAGCGCCGCCTCCCGGTTCGACGCGCAGTTGATGATGACGGGGTACCCCATGCCGGCCAGCTGCAGGCATACCGCACGTCCGATGCCCCTGCTTCCCCCTGTTACTAATGCGTAGTTCATGCTTCTCTTCCTGATGTGTTAATGTGATTAATTATTAAATCGGGTGCAAAGATAGTGTTTTTTTAGTTGAAAGTTGAAAGTTGAAAGTTGGCCGGCGCCAGCCAACTCTTAAATCATAAATCTTAAATATTAAATCTTAGTTATTTGTTCATTTAAAAAACCACCCGCCCGGTTGTGCGCTGACCGCACGTGTGGTTAAAGGCTGACCGCACGGGTGGTTAAAGGCTGACCGCGCATGTGGTCAGGGTGCAGGCGCGGTAACGGTGTCGCTCGCCTGTTATAGTTGAAAGTTGAAAGTTGAAAGTTGGCTGGCGCCGGCCAATTCATCATTCATCATTCATAATTCATCATTAAAACATGTTCTCCGGAATAGCTTCGTTCAGCCGTATCCCCGAGAGCTCGTAGAGGGTATAGCTGCCGTCGGGTTCGATGGTCTGGATGGATACGGGCGGGTGGCCGGCGGCGGCGGCGTAGCATACGATGACCCTGGAGATGCCGCTCCTGTTCTGTTTCCCGTCGATGTCGGCCACTGCGACGAGGGTTTGCCCCTGTTTGGCGCAGGTGATTTTTGCCGCGCCCATTTGCGCCGCGTCGCCCTGCAAACAGGCCGCAAGAATCGTCCGGAGGCCTTCCATCCTGGCGTTCCTGGGGGATATTTTCCTTTCCTTCCCGCCGGACGTCAGGGTTATCCGGCTGCCGTTTATCAGGAGCACATCGCCCTCCGGCCGGGTATATTTCATCGCCATCTGCGCGGGTTTGCGGTAATAAAACAGGCCTTCGGAGAGCGTGTTCTCGCCCAGCGCCGGGAGGTGGCGGGTTTGCCTGAACGCCGCGGTGATGGAAGTACAGGCGGCATTGGCTTCTTTGATGGTTTGCAGCAGCTGCCTGTCGGCCTCGCCGGCGCTTTGCGCCCTTGCCGAAAGGCAGGCGAAGGGGAGCAGCAATAAGATAAGGGTTGTTTTCATTATAGTTGAAAGTTGAGAGTTGAAAGTTGAAAGTTGTGTTTTTAGTTGAAAGTTGAGGGTTGAAAGTTGAAAGTTGAGAGTTAGCGTGCGCCAGCTAACTTTCAACTCTCAACTTTCAACTTTCAACTCTTTCACCAGGTTTTCCATGCCGGTTATTTTGGCGCAGGTAAAGAAGGCGGTTATCGAGACGCCCAGCACGCCGTGCAGGTTGAGGTTTTGCCCGGTCAGGAAGAGATTGGCGACAGGGGTTTGCGGGGGCAGCACGGTGAGCATGGCATGGGTATAATCTTTTTGTATGCCGTAGGCCGAACCGTTCCAGGTGCCCGTATAATCCCGGTAGGTAAGGGGCGTGCTGGTGTATATTTTTTCGATGCACTGTTTGAGGGCGGGGATTTTTTCCGCCGCCAGAGCGATGCACTCTTCCGCTTTCTGTTCCTTGAACCGGTTGTAGGCCTCGCCCCGGTGCCCCACCGTCGTATCGCACCAGGATACGACTTCCTCCCAGTGGACGGGCGTAAGTATATCCATATTGCCGGCGCAGGTTTCGCCCGGGGGCGGCGGCTGGAAGTGGAGCAGGGCGGCGGTTGTTTTCGCCTGCGGCCGGTAGCGGTAATAATTCCACACATCCTCCTCCTTATAGATATATACCGTCCGGTTGAGGTAGGGAACCGTGTTTCTTTTCAACTGCAGGTGTACGGTGAACATGCCGTAGGTATTGGGCAAATGGTTAATCCGGTTGCGGTAGGCGGAGCGGGCGGCGGCCTGTTCGTCCAGCAGGGAAAGCGTATGCGCCGGGTGCGCATCGGAAATCACATAGCGGCTTCGCAACTGTTCACCCCTGTTGTATGCTACCGCCTGTACGGCGTTCCCTTTCGTAAGGAGGCGGGTAACTTTGGCATCGGTGAGCACCGTCCCGCCCATGCGCCGGATGCCTTCGGCGAGTCTTTCCGTTATCAGGGCGCCGCCGCCGCGCAGCCGCCAGGCGCTTTGGATAAAGGAATTGTTGATTTGGGCGAATACGTAGAGCGGCAGTTTTTCCGGGCACAGCTCCATCGTCAGGGACGCGCCGGACAGTACCTGCCGCAGGAGCGGGTCGCTGACGGTTTCCTGCAAAAACAGCCACGCGGAGCGGCTGAAAAGGGATTCGGCGGAAAAGGCGTGCTTATCGCCGGGCTGGAAACTGTGCGATATATTGTCGCCAACCTGTTTCAGGAACGCGGCGTAGTTCTCCAGCCGGCCGCGCTGGTGGGGGAAGCTTTCGGCCAGGGTATCCGCAAAGCGCCGGTGGCCGGAAGCGAGGAAATAGGATTTGCCGTGGAAGATGATTTCGGCAAACCCGCGCTCGTCCAGCCTGTGCCACGGCAAATCCAGCAAGTCAAAATAGCGGAAAAGCCGGTGCAGAAACTGCCCCTCATCCAGCCCGCCGACATAGTGGAAGCCGGTGTCGAACACCGCGTCGCCGCGCCGGAAGGTTTGCAGACAGCCGCCGATTTGCCGGTTTTGTTCCAGCACGCAAACGCTGTAGCCTTTCCGTGCGAGAATGTAGCCGCATTCCAGGCCGCCCAGCCCGCTGCCGATGATAATAACGTCGTATTGCTTCATGCCTGCCGGTGTTCAAGGGGGTAAAAAACGGTGAATACCGCATCCGAAGAAGCGGCTTTGAATCCTGCCGCATGCAGCAGGCTGTTATCCGCGCAGCCTTTCCTTACGATAACCGCCGTCGCGTGGAGGAGCAATGGCCGGAGGATTTCCTCCGGGCAGTCTTTTTGGATTATCACCACGCTGTACCGGCTGTTCAGCGCCGCCACGTCTGTAGTGAAGCGCATGCGGGACGTTTTCCGGTAGCCGTGCCCGGCGATGGCTATAGCGTCTTCTCCGGTATCGAAGCCGGTAATCTGCAGGCGCGGGTTCCCCACTGCCGCCGCATAGGAGGCAAAACCATAGCCGCAGCCATAATCCAGTAACGTATCCTTTCCGGCCGTTGCCGCGCCAATCAGGGCGTAGCGCGCCGTTTGCCCGAGTTCCTTCCGCAGCAGGCGTTCTACCCGGTAGCCTTTATAGCGGTAGTTATTTTGCAGCGCCTGCGTTACCGGATGCTTGCGCCGGCCGAACAGCGCTGCCGGCGACAGCGGCGCTTTCCCCTGTGCCGTGCGGTTGGTTATCAATAATGCAAACAGGAACGGTTGCAGCGAATAGGCAATTAAAATCGTCGCCCCCATGCCTATCAGCGTGGAAACGCCGATAGACGAGATGGCCGGATGAACGGCAAATAACAGCGACGCCACTACTATAACCAGGATAACGGCAGAGAAAAAGATAGCCGTCTTGTGGTACGCCAGCAACGGCTCTCCCTTGCGGTAATCCGCCAGTAGCCCGTCCATAATAAAAATACTGTAATCTACCCCTATCCCGAAAATAAAGGACGAGATGATGATATTGATTAAATTAAATTCCAGCCCAAA
Organism: Prevotellaceae bacterium; assembly: GCA_031290935.1. GTDB lineage: Bacteria > Bacteroidota > Bacteroidia > Bacteroidales > UBA932 > JAIRKX01. Next base: position 5,972 of record JAISLK010000073.1, on the reverse strand, counting down.
GACAGACATGCAGCCCAAAACGATATACCAGCTCAATCCCATAGGCAGGAACGCCAGCAAGGCCAGGAGGATATTTTTGAGGGACGCCAGCAGCACAATCAATACAAACAGCGACGAGATGGCGAGGGTGATGTTAAAATCGCCGTGAATAATTTTTACCATATCGCTGGTGTAATACATCGGGTCTACCACCACAAAACCGGGATTTCCCGTAACCACGCGGCTTCCCACGTCCATCAGCCGACTCCGCTCCATCCGCACCGGAATAAACACCAGGTAACTGTCGCCGGTATATTCGATAATATTATCCCGTATTTCCCGGGGAATAACTTCCGCGTCATACAGGGATACCGGCTCATATTCCTTATCCAGCAAGGCAAAGAACGGGTCAAAGGCGCCCGGCATAAATTTATACCGGCTGCCCGCTTCGGTGATTTGTTGCCGAACGGCCGCTTTCTTTTCAGCCGTCCAATAAGTATTCCAGCAGGCAATCCGTTGCCGCTGCTCCGCCGCAGGAATAAATACCGACGACGGCACGGCGTAACTTTTGATTTGCCCTTCAGCTGCCAGCGTATCCAGCCGTCCGCACAGCCGGACGCTCGCAGCCATCGCCGCATCCAGGTCTTTCGATACCGCCGCAAAATATACGGTGGACAAACCGTCGGCCGTCTTTGACGCCAGCAACTTTTCGGATTGCAGCGCCTGCGTATCGTGATAACCGATATGCTGCAAATCGGAATCAAACCGTACCTGCCTGGAAGTTATGAAACACACCACGCTTACCGCAAGAATGGCGGCAATCAGCCATCTTTGCTTTTCCAACGGGAAGGCATTGATTTTATCCAGTACGGCAAAGGCTTTTTCGGATTTCTTATTGACTGCCGGGTTGAAAAACTGCGGCAGGAAAAGCAATACAAACAATGTCGCGCCAACCAGCCCCAGCGATGCAAACAGGCCGAAGTCGCTCAACAGCTCCGATTCCGTAAACAGCAAGCCCATGAACGCGCCGATAGTCGTGAGCACGCCCAGAATCACCGGCACCGTCTGGTCTTTCAATACCTTTTCGGGGAGGCTGACGTATTTATAATGCGTAATCACATGCAGGCAATAGCTGAACGCCACGCCCATCACAATCGCCCCGATACCTATCGCCATCAACGACATGCTGCCCTTGATAAAATAAATGACCGACAGGGCAAACAAAATGCCGTAAACCACCGGCGCGACAAGGAAAAGCAAGGTTGATTTATTCCTGAAACAAACCAGCAGCAACGCCAGCGTCAGCAATAACGAAATGGAAACCGTCAGCAACAAATCCAGTTTGATGCGTTTGGAATTAAACACGCTCCGCGCCGGCGCCCCGTGAAAATGCAACGTAATTTCAGGATGCTGTTCCCGGAAAGCCTCCACCGTTTCCGTAACCAGGTTTAGCAGCAGCGTATTTTGTTTTGAATCGAACGACTTAAAATTCGGCGACAGGAAAGCGACCAGCGCCGACGTGTCCGCTGTGAAAATATGGCTTTCATAAAAAGCATAATTCCCGCCCAGCCCGTTGCCGATGCTGCCGACAGTAGAGAGGAACAATTTGCGCAGGGCTATCGGGTCTTGCATAACGATTTCCTTATAGCCCATGCCGGCCGTCGAAACCAGGAGCGAATAATTTTCCTGCATCTGGCTGTCCACGCACGCCAGCAGCGAATCTATGCGGCGATACTGCGAAGTGTCCAAAAACACCGGCGCATGGGCATAGAGGAACGCCACGCCGTCCTGCAGCACGCTTTCGTCCACTTCATATAAAATATTGTTAATAACATGCCACGCCGTATCTTTTTCCAGCAACGCCTGCACAAATTCATCGCCGGCAGCCACCAAATCCTCCGGCTCCACATCGCCCGCCGCAGGGACAAAGAGGAAAAACAGTTTATCTTTCACTTTCAGGTTGGAGAACACCAGTTGCTCCGCGCCTTCCTGTTCTACGGACGGCAAGAGTTTGGTAATATCCTCCTCAAAAGTAATTTTCGACCCGAAAAAGGCAAAACAGGCGGCAGACGCCAGCAGCAGGACATAAAAAACGGTTTTATGCCGGCGGAAGAACTGATAGATAAAGATAGTTAGTGCGGACACTGTGTGGAGTTAAAAGTTAAGAGTTAAACAGCGCTGTGCACTGTTCCGGAAATTTCGGGGGATACGCCCCATTGTTCTTTCCACTTCCGGTAAAACTCGGGGGTGGAAAATTCCATATCGCCGTCCCTGTTCATAAAGACCTGCGTGGTCGTAGCCCTTGCCACCACCGAGCGGTCGGATTGTTTATATATAGTGTATTCAAAAATCAGCTTGGCCGATTCGGTGGGCACATACGCCGTTTCGATTACCAGCGTTTCATCCAGCGCCACCATGTTCAGGTAGCGTACCTGCAAATCAACAATGGGCGCGGTATATCCGTTGTTGTAAATATCCATATAGGCCACGCCGAATTGCTTGCCGAAGGCTTCCCGCCCGTTTTCAAAGTATTTCAGGTAATGTCCGTGCCAAACGATGCCCAGCGAGTCAACGTCATAAAAGTGGACTTCGACGGTAGTAGTGGCCGACAGGGCTTTGTTTGTGGATGTTTTTTTCATTTGTAGCCGTTATCATTTCAGCTTGCCGAGTAGGAAGTTGTAAAGGTCTTCAAAGATTTTGATAGCCGGTATATCCGCACTTTGTATCTTTACGCCGAATTTGTTTTCTATCAATGCCACCATATCTACCAATCCCAGGCTGTCAAGGTCTAATGTGTCTTTAATATTGGCCCCGGCAGAGATACTTGAAACTTCAATTTCAAATTCCGTTGCCAAAGCCTCGTTAACTTCCTTAATAAGTTGTTGTGTTTCCATTTTTCTTTCTTTATTAAAATTAGTTGTAAGTCGTAAGTTATATGTTAAATGTTTTTCACCACCAATGTGGAGTTAGTGCCGCCAAAGCCAAAGGAATTGGACAGGAACGTGTCAAAGCGCTTGGTTACCCGCTTTGCCGGGATATTTAAGCCGGCGGAGGCTTCATCCGGGTTTTCAAAGTTGATGTTGGGCGCAATAAAATCGTTTTTCATCATCAGCATGGAATAGATGATTTCGCTGGCGCCGGCCATCCACATTTCGTGCCCGGTTTGCGATTTGGTAGAGGTTACTTCCGGCCGGTACGCGCCGAAGACATTGGCAATGGCTTTGGCTTCGTTGCTGTCGCCTACCGGCGTGGAGGTGGCATGCGCATTGATATAGCCGATTTCCCGGATGTCAATGCCTGCTTCCCGGATAGCCATTTGCAGCGAACGGCTGGGGCCATCTACGTTGGGGACGGAAATATGGTCGCCGTTGGAAGAAAACCCATAGCCGCAAATTTCCGCCAGCACCGGCGCCCCGCGTTGGATAGCCGATTCATAGCTTTCGATAATCACCGTAGCGGCGCCGCCGCCGGGCACCAGCCCGTCGCGGTCGCGGTCAAAGGGGCGGGAGGCTTTTTCCGGTGCGTCTTCCCGTACAGAGAAGGCGTTAATACCGTCGAAGCTGCCGATAGAAAACGGGTTTACTTCTTGTGCGCCGCCGCAAACGATACAGTCCTGCAACCCCATCCGGATAAGCAGGCTGCCCAGCCCGATGGCATGGGAACCGCTGGCGCAGGCGCCGGAGATTGTCATGTTAATGCCTTTGAGTTTAAAAATGCAGGCCAGGTTCATCGTTACGGTGGAGTTCATTGACTGGAATATTCCTCCGGCGCCTATCATGGTGGTATCTTTTTTCTCGCGCATGGTGTCGATGCTTTTCATTACCGCGTCGGCGCTGCTGTCGTTGCCGTATAGCAGCCCTACTTCACGGGTATCCAGGTAATCCTGCCCCAGCCCGGCGTTTTGCAGCGCTTCCGCCGTGGCCACATAGGCGTAATGGGCTTGTTCCGGCATGTACACCCGCTGGTTGCGGCTCAATATGCCTTTCAGGTTGGGGATTTCCAAATAAGCGGTTAGCCCGGAGCGGAAGCCCAGCTCTTTGCGCGCCGGATCAAATATAATTCCGGATTTCCCGTCATACAGGGATTGGCGTACTTCTTCAAGGTTTTTTCCCAAGCAGGAATAGATGCCCATTCCTGTTATTACCACTCGTCTCTTCATTTTAATTTCTATATTTTAACTTTTAGTTCTTAACTCCTCCAGATTCCCGTGCACCCGCTGCCGGAGGGCTGCCCATTCATTCAGTTTCCCCTGCCGGAACAAGCTGTTGAAGCGTATGCCCCTTGTCCAGCGTTTCCATGCTTTTTCGTAACGGGGTACAAAGATACTTAAAATCGGTAAACAAACCAGATAAATTGCGGCAGGAAGGAAAGATTTTGTAAAAATCCACGTCAGGCTAAACGCGAGGATGCAGGTAAGCGGAAACGTTACCAGCACTCCAAGTATGAGGTCAATGGTGCCGTGCAGCATGTGGTCTGCAATCCGTTTATTGATTAGTTTGGTGGGAATGGTTACCGCTATATTCGACAGCCACGCGAAAGCAAACACCGGCGCCAGCAACAGGAAGCCCAGCCCCGCCAGGGCGGTTGTCCGTAACGGCTGTCGTTTGTCAAAATTGTCATCGTTGATGCGCAGCCGGCCGATGGCTTCCGCCAACGCCGCCGTATCTTTGTAAATCGACTGTATGGTTGCGTCGTCGGATGCATTCAAGGTATCCAGCCAGGTGGTGAATTGTTTGTCGGCAAGCAGTTTTTCGGGCAGTTTGGCGGGGTTGTACCCGTTTTGTTCCGCATATTTTTTGCCATACGTATTCCGCAAAAAGTCAATCGCGGCATAATGCTCCACATCGGTAATGTTAAGCATCAGTTCGTCGATTTGCCGCCGCACCAGTTCGTTTACCTGCCGGCAGGCGGTACGCGGTTTGGTTTTGTACAGTTCATAGTAGGGCGCAATAGATACCGGGGCGCCGAATTTGATAAGTATATCTTCCTGCCGGCCCAAGTAATGCGAATAATGATTGCAGGAAGGCAGGATAAACAGTTCTTTTTCAAAATTACATTTCGCCGCCGCCTGGAAAAGCAATATCAGGTAGCCGTATGAGAACTTGCCCAGCCAGCGCTTATCCTGGTGCCCCGCTTCGGGATAGATAATGACCGTGCCGTCATGGAGCAATATTTCGCCGGCTTCCCCGAAAGTATAGGTATTATGCGACAGGTTGTCCACGCCCTGGTGCGACAGGCGGAAAGCGGGCAGCAGCCCTATCCACCGGAAAATGCGGCCGAACACGGGATAGTCGAACGCATCGGCGCGGGCGATAGCGCGAACTTTTTGCCCTTTGCGGTTTTTAACCGCCAGCACCAGCCCGAGGGCGTCGTTCAGGCTGTTTTGATGGTTTGATACTATCAGTAAAGGCCCGGCTGCCGGCACATTTTCGGCGCCTGCAGTGTACGTTTTCCGGTAATATATTTTATCGTGGTAAAAACGCACATAATTTCTAAACAACCTGTATCCGATTCCTGACCTTGTACTTTTAGCGTTGTTGCTCATAAGTGGATGCTTCAAATAATTTGCAAATATACGTAGAAAAGTTTAAAAAGGCAAAAAGGGCGAAAGCCCCCCTTTCACCCTGTTCTTCCCGACGCCGGTTTTGCACGAGTCCAAACCGGGTTTTGTTTAAACCAAACCGAGTTTTGTTTAAACCAAACCGAGTTTTGTTTAAACCAAAGTGAGTTTGGTTTAAACCAAACCGAGTTTTGTTTAAACCAAAATGAGTTTTGTTTAAACCAAAGTGAGTTTTGTTTAAACCAAAATGAGTTTTGTTTAAACCAAAGTGAGTTTTGTTTAAACCAAAGTGAGTTTTGTTTAAACCAAAATGAGTTTTGTTTAAACCAAAGTGAGTTTTGTTTAAGTGAAATCGCATTGGATAAGTCCTAATGCTTAACTCCTTATTCTTTCCTGCGGCTACTTCACGCACCGGACCGTGAACCCGTAGTTC
>JAISLK010000072.1 GCA_031290935.1 Prevotellaceae bacterium | reverse complement strand
TATCGATCAGGCGTCATTAAAAAAAAACACCGGGTTACCGCCATTGGGCGCTGTAGTCGAGCAAGAGGACACAGCATAAGCCGTTTATGCGGTTATTTCAAGATCAGCAGGAGTGGATATTATAAACGGAATAAGCAGAAGGTAACACAAAGTATGGAAAGACAAATGGTGATAGAGATGATTGTGCAGGCGCGTCGCTTGCAGCCGCGCATCGGCGGGCGGAAGTTGTATCATATCCTTGGAGGGCAGATACATTCGCTTTCACCGGGTTTAGGGCGCGACAAGTTCTTTGGGTTACTTAGGTCGGCAGGGCTATTAGTATCACGCAAGCGGAGCTATACGCGCACCACGGATTCGTATCACCGGTTCCACAGGTATGGGAACTTACTGAAAGACTTAGCCGTGACGTCTCCGAATAAGGTGTTGGTAACGGATATTACGTATATACGCACGCGTGGCGGATTTTCGTATTTATCGCTGTTGACGGATTATTATTCGCGCAAGATAGTGGGTTGGCATTTGTCAGGCAGCTTAGAGATCGAGGGGAGTATATGTGCGTTACAGATGGCCTTATCCGGATGTTCGGACACGCAGGGCTTAATCCATCATTCTGATCGGGGCATACAGTATTGTAGCGATCCGTACACCGGATTATTGCGGTCTCGGGGTGTGCGCATTAGCATGACACAGGAGAATCATTGTTATGAGAACGCCTTGGCCGAGCGGGTAAACGGGATATTGAAAGACGAATACTTATTAGATGCCACCTTTCGCGATCATCAGCATGCGCGGCGGGCTTGTGCGGAGGCGATCCGGTTGTACAATACACGTCGTCCGCATTGGGCGTTAGGCTTAAAGACGCCGGAGGAGGTCCATCGGGCGGCATAGAAAAAAAGGAATATACGATGAGGAATTTAATAAACAAAAATAAAATATTAACCTGTCAACTTTTTTCAGGACGTGACAGAATTGGCTTGCGCCGCGTCATTGGTAGGCGGGAGGCCGAAGCAATCCACTTAATCCCTCTTTTGCTTTATTCAAAAAAAGCTTTCTGTCTTTGCAGCCAACCTTTAGTTAGTGATGTGATGATGTGGTGATGTGGTGATGTGATGATGTGATGATGTGATGATGTGGTGATGTGATTAAATATGAAAACAAACCTTTTTAGAAACAAAACATCGGAAAACGGAGAACGGGGAACGGAGAACGGGGAACGGTCAACGGGGAACGGCGAACGGACGCCGTAGGGGCGCAAAATTTTGCGCCCTGTCTCCCGAAGTCGCCAATGTCCCAAGTTAGGTGCGTGCAGTAGAAACTTGCCGGAGAAAGGGGAACGGGGAATGGCTACAGGGCTGTTCCCCGTTTGGCGTTTGGGGGGCTACGTCCTCACCCCCGCTTCCTCTCGTGGAGGAAAGGGGGATATGTTCCCCCTTTGCCCTTTGGCGCGTTGACAAATGGGATAGAATGAGTGTAAACACGGTTCTATCTGTAGATAGAACCGTGAAATCGATTGGAAACACACTTCTATCTGTAGATAGAACCGTAAAATCGGTTGGAAACATACTTCTATCTATAGATAGAACCGTGAAATCGGTTGAAAACATACTTCTATCTGTAGATAGAACCGTGAAATTTATTGGAAACATACTTCTATCTGTAGATAGAACCGTGAAATCTGTTGGAAACATACTTCTATCTGTAGATAGAACCGTGAAATCGGTCTTAAACCTGTTTTTCAAGTCCTGAAAAACATGAAATCCTTGGATTTTCGCTATCTTTGCGCCATAATATAACAAACAGCGTATGAAAAATGTTGGTTTTATGGCCGTCGCCGCAGGGATAGCGCTCGTGGCCGTCGCTTGCGTGCACGGGAAAGCGCCGGAGCAGGCGGAAAAAATAATCCCGGTGAAAGTAATAACGGTTGCTCCCTCTACGGCGTTGACCGCACGAAATTACGTGGGGACGGTGGAAGAATCAACGGCGATTTCGCTCAGCTTTTCGGAGATGGGAACGGTGGAGCAGGTGTTTGTGTCGGAAGGACAGAAAGTGCGCCAGGGACAGCTGCTGGCCACCTTGAACAGCGCCACGGCGCAAAATTCGCTCGACGTGGCAACAGCCCAACTGAACAGGGCGCAGGACGCATACAACCGCATGGTGAAACTGCACGACAGCGGTAGCCTTCCCGACATTAAACTCGTGGAAATGGAAAGTAATTTGCAGCAGGCAAAATCGCAGGCGGCTATTGCGCGGAAAAATTTACATGACTGCAAACTCTATGCGCCGCAGCACGGCGCCATTGCCACCCGCTCGGTGGAGCCGGGCATGAACGTAATGCCGGGCGCGGCGGCGTTCAAGCTGGTTACCATAGCGCACGTGTTTGTGAATATTCCCGTTCCCGAAAACGAAATTGGCAGCACACGCGAAGGGCAGGCGGCAAGCGTGACCGTTCCTGCACTGGATGACGAAATATTTACAGGAAAAGTTGAATTGAAAGGCGTGGTGGCTAACGCCATTTCGCATACCTACGAGGTGAAAATCGGCGTGGTCAACCCGCAATTGCGACTGATGCCCGGCATGGTTTGCAAGGTTTTTCTCCAACAAGACGGGCATAAGCCGGCTATTGTGCTTCCCAATCACGCCATACAGACCACGCACGACGGCAAGCGTTTTGTGTGGCTCGCCGCCGGAGACAGGGCGCAACGCCGTGTGGTGAAAACAGGCGGTTTGAGCGACGCCGGGGTTATGGTGGAAAGCGGACTTTCCGAACACGAACAAGTGATTGTGGAGGGCTATCAAAAAGTGAGTGAAGGCATGAAAATATCAATTACGAATTAGCATGGAGCGCAAATTCAGTATAGTTGAATGGTCGATGCAAAAACATGCCGTCGTGTTTTTAATTACCGGCGTTCTCGTTCTGGTCGGCATTATGGCGTTTATCGTGATCCCCAAACAGGAAGTGCCGGAATTTACCATTCGTCAAGGCGTGGTGGCCGGCATATATCCGGGCGCCAATTCGCGCGAAGTGGAGCAGCAGCTCACCAAGCCGCTGGAGCGCTACCTGTTTACTTTCTCTGAAATTGATCGCGATAAAACACATTCCAAGTCAAGAGATGGAATATCCTATATATTCGTGGAACTGGCCGATAACGTAAAAGACAAAGATGAGGTCTGGTCGAAAATAAAACACGGCCTCGACAGGCTCAGGGCTTCGTTGCCTTCCGGCGTAATCGCGGTCATTGCCAACGACAATTTCGGCGACGTGTCTTCGCTGCTCATCACGCTCGAATCGGACGACAAAACGTATCGCGAACTGGATGGCTACGCCGATGTGCTTGAAGACCGCCTGCGCTGCGTGCAGGACGTGGCCAACGTGAACCGCTACGGTAGCCAGAAAGAACAAATCACGCTCTATGTCGATAGCGACAAACTCGCCGCTTACGGCGTTGGGCAAAAAATACTGACGGCCAATCTTGCGGCGCAGGGCTTTACTACCGTGAGCGGCACGTTGGCCAACGACTATATTTCCGCACCCATTCACATTGCCGAAAGCTACCGCTCGGAACAGGAAATTGCCGACCAGATCATTTTTTCCGACCCGCAAGGAAACGTGGTGCGCGTGAAAGACGTCGCCCGCGTGGTGCGCGAATATCCGCAGGCCGAGAGCTACATCACCAACAACGGAAAGAAGTGCATCATTGTGTCGGTGGAAGTGCGGCACGAGGCCAATATCATTGATTTTGGCGATCAAGTCAACGCGGTGTTAACGGACTTTCAAAAAGAGCTGCCCGCCAGTGTAGATATTTACCGCATCGCCGACCAGCCGAAAGTCGTCAGCCAATCGATTATCGTTTTTTTGCGTGAACTGTTGATGGCCGTTGCCGCCGTCATTCTTGTCATCATGGTTTTGTTGCCGTTTAGAATGGCGCTCGTGTCGGCCATGGCCATTCCTTTTTCTATCCTTATTTCGATGCTGCTGATGTATGTGCTTGGCATTCCACTGAACATGATCACGCTCGCCGCCTTAATTCTCGTGCTGGGCATTATTGTGGACGATTCGGTGGTCATTGTGGACAATTACATTGACAAACTCGATAACGGCATGGCGCGTTGGAGCGCCACGATTGTCAGCGCTACCGAATATTTCAAATCCATAATTACCGCCACGCTGGCCATCAGCATTACCTTTATTCCTTTCATCATTACCACGTCGGGAGAGCTCAAAGATTTCCTCGTTCATTTTCCGTGGACAATATGCCTCGTGCTCGGCATTTCGCTCTTTGTGGCGATTATGATCATTCCCATCATTCAATATTTTTTGATAAAAACAGGGCTTAAACAGACACGGGGCAAGACTATTCTTTCGGTTGTGCAAGGCGTTTACGAACGCTTGTTGAACACCGTGTTTGCGCATCCGAAAATAACGATTGGACTTGGAATTGCAAGCGTGTTGCTGGGGATAATTTTGTTTGCCAACCTGCCTGTACGGATGATGCCGACAGCCATCCGCGACTCGTTTGCCGTAGAAATTTATTTGCCGGAAGGCAGTCCGCTCCACAAAACAGCCGCTGTTTGCGATAGCATGGAAACGCTGCTGCGAATGGATACGCGGGTGAAGTCGGTGACTTCATTCAAAGGCATGAGCTCGCCGCGTTTTCACTTCGCTTACGCGCCGAATATGCCGTCGAAAGCCTACGGACAATTTATTGTGAATACGGTGTCCGACAAGGCCACCGAAAAGATGCTCGACGAGTATGCTACCCGTTACGCGTTTTATTTTCCGGAAGCATACGTCCGCTTTAAACAACTCGATTTCCAGATTATCGAAGCGCTGGTGGAGTTGCGTTTTATTGGCGATAACATGGACGAGTTGAAATATCAGGGCGAGAAAATATGCCGGTTTTTCAATTCGCTTGACGAATGTTTGTGGGTGCGCACAAGTTTTGAAAATATGGCGCCGGGAGTAAAAATTGAACTCAACCCCATCGATGCAGGACGGTTAGGCATTAATAAGATGACAACGGAAATAGCGATGTCGTTAGGCTTGACAGGCATGAACGTGTCAACCCTGTGGGAAGACGACTATGCGATGCCCATTCGCCTGCAGCCCGAAAACACCAAACCCGGTTTTGGCGATATTCCCAACGCGAAAGTATCCGGCATACTCGGCACAACGGTTCCTTTGCGGCAAGTGGCAGCCGTGAAACCCGAATGGGTGGAAAGTCAAATCACACACTACAACGGATTGCGCACGCTCAGCGTTTTTGCCGATGTAAAACGCGACGCAAGTTACAAAGAGGTGTACAAAAAACTGAAACCTTTTGTGGACGCCGAAATTCTTCCCAACCTGCCCGCCACGGTTCGACTGGAATATGACGGAATGCCTAAACTGGAAAGGGAACTCTTTATTGTTCCCTTGATATACGCCCTTTCGATTGCGGTAGTGATGATTTTTCTGATTCTGGTTTTTCATTGCTCCCGGCTGAAAATAGTCATCACCATCATGCTGTCGATGCTATTCTCCATCATTGGCGCATCGTTCGGAATATGGGTGATGGGGATTGATTTCAGCGTTACGGGAATGCTTGGCCTCGTTACGCTGTTTGGAATTATCGTGCGAAACGGAATCATCATGCTTGATTATGCCGAGAAACTTCGTGCCGAAAATCATTTGTCGGTGCGCGAGGCGGCGCTTGAATCGGCAAAACGCCGGATGCGTCCCATATTTCTTACCTCGGCGGCAGCCTCAATGGGCGTGCTGTTTATGGTAATAGGTCAAAACCCGTTTTGGATGCCGCTCGGCACCGTCATCTGTTTCGGCTCGCTGATTTCAATGCTGCTAATACTTACCGTGCTGCCCACCGCTTATTGGATGTTGTTTAGAAGTGAAGATAAAAAATTAGAAAAATGAATCGGAAACTCATTCTATTGTCAATCGTAGCCCTGACGTGCGTTTCGGCATACTCGCAGCAAGTGTTCACACTCGACACTTGCAGGCAATTCGCACTTCGCAACAATGCGAAAATGCAGAATGCCCGGCTGTCGGTAGAGATGGCAAAGCAGACCAAGAAAGAGGCCTTCACCAACTATTTTCCTTCGGTGAGCGCTTCCGGAATGGCTTTCCGGACGAATAAACCAATGCTCCAGATGGAAATCGACATGTCGTCAATGCTGGCGCCCATGGCGAATCGATTTGCGCCGTTGATACAAATGCTGGAGCAGTTGGGCATTCAAATTCCATCAATAAATGTGCCTCCTGTAAAACTTGAAGCGCTGAAAAATGGCGTCATCGGCGGCGTTATGGCTACGCAACCGCTCTTTGCGGGTGGACAAATTATTAACGGCAATCGCCTTGCCAAAGCGGGAGTGGAGGTGAGTGAACTGCAACAGCAAATGATCAAAAATGACGTGTTGCTCGCCACCGAAATTTACTATTGGCAATTGATCTCGCTACAGGAAAAAATGAAAACCATTGTGGATGCCGAGAAGATGCTCAACCGCGTGCAAAATGATGTAAAAACGGCTGTTGATGCGGGTCTAACCACACGAAACGACTTGCTGCGCGTGGAACTTGAACAGAATCGTCTTTCCGGAGATCGTCTCAAAATCGAAAACGGAATACAAATACTAAAAATGGCATTCGGGCAACACATCGGCGTTCCGGCAGACAGCTTCGACATACAGCAGCCGGATTTCAACAATATTGCCTTGCCGCCCCTGCAAGTGGATAATAACCTGTTTTTGCCAAACCGTCCTGAATACCGGTTATTACAAAAAAGTGTGGACGTGGCGAAATTAAAAATACAAATGGAAGTCGGTCAACATCTGCCGACCGTAGCCATTGGCGCCGGTTACCAATATATAAACTTCGATTTGAATAAATCGTACGGGCTGGAAAACAATTTCGGGTTGTTATTTGCCAATGTGTCTATACCCATTACGGACTGGTGGGGCGGCTCGCACGCCATTAAAAAGAAAAAACTGGAGCTGAAAATTGCCGAAAACACACGAAGCGAAAATGCCGACATGCTGCTGTTGCAAATGCAACAAGTGACCGCCGAACTGAACGAAGCATATCAACAAGTGCGCATTTCGGAAAAATCAATCGCCACAGCCGAAGAAAATGCGAGAATGAGCGAAAACGCTTACAAGGCGGGCGTATCAATACTTTCCGACCTGCTTGATGCACAAAACCTCCTTCAGCAAAGCCGTGACCAATACACGGAGGCGGCCACAAACTATTACGCGAAACTGGCGGAGTACAGAAAGGTGATGGGCACGAAATAAATAAAAAAGAAAATGAATTTAGACTTTAAAAAAACAGGCGGACTTATTCCCGCCATCATTCAAGACCACCTTACCGGCAAGGTACTGATGCTGGGATTTATGAACGAAGAAGCTTTGGCGCAGACAAAAGCCACCGGGCTGGTTACGTTTTTCAGCCGCTCGAAAAATCGCCTGTGGACAAAAGGCGAAACAAGTGGCAACACCCTGCAGGTGGCGGACATCCTCGTGGATTGCGACGCCGACACGCTGCTGATAAAGGCCAAGCCCGCCGGTCCCGTATGCCACACCGGCAGCGACACCTGCTTCGGCGAGGAAAACGAAGAAGCCATTTTATTCCTGAAGTACCTGCAAACCTTTATTGCGCAGCGCCGGGAGGCCATGCCGGAAGGCTCTTACACCACGTCGCTGTTCGCGGCGGGCGTCAACCGAATGGCGCAGAAGGTGGGCGAGGAAGCAGTGGAGACCGTCATTGAAGCCACGAACGGAACATCCGACAAGTTGGTGAGCGAGGCCTCCGACCTGCTGTACCACCTCATCGTGCTGCTCACCGCCAAAGGCCTCCGCTTGGAAGACCTCTGCTGCGAGCTGCAGCGGAGGCATAAATAGTTTTGAATACCAAACCCTTTGTATATGAATCAACAGGAATTAATCAAACTACTGAATGATTTTCAACACTTGCCGAAAGAATGTGAATGGGTAGAGTTTAAAGAAAACAATTCCAATCCACAAGAAATTGGGGAATATTTATCTGCATTGAGCAACAGTGCGTGTTATCATAAAAAAGAATATGCTTATTTGGTTTTTGGCATTGAAGATAGCACACACCATTTAATTGGCACAACATTTCGTCCGCTGCAAACAAAAATCGGCAATCAGGAACTGGAAAATTGGCTTACCACACAATTGAACCCACGCATTGATTTCAATATTTTTGAATTTGATTTCGACGGAAAACACTTTGCGCTGTTCTGTGTGCCGAAAACACGCAACACGCCTGTCGCTTTCAAAGGGGAGTATTACATTCGTGTAGGTAGTTATAAAAAACGCTTAGACGACCACCCTGAAAGGGAAAGAAAAATATGGCAGATAGAGAAACAATTCGTATTTGAAAACGAAATAGCAAAAGAAAATGTTTCGGAAAATGAAATACTGCAGTTGATTGACTATCCTAAATTCTTTGAATTGCTAAGATTACCATTACCCGATAATCGAAAAGGTATTTTAGACAGAATGCTTCAAGAGAAAATTATTGTAAAACATGCACAACAATATAGTATCAAAAATATCGGAGCATTGCTTTTTGCCACGAATTTAGAAGACTTCGACAATATTGCACGAAAGGCTGTACGAGTTATTTTTTATAATGGAGTTAACAGAATTAAAACCATAAAAGAGCAACTTGGACAAAACGGATACGCAGTGGGATTTGAAGGAATTATAAAGTATTTAGACGATAACCTTCCTTCAAATGAAATTATAGATAAAGCACTGCGGAAAAAAATATGTGAGTATCCGATAATAGCCGTTCGCGAATTGACAGCAAACGCCCTTATTCATCAAGATTTTAGCATGACAGGCAGTTCCCCGATGATTGAGGTTTTCAGTAATAGAATTGAAATAACCAATCCCGGCAAACCCTTGATAGAACCTATGCGGTTTATCGACCATAATCCGGAAAGTCGTAATGAATTACTTGCCCGTTTCCTGCGACGATTAAACATTTGCGAAGAACGGGGAAGCGGAATTGATAAAGTGATTTTTGAATGTGAATACAATCAGTTGCCTGCACCGGAAATTATTGTGGGTGACAGATACACAAGAATTATACTTTATGCACACAAGACACTTCGTCAAATGGATAAACAAGATAAAATCAGGGCATGTTATCAACATGCCTGCTTAAAATATGTATCGGGTGAGTATATGACAAATCAATCATTGCGAGAACGCTTTGGAATAGAGGAACATAATTACACCATGGCATCCAAAATCATTTCGGATACACTGAAAGCCGGATTGATAAAAGACTACGATTCGGAAAGCAAGTCGAAGAAATATGCAAAGTACGTGCCTTATTGGTTTTAGCGATTATGTCATGGTTATGTCATTAATTCATAGTTTGCGATTTTAAAACGTTGAAAGTGAATAAGCATTTTTATTCACTTATGTCATTATTGAAGCACATGGAGTACCAAAAGGATTACTCATAAAGGTTTTTAACCCGGCGGCAACAGCACCTTCAAGAGAGATGGAAGTCAAACAAAAAATCGCACATGCTACCTAAAAGGCAATTTGTTTTTGTAAAAATTCTTTTGTTATTATCTCAAAAATTTGAGGATATTTTTTGAAAACCCCGTGTGGTGCAAAAGGAACATTGAGTAACAATGAATTTTTTATCTTTTGCGTTAATTCCACAGCGCTTTCGAGCGAGAACATTTCGTCGTCGTTGCCTCTTATAATTAGCGTCGGGGCTTTGATTTCAGAGATATTTGCATAAGGGTAACCTGCTTGGGTTTTATCAATCCACATTTTTATGGTACATTTTGCAAGCTTGGTGAAATCGGGCTGCGGATTATTCTTTTGATAAAATTCAAAATGTTGCGCAAATATTTCTTTGCATGCTTCGGGAGTTACATCTGCCATTAATTTTTCCATTAATACGGCATCCTTTAAACTCCATGTGGCGCCTATTGTAATCAACTTTTTCACCAAAATATTATTTGCCGCCGCCAACCGGTAACCAACAATTCCGCCATCGCTAAATCCTATGATTGAAACTTCATTTATCTGCAAATGTTTTAAAACGCTTTCCACATCCAACTGCAACCGTTCGTAATTCAATTGATCAATGCCTAATGTTGATTTTCCGTGTCCTCTACTATCAATGCCGATTATATGAAAATCATTTGTAAACGAATGAACGACAGTTTTAAAATCTTCGATACTGCCAAACCCGCCATGTAGAAAAAGCAAGACCGGTTTTCCAACATTTTCTATTTCTTCGTAATAAATATTTGCTCCGTCAACTTCCAGATATTTTCCCGAAAGATGATTAAAGTTTTTTGTATCAATATTATTTATTCCGCAACCTGCCAATGCCGCTGCGAGCCATGCGAATAATATTAGTCTTTTCATTTTCTTTTTTTTTATTTAATATTTTTTCACGCTACAACAGATGACAAATGTACAATTTTTTATTCAGATGTACCAAAACTACGCTCTTAGTTCTTAACTAATCTGACGTGTACTCCCTCATCCGAGAGGTATTGTTTCAGCTCGGCGATGCGGATTTCCCCGAAGTGGAAGACCCCTGCGGCCAGTGCGGCGTCGGCTTTTCCGGCGAGGAACACATCGCGGAAGTGCACTTTCTCACCGGCGCCGCCCGATGCAATGATGGGAATGTGCAAGGCGCCGGCGAGTGCGGCCAATGCGTCGTTGGCGTAGCCGGTTTTCACGCCGTCGTGGTTCATGCTGGTGAAGAGAATCTCGCCGGCGCCGCGCGACTCCGCTTCGGCAGCCCACTCGAAAAGGCGTTTGCCGGTGGAGAGGCGGCCGCCGTTGAGGTAACACACCCATTCATCGCGTTCGTAGCGGGCGTCGATAGCCACCACGCACACTTGTGCGCCGAAATGTTTGGCAATATCCTCAATCAATTGCGGGTTGCGCAGCGCCGCCGAATTGACCGACACCTTGTCGGCACCGGCCGCGAGCATCCGTTCCACATCGGCCAGCTCGTTGATGCCGCCGCCCACGGTAAACGGAATATTGATCGCCGCCGCCACGCGCTACACCATATCGGTAAACGTCTTGCGCCCCTCGTGCGACGCGGTGATGTCGAGATACACCAGCTCGTCGGCGCCCTCGCGGCTGTAGCGGGCGCCCAGTTCCACAGGGTCGCCGGCGTCGCGGAGGTTCACAAAGTTGATGCCCTTCACGGTGGCGCCGTCTTTGATGTCCAAACAGGGGATGATTCTTTTCGCTATCATGATGTTTACGAATTATACGAATTACGCGAATTAGGGCAAATTATACGAATGGGTAAAATGTAGTAGATCTTTCAACTGGATGCGTCCTTCGTAGAATGCCTTGCCGAAGATGACCGCCGGAATGCCGGCTTCGTGCAAGGACTCTATGTCTTCCACCGTGGCCACGCCGCCGCTGGCGATGATATAACTCTGCGGGAACGCTTCGCGCTGCTCCTTATAGAGGCTTATTGCCGGGCCTTGCAGCGTGCCGTCGCGACGAATGTCGGTGCTGATGATTTTGCGGACGCCTTTGTCGTAATAGCCCTGCACGAAAGGGCGCCACGCGTGGGCGGTGGTTTCTTCCCAGCCGCTCACGGCGATGCGGCCGTCGCGCACATCGGCGCCGAGGATAATCCGGTCGCTGCCGAACGTGGTTATCCACGCGGTAAAAGTGTCCGGATCCTTTACGGCAATGCTGCCGCCGGTAATCATTTGCGCGCCGCTGTGGAAGGCAATTTCCGCGTCTTCCTGCCGTTTCAGCCCGCCGCCGAAGTCAATGACAAGCGACGTACGGGCGGCCAGCTGCTCCAGCACCCGGTGATGCACAATATGCCCGGCGCGCGCACCGTCCAGGTCCACCAGGTGGAGGCGGCGGATGCCGTGGTCTTCAAACCGGCGGGCTACGTCCAGCGGACGGCTGTCATAGACAGCAGGGGCGGCATAGTCGCCCTGCGTGAGGCGCACGCACTTGCCGTCGAGCAGGTCAATGGCGGGAATAAGTTCTATCATCGGAAAATATATTTTCCGCAAAGATACACAAAATAAAAAGTTTTAACACCCCGGAAGGAACCGCCCCTTTCTGCCGTTGCTTTGGCCATGCTTTCCACCTCTTTTCGGGCTTGCGGCCTGCCCAGCCCTGGAGCGGACGCCCGCTCAGCCTTGGAGCGGACGCCCGCTCAGCCTTGGGGCGGATGCCCGCTCAGCCTTGGGGCGGATGCCCGCCCTTTCACCCCGTACCTGTCATCCCGTCATATAACCCGTCGTTTTCCCCGTTTTCATATCATAAAAAAATTGTATCTTCGCTTCAAAAAAGATGCAACCAACCCTCTTACTGATGGCCGCCGGAATGGGCAGCCGCTACGGCGGATTAAAGCAGCTTGACGGCGCAGGCCCGCACGGCGAAGTAATCATGGACTACTCCGTGTATGACGCCCTGCGCGCCGGGTTCGGGAAAGTAGTTTTTGTCATTCGCCGCTCATTCGAGAAAGAATTTGCCGTTTTTGCCCGCCGGTTTGGCGGGGCTGTCCGCTACGACACAGTGCTGCAGGAAATCGAAAACATCCCGGCCGGCTACAGCTGCCCGGCCGGGCGCACCAGACCGTGGGGCACCAACCATGCGGTGATGATGGCTGCGCCGGTTATCCACGAACCGTTTGCCGTGCTGAATGCCGACGACTATTACGGCGTTGACTCGTTCCGCATACTGGCTGCTTACTTGCAGTCCCCGGCCGCCGGGCAGAACAGCTACTGCATGGTCGGCTTCCAGGTGGGAAACACGCTTTCGGACACCGGCGGCGTATCCCGCGGCGTATGCCGGGTGGACGACGGGGAATACCTCTCCGGCATTGTCGAACGCCACCATATCCGCCGCGTAAACGGGCACATCCGCTATATCGACGACGGGGGCCATCCGGTAACGCTGCCCGGAAATACCCCCGTGTCCATGAACATGTGGGGGTTCACGCCCGATTACTTCACCCACTCCGAACGGCTATTCCACCTTTTCCTGGAAGAGAACAGCCGGAACCCGGAAGCGGAATTTTATATCCCCTATGCCGTGAACGAGCTTGTCCAAAGCCGCACGGCAACGGTACGGGTACTCCCTACCCCTTCACAATGGTTTGGCGTAACCTATCGCGAAGACCGCCCGGCGGTCGTCCGGCGGCTGGCGCAGCTGCATGCATCCGGCGTGTACCCGGAAAGGCTGTTTTAACTTAAAGAGAAAGACCAGCAACCTGAAATACTGCCATGATTGACCACGAAACCAGGAACCGGATACTCAACGCTGCCGACATCACGGAGGTGATAGGAGATTTTCTCACGCTCAAAAAGCGCGGAACGAATTATTGGACCTGCTGCCCGTTCCATGGCGAGAAAACACCCTCCTTCAGCGTATCCCCCTCCAGGGGGATTTATAAATGCTTCGGCTGCGGGAAAGCGGGAGATGCCGTGCGCTTCGTCATGGATCACGAAAGCATGAGCTACGTGGAAGCCTTGAAATACCTCGCGCGCAAATACAATATCGAAATACGCGAACAGGCCCTGACGCCCGAAGAACAAACCGCCAACAATAACCGCGAAAGCATGATGGTGCTTTCATCATTTGCGCAGGACTGGTTTAGCGAGCAGCTGTGGGTACATCCCGACGGGCAGGCTATCGGGTTAAGCTATTTCCACGAACGCGGGTTTACCGATAAAACCATCCGCAAATACCAGCTGGGCTATTCCCCGGATAAATGGTCGGCCTTTAGTGATGCGGCCTTGAAAGCAGGGTACAGGAAAGAATTTTTACTCTCCACCGGGCTCTCTATTGAAAAAGACAATACCCTCTTTGACCGCTTCCGGGGGCGCGTGATGTTTCCCATTCATTCCCTCAGCGGCCGGGTGATTGCCTTCGGCGCACGGACGCTGCGGCAGGACAAAAGCGTGGCCAAATACCTTAATTCTCCGGAAAGCGAAACCTATAACAAATCCGCCATCCTGTACGGTATTTTTC
The DNA here is from genome assembly GCA_031290935.1 of Prevotellaceae bacterium. GTDB lineage: Bacteria > Bacteroidota > Bacteroidia > Bacteroidales > UBA932 > JAIRKX01. Next base: position 11,305 of record JAISLK010000072.1, on the reverse strand, counting down.
AAGCAAAGACGGCCATCGTCCGCTCGCAGAAATGTTACCTGGTCGAAGGCTACACCGACGTTATTTCCATGCACCAGGCGGGCATTGAAAACGTAGTAGCATCAAGCGGCACGTCGCTGACGACCGAACAAATCCGCCTCATCAAACGTTTTACCCCCAACGTAACCGTCCTCTACGACGGCGACGCGGCGGGTATCAAAGCTTCGCTGCGCGGCATCGACATGCTGCTGGAAGAGGGAATGAACGTAAAAGTAGCGCTCTTCCCCGACGGGGAAGACCCCGACTCTTTTGCCCGCAAGCACAGCAGTACGGAGTTTGAAGCTTTTTTGAAAGAGAATGAAAAAGACTTCATCTCATTTAAAACAACACTCCTGAACGGCGACGTAAAAAACGACCCGCTCCGGCGGGCGGAACTTATCAAAGACATCGTAGGCAGTATCGGCGCGATTCCCGACGCTATTACGCGCACGGTGTATGTCAAGGAATGCAGCCGCCTGATGGATATCGGCGAAGAAGTACTGTTATCGGAAGTGGCAAAACACCGCCGCGCCAAATTATATGACAGCAAGCCCTACACCCCTGCAGGCAAACCGGAAGAAACGCCCAAAGCCGCTGCCCCCCCCGAACCGGCCGACCCCCGTCTCTATTTTGAAAAAGCCGAGGAAGAGATTATATATTACCTCCTGAAATACGGCGTGCGGCATTTATTCACGGTTACGCACGACGGGCAGGAACGCATTATCACCGTAGCGGAGTATATCACGAGCGAGCTGCACAATGACGAAATGGAATTGAAAAACCCGCAATACCGGAAAATGTTCGAAGAATACCGCCGGCTCTCCGAAGAAACCGATGAAGAACGTATCAAGTATTTTATCAACCATCCCGACCGCGCCTTGTCGGAACTGGCGATTCATATCCTCGAAGATTTGCCGCCGCTCACCGTACAGCACTACGCCCATTCGCAGGAGCCGGAAACCTTGCGGTTGCCGCGCATGATTCCCAAAGCGATTTTAGTGTACAAAGCGCGAAGCGTCAAAGCCGCCGCCGACGACCTTTCGCACCGCCTGCAGGAAGCGCAGGCCGCCAACAACCCGGAAACGGTAAATGCGTTAGTAGAACGCTTCCTGCTGCTGCAAAAAACCAGCACACGCCTCGCCGCAGAATTAAATCGATTGATATTTTAAGCCCCCCGGAACCCGGAAGTGCTGCCGCTTTCCCCCTTCTAATCGCCCAGCTTCGCGCTGATGTTTTTCCCGATAGCGTTTTTCCATTGCACAAAGTCGCCGGCTTCGATGTGCCGCCGGCTTTGCTCCATGAGGCTAAGGTAGAACGCGAGGTTATGCAGGCTGGCAATCTGCGGCCCCAGCATCTCGCCGGACACGAAGAGATGCCGCAGATAGGCTTTGCTGTACATGCTGTCCACAAAAGAAGTGCCTTTCGGGTCAATGGGCGAGAGGTCGTCCGCCCACTTTTTGTTGCGGATGTTTATCACGCCGTCCCAGGTAAAAAGCGTGCCATTGCGCCCGTTGCGCGAAGGCATCACGCAGTCGAACATATCAACGCCGCGGGCAATACATTCCAAAAGGTTCGCCGGCGTGCCTACGCCCATCAGGTACCGGGGCGTACCGGCGGGAATCAGCGGCATAACCGCTTCCAGTATCTCATACATCACCTCTGCCGGCTCCCCTACGGACAGGCCGCCGATAGCTATGCCGTCGCACTGGAAAGAGAGGGCGTGCTCGGCAGCCATCTTCCGCAAATCCTTAAATATGCACCCCTGGATAATCGGGAAAAAAAACTGCGGGTAATCATACAGCGCCCCGGTATGCCTGAAATGTTTCACACCGCGTTCAAGCCATTGCTGCGTCAGCTGCAGCGAACGTTTGGCATACACATAATCCGACGTGCCGGGCGGGCATTCGTCCAGCGCCATGATAATATCCGCGCCGATGATGCGTTGAATATCCACTACATTTTCCGGCGTAAAGAAATGCTTTGAACCATCAATATGCGAACGGAACTCGCAGCCGTCGGGCGTTAATTTCCGGCGCTCGGCCAAAGAGAAAATCTGGTACCCGCCGCTGTCCGTTAATACCGGCCGCTTCCACGACACAAAGCGGTGGACGCCGCCGGCCTTCCGCAATATGTGAATACCCGGCCGGAGGTAAAGGTGATAAGTATTTCCTAAAATAATCTGTGCATTTACATCATTCCGGAGGTCGCGATGGATAACGCCTTTGACGCTTCCTGCCGTCCCCACGGGCATAAAAATGGGCGTGCGGATTTTGCCGTGGGAGGTATGTATAATTCCGGCACGCGCTTTAGATTGAATATCGGTAGCTGTTAAGTCAAATATCATATCGTCTGCCATTCATTAGTTAATTGCCAAAAGGTAGAAATTTGTTTTGTATAATACGTCATAAAGATCTTTGAATTTGTACTGTTTTATGTAAAGAAATGATTCATGGGATAGCTAAAAATTTATGTATTTGTAATGATAACCGCCATTGGGGATGCTCCCGGATATAGGCTGTCACCAGCGGCGCCACCGTGTTGAAATGGCTCCACTCCGGCTGCAGCAACAGCCGGCACGGCGGCGCCACCCGGCGGGCATTCTCTTCCGCCCATGCAAAATCATCCGGCGTAGCGATAATCACTTTTAATTCGTCGGCATGCCGGTAATTCCCCGCGCAGGGCGGCTGTTGCCGCTTTGGCGACAGGCAAACCCAATCCCATTCGCCGGAAAATGCGCCGGCGCCGGACGTTTCGAGGTGAAGGCGGCAACCCTGCGCTTTCAGCAGCAGGCATACCGCATCCAATGAATAGCGCAACGGCTCGCCGCCCGTAACAACCACCGTCCGGCAGGGGCAGGCGCCCACCCGTTCCGCAATTTCGCCGGCAGACAGGCGCGGGAAGGCGCCGGCATCCCAGGTCTCTTTAGCGTCGCACCACGAACAGGCATTATCGCATCCCGCCAGCCGCACAAAGACCGCCGGAACGCCGGCGTAACAGCCTTCGCCCTGCAACGAATAAAATATCTCTGCCACATGCATCCGCCCTCAGTCTCCCATGCAAATATTAATGCCGCGGGCGGTTTTAACGAGGTTGTCCGTATTTTGCACGAATTTCATGTGCCCTACCGCATCCGCCAGCGGAACGGAAATAATATCGGGCTGCCGGTAGGCGACCATATGCCCGAACTCGCCGTTTTGCACCATCTCGAAAGCTTTTACGCCGAACTGCGAAGCAAGGATTCGGTCGTAAGCCATCGGCGAACCGCCGCGTTGCACGTGCCCCAACACCGTTTCCCGAATATCCTGGTCGATGCCGGCGGTTTTCAGCCCGGACGAGAGGCGGGCGGCAGCGCCCGACAAACGGAAATTATCATACCCCACCTCTGTGCCGGCATAGCCGGATACCGCGCCGTCCAGTGGCCTGGCGCCTTCGGCAACCACTATCACCGCAAACCGTTTGCCGCGCTGAAAACGATCCTCCAGGCAGTTCATAATACTGTTGATGCTGTACGGGATTTCCGGAATCAGGCACACTTCGGCGCCCCCGGCAATGGCGCAGCTCAGGGCTATCCAGCCGGCGTCGCGCCCCATGACTTCCATAATCAGAATACGGTTATGGCTTTCGGCGGTAGTTACTAATTTGTCGAGCGCGTCGGTAGCGGTTTGCACAGCGGTCTGGAATCCGAAAGTATAGTCCGTAGCCGCAAGGTCATTGTCTATCGTCTTCGGCACGCCGATTATCGGCAGGCCTTTTTCAAACAGCCTTTGCGAAATCCGTTGCGAACCGTCGCCGCCGATATTCACGACCGCGTCAATAGCCAGCAGCTGGCACTTGCGAATCATTTCGTCGGAGCGGTCAACCGCTTCCCATGTGCCGTCGGCTTTTTTGACCGGCCATGCAAAAGGGCCGCCCTTGTTCGTTGTGCCGATAATCGTACCGCCGCGCACATGAATGCCCGATACTGTTTTCGGATCTAAAACCTTTATGTTCGTAGGCTCTTCCATCAGCCCGTTGAACGATTGAATACTTCCCAGCACCTCCCATTCACGTTCCTGGTAAGCGCGTTTCACAAAAGCGCGAAGCACGGCATTCAGGCCGGGGCAATCGCCGCCGCCGGTAGCAACTAAAACTCGTTTCTTCATTTTTTTTTCAAATTTAAGCCACAAAGGTAATACAATTTTATGGATTGGCCGGCGCCCGCCGGCAGTGGGCAGTCGGCAACCTGAAATTTTTAAATTTTTAAATCATTACATCATCCTCTAACGGCAAAATGATTATCTTTGTTTCATTATTTTAGAAACGAAATTTATGACCATCAACAATGAAGACCCTGTTTTCCGCTTAGCCGTTGATTTTGTCAATCAAACGTCGAAACATTTATTCCTTACGGGTAAAGCTGGTACGGGAAAAACGACTTTTTTAAAATACATCTCGCAGCATAGCCACAAACAATCATTAGTAGCAGCCCCTACAGGCGTGGCGGCTATCAACGCCGGCGGCGTTACGCTGCATTCCCTTTTCCAGTTGCCGTTTGAGCCGTATATTCCCAACAGCCGGGTAAAGGATCCTTTTAAATTCGGCAAACAAAAGCAAGACCTGCTGCGGCAAGCCGAATTATTGATTATCGACGAAGTAAGTATGCTGCGTGCCGACATGCTGGACGCCATTGACGCCACATTGCGTTTTATACGCCGTAACCACAAACCTTTTGGCGGGATACAGATGTTGTATATCGGCGATATGTTCCAGTTGCCCCCGGTAGTAAAGGAAGAAGAGTGGGCGTTGTTGAAAGTCTATTATGAAAGCCCGTTTTTCTTTCATGCCAAAGCCTTGCAGCAAGCGCCGCCGCTGTACCTGGAATTGAAAAAAGTGTACCGGCAACGCGAACAGCAATTCGTCGATTTGTTGAACCGTGTGCGCAACAACGAGATTTCGGAAGCCGACAGGGCCTTGCTGAACGAGCGCTATCAACCCAACTACCAGCCGGCAGGCGATAACAAACAGATTATTTTGTGCACGCACAATTACCAGTCCGACCGTATCAATACCGAAAAACTGGCGGCCATTTCCCGTCCGGTTCATACTTTTACCGGCGAAATCACCGGCGAATTCCCCGAATATGCGTTGCCTACCGAGATGCACCTGCAATTGAAGGAAGGAGCGCAAATCATGTTTATCAAAAACGATTCCAGCAATGAACGCCGCTACTACAATGGTAAAATTGCGGAAATAACCGAAATTTCTGATGACAAAATTTTTGTCCGTCCCGAAGGCAGTGAGAAAGCCTTTCAATTGACGTCGGAAGTGTGGAAGAACGTCCGCTATACGGTAAACAAAGAGAAAAACGAGATTGAAGAAAAAGAATTAGGCACATTCAAGCAATATCCGGTGCGGCTGGCCTGGGCGATAACCATTCACAAAAGCCAGGGGCTTACGTTCGACCATGTGGTGATAGATGCCGGACGCGCTTTTGCCGCCGGGCAGGCATACGTGGCATTGAGCCGCTGCACTTCGCTGGAGGGAATTATCCTGCAATCGCCGATTACGCCGGAATGTATCCAAACCGATGCGCATGCGGTGGCTTTTTCGCGTAACGAACGGCCGGTAGATGTGCTCGAGACGTCGCTGAGTGAAGCGAAGAAACGATTTTGGGCGGAACGGCTTGCTCAATATTTTGAATGGAAACCTTTATTGAATTTATTGTATGATTACCGCCGCCTGACCGCCGACAAAATTTCCGACGAATTGCAAAGCGCGCACGAATTATCGGAACAACTGTACGCAACCGCCGTGCAGCAGGAAAAGGTCGCGCGGCGCTTTCGGGAACAGCTGGAACAACTGACCGCCGGTGCATCCGGCAATCAAAACACCGCCCTGCTGAAAGAGCGGTGCACAAAAGCCGTTGTGTATTTTCACGAAGAAATCCGCCAGCGCATTTTGCAGCCGTTACAGTTGCACATGGCGACTTTCACGCGCATGAAAAAAGCCAGAGCGTATTGGCGAAAACTGCACGAACTGGAAGAGGACATCATTTTTTTCACCTTGCGCCTTGCCGCTGTCCGCTACAACGACGAACCGATGATGATAGAAAATACCCCGCTGCCGCCGTTGCGCAAGGAAGCTATGCTTACAGTGCAAAAAGAGAAAAAAGAGAAGAAAGAGAAAATGCCCAAAGGCGAAACGCAACGCCTCAGCCTGCAATTGTTCCGTCAGGGGAAAACCATTGCGGAAATTGCAAAAGAACGGAATTTTGCCGTAACAACGATTGAAGGGCATTTAACGTCATTTGTCAGAACCGGCGAAATACTGGTAACGGACTTAGTGCCGCCGGAAAAAATAGCAGCCATCTTGCCGTTGGTGAAACCTATCGTGAACGGTACCAGCACCAGCCTGTCCTCCATAAAGGAACAGCTTGGCAAGAATTACAGCGACGTGGAAATAAAAGCAGTGCTGAATGATTTCATCAGAACAATGGAAAAATAATTTTTCGGCTGTAGCAAAATTCCGGTCGGATTCATTATTTTCTTAATCGTTTTGTAACAAAATCGACATGGAATTGTAAACAGGAAGCGGTTACTTTGCACCCGGATTGAAATTTTATTTGCATTATGATTATTCCCCGGTGTATTTTATTTCCTGTTGTATTTTTTTCCGCATCCATATTATCGGCGCAGACCGGTACGGTAAGAGGTACCGTGCTGGACCGTCAAACCCGCGAACCGCTGCCGGGCGCTACCGTGTTCGTTGCCGGGAAGGGCTTTGCAGCCGACCTTGACGGGCATTATACCGTACAGCTGCCCAAAGGCGTTTATACGCTTGTGTTTTCTTATATATCTTACGAACCCCTGTCTATTGAGAATATCGCTACGGAGGATAATACGGCTGTTGAAGTGAATGCCGAGATGGCGCCGGCCGGCGTACGCCTGGATGAAATCACGGTAACCGCCGCCCGCCGGCATCATTCGGATATTGCGGTATTGTCGGCGATGAAGGAAGCGCCGGTAACGATGAGCGGCATTTCGTCGCAAACCATCGCCCGTACGCAAGACCGCGATGCGGCGGAGGCCGTCAAGCGGATTCCGGGCATTTCTATTATCGGCGACCGGTTCATCGTCATCCGCGGGCTGGCGCAGCGGTACAACAACGCCTGGTTAAACGGCATGGCGCTGCCCAGCGCGGAGGCCGATTCACGGGCGTTTTCCTTCGATCTTATCCCGGGGTCGCAAATCGAAAATATGATGATTGTAAAAACGCCCGCCGCAGAATACCCGGCCGACTATGCGGGCGGGTTCGTGTTAATCCGCACCAAAGCCGTGACCGGTACTAACAGCCTGCAGGTAGCCGGCGGCACGGGGATGCATTCGGAAACACATTTCAGGGATTTCAAGCGCAGCAAGGGCAGCGGCAGCGACTGGCTGGGCTTCGACAACGGCCTGCGGCAGCTTAAAGGCGTGCCGTCCCGCATGAGTAACGAGCTCCCTGCGCAGGCAGCGGAAATCAACCGCGTAACCCAAACCGGATTTAATAACGACTGGACGGTTACCTCCGCCACGCCCGCGTTAGACCGGCGCCTGAATATGTCGCTCAACCGCAGCCGGCGGGGCGAACGCGTAGAAGCAGGGCTGGCGCTGGCACTGAATTACAGCTATGCCAATAAAACCGTCCGGGAGATGAACAATGCGCAGTTCGGCGTGTACAGCGCCGGTACCGACGAGCCGGTTTACCGCTTTAAATATACCGACCAGCTTTACACCACCGACGTCAAATGGGGCGGCATGGCGAATTTCCTGCTTCTTCCGAAAAGCGGCAACGGCGCGGCGCATCGCTATGAATTCCGCAACCTCTTTAACCAGTTAGGGCGTAACCGCTATACCCTGCGCGAAGGATGGCGGAATGTCAGCGGATATTACGAACAGCAACAGGAAGAATATGCCTACCAGAGCCGCACCTCCTACAGCGGACAGTTCTCGGGAACGCACCTTTTCAACGAATCGAAGAACGAACTGACGTGGAATGCCGGCTATGCCTATTCCAACCGTTACCAGCCCGACCGCCGCATTATCGAACGCCAGAAAGACCCGTCAAACGGCGTATATGAATATGCGGTTGACCGGAGCGAAATTTCGCGGTACTTCACGGCGCTGGACGAATCGGTGTTTTCGGGCGCGGCGAATTATACCCGCAAAATCACGGTACGGGACGGGCAGCCGCTGGAGCTGAAAGCCGGCGTATATGGCGCACATACGGCGCGGGCGTACCGGACGCGGAATTTCTCCTACACCTGGAACCTCTCGGATAATGCGCTGCCCGCCGGGTTTGAAACACTGCCCGCCGACCGCCTGCTCTCGCCGGAACACCTGGGCGCGCCCGATAAAATATACGTCCGGGACGAAACGGACAATACCGACAACTACGACGCCGCCCATACCCTCCTCGCGGGCTATGCCGCCGTCAACCTGCCCCTCCGACGCTTCCACCTCTACATGGGACTGCGCTTCGAGCATTGCGCCACCCGCATGACCGCCTATACCCAAATAGCTACCGACAAAAAACGCTACGACGATTACATGTACAATAACTTCTTCCCCTCGCTCAACGCCACGTATTCCATTACCCGCCGGTCGCTGCTGCGGCTGGCCTGCGGCATTACCGTCAACCGGCCGGAACTGCGCGAACTCGCCGCCTCCACCTACTACGACTTCGACCTGTTCAGCCTCTTCTCCGGCAACCCCGGGCTGAAACAGGCCACCGTCTACAACCTCGACCTGCGCTACGAATGGTACCCTTCGGAAGAGGATGCCGTCAGCCTGGCGTTTTTCTTCAAACAGTTCCAAAACCCTGTAGAGCTAACTTTCTTTGAAGCCGGCGGCGCCATCCAGTATTCCTACGACAATGCCGTCAGCGCTAACAACCTCGGCTTTGAAATAGACGCCCGGAAATCACTTGACGACATCGGACTGGCCGGATGGACAACCACGCTCAACCTTACGATAGTCGCCAGTAAGGTATATTTTGAAGAAAGCAGCCGCAACCACGACCGCCCCATGCAGGGACAGTCGCCCTATATCATCAATGCCGGCCTGCTCTACCGTTTGCCCAGCGAATGGTTGCGCGCCGGGCTCTTTTACAACCGCATCGGAGAACGCATCATCGGCCTGGGGCGCACCGGCGGCGACAGCATCAACAACGATATCCCCGACCTTTACGAGCGGTCGCGGAACCTGCTTGACTTCACCCTCTCCGTCCGCCTCGGAAAAATATTTGAACTGCGCGGCGCCGCCAGGGATATTTTTGCAGAACCGGTAGAATGGGTGCAATACCCGAAATTCACGGACGCCGGCGGCGCCACGCAGGAACGCCAGCAAGCCACCCGCTCGTACCGCCCCGGAAGAAATTTCCAGCTTACTTTGTCAGCAACGTTTTAAACCAAATAATAAAAATTTCTTTATGAAAAAACACTTCCTTTTAATGGCTCTCGCAGCCTGCTGCTTTGCCGGTTGTAACAAAAACGACAACGGCGATGAACCCCTAACACCCGGCGAAGACGGGCTGGTGTTCGTGGAAAACAATGTCCGCTATATCGGAAATGGCGACAAGGAATATGAAGCGCCCAAAGGCAATTATACCCTGGACGCCTCAAAAATATACGTCATCCGCGGATGGGTATATATCGCAGACGGCTCCTCCCTCAAAATCCCGGCAGGCACGCTCCTCAAAGGAAAAAGCGAAGATGCGAACGTCAAAGGCTCTTCGCTGATTATCGAACGCGGCGCAAAAATTTACATCGAAGGCACAGCGGAAAAACCGGTCGTATTCACCTCCGACAAGCCCGCCGGACAACGCAAGCCGGGCGACTGGGGCGGCATTGTTATCTGCGGGAAGGCGAAAAACAACCAGGGCGAAATGCAAATCGAAGGCGGCCCGCGCACCCGGCACGGCGGTAATGACGACGCCGACAACTCCGGCGTAATCACCTACTGCCGCGTAGAATTTGCCGGCTACCCCTTCCTCACCGACAAGGAAATTAACGGCATCACCCTGGGCTCGGTGGGCAACGGCACAGCCTTCCACCACATACAGGTATCCTACTCCAACGACGACAGCTTTGAATGGTTCGGCGGAGCAGTCAATGCCACGCACCTGGTGGCTTACCACGGATGGGACGACGACTTCGATACCGACAACGGGTTTAGCGGCACACTCCAGTTCCTCCTGGGCGTGCGCCACCCGAAAATCGCCGACGCCTCGCTCTCAAACGGCTTCGAATCGGATAACGACGCCGACGGGGATGACAAGACACCCTACACTACGGCGAAATTCTGCAATGTAACACTGGCAGGCCCAGCCAACACCCCCGGCTTTATCAACGAAGCCGGCGCCGGGAAATACATCGACGCCGGAGAATTTGACCCCAACAACGGCTCGAAGGTAGGACAGTTCCAGTCGGGCGTACAAATCCGCCGCAACTCCAGAATATCCCTCAGCAATGCGGCGATTACCGGCTTCCCCGTAGGACTGATAGTAGAAAACGACAAAAGCGTGAAAAATACCCAGTCGGCTGCCGGCACCCGGCAGGCCATTAAAAACACCGTCTTCGGCGGATATACCGACAACCCCGCCGGCGCACTGTACGACAACACCGCCGGCGCCACGCCCGTCCTCGGCAGCGACAAAAACAAAACATGGACGGATGTATATAGCCCCGACGCATCTGCTATCACCGCCGGAGAAAAATCATTTTCGCACCGGCATATCCTCCACGACGGGGCTAACAACAGCCTGGCGGACATAGATGAACTGAACCTGAACAACCACTATGCACCCGCCTCAGGAAGCGCATTAATCAATGCCTCGTTTACCGTGCCCGCCGGATTCAACTCCGCCGGCAACGGCTATGCCGGCGCCTTCAAAAGCGACGCGCCAGCCGACAACTGGCTCTCCGGGTGGACGAACTTCGACCCGCAAAATACAGCCTATTGACGGAACATGAATGATAAACGATGTAAATAATTCGTTTCATCTTAAATAATCCCTGTTATGATAGCCGTGTCTTGACTCAGTACAAGACACGGCTACCTCATAATACTACTGATTCCGGACACACTACCCGCCGCCTCGCTGTTATTTCCCGGTGTCCCGGTGTTATTTTGCGATGTCTCGCTGTTATTTCCCGGTGTCCCGGCGTTATTTCCCGGTGTCCCGGCGTTATTTCCCGGTGTCCCGGTGTTATTTTGCGATGTCTCGGTGTTATTTTGCGATGTCTCGGTGTTATTTTGCGATGTCTCGG
>JAISLK010000071.1 GCA_031290935.1 Prevotellaceae bacterium | reverse complement strand
CTAACTTTTGATTGTGCGCCTTTGACACTTTGGCTACTTTTATTCGGTCCGTCTTTGTTTCGGGATAGCTCTTTGCAGAGCGGTTGAGGTATAAAATGTGTAACGTGGACTAAACTTATCATTTCTGAGGTTCTGGAATACCTTGTCGTTAATAAGCAAAACCCACGTTTCCGTGAAGGATTGGATTATTCTAACGACTTTGAAATTTTCCAGATTTCAGAAATAGAATAAAAGTACTCAAAATGTAAAAGAGCATAAACCGGGTGCAAAGGTAGTGTTTTTTTTTAATTATGCGTTGCCGGCTCCGGCTACATCATCACACCGCGACATCACCCCATCATTATTCCTAATTCCAAAAGTTGTATCTTTGCACCATGAAAACGAAAATTCCTGTTTTGGTATTGCTCTTGCCGGCCTTATTGTTGGCGGCATGCGGGCGGTTGTCCGAAGAGAAGGCGACCGATGTATTAACGGATTTTTATTTGTATCAAAGCCTGCCGAATGAATTACCGGCGCCGTTGCGGGATTCCGTGTCGCTTGCGCTGTCGCTGTTTGAAAAGCATCACATTTCGCAGGCGCAATTCGATGCAACCCTGCAATACTATGCCACGCATCCGGAAAAGATGAAGGATTTGTACGAGAAAATCAAGCAGCGCATGCAGGAACATATCGACGAATACGGGAATATGATAGAAGAGCAGGAACTGGCGCAAAACCGCTGGCGCGGCGCTTCCCGGATTGTCATAGACAGCGTGCAGCTGCCGCGCACAAAGTCCTTTTTCCTGCCGGTGAAAGCGCCCGGCAATTATACGATGAAAGCCGTCGTTACGCTGGCAGACAATGATGCTACGGAACAGGCGGGGATGACGGGTTATTTCCTGGCGGGCATCGACAGCCTGCCGCGCGATACGATTAACAGGAAATCGTTATTGTTCGCCAAAACGAACGCTCCGCAGACTTACACGCTGTCGTTTTCCTTCCGGGACACCGCTGTCTATGCTTTTGAAGGCTACTGGCTGCATGTAAAAAGCGATACGGCGCCGGCGCCCCAGCGTATCACCATGGAAAAATTGCGCATCCTCTACAACAATGATTCCTCCAAAACGATTATTTCCGACCTGAAAGCGGCGGAACAACGGACGGCCGTCAAAAAAACGCCGGCGGAACCAATACAATAGGCAGGGCTATGCGACGGATTGCTGCACACTATCTTTTCCCGGCCGCCGGAAAGCCGCTCCCCCGGGGCTTTGTAACGCTCAACGATGAAAACGTTATCATAGAAACAGGCGTATTGCAGAACGAAACCGAAAGCACGGAATTTTACAACGGTATTCTGGCGCCGGGCTTTGTAAATGCGCATGGGCATTTGGAACTGGCGCACATGAAAGGCGCCTGCACGCCGCATACGGGGCTGGCCGGATTTATCCGGCAAATGAACAGCCCGGCGCGTTACGGAGCGGAAGCGGCCGGCCGCTCGGCGGCCATGGCCGCCGCCGACCGCGAAATGCAGGCGGAAGGCGTCGTAGCCGCCGCCGACATCTGCAATACCGCCGACAGCTTTGCCGTAAAGCAACACAGCCCTGTTTTTTATCATTCGTTTATTGAACTGGCCGGGCTGGACGAGGCCACAGGCATAAAAAAGCTGCAAGCGGCCTGTTTGCTGGCCGCCGGCGTACAATCCATGGGATTGGCGGCAAGCATTACGCCCCACGCGGCTTACAGCATGCACGAACAGCTGCTCGCCGCCGCCTTCGCCGCTGCAAATGCCGCGGGAATCGTATCGGTGCACAATCAGGAAAGCGAAGAAGAAAACGAACTCTTCCGCACCGGCGGCGGCGCACTGGGCGAACTGTTCGCTCAAAGCGGCTATACCCTGCCGCCCGTAACAGGCGAACGTTCCATTTACCGCCTGCTGCCGTATATCGACAAACAGACGCATACGCTGCTCGTGCACAACGTAACCACCACCGAAGAAGATTACGAAGCCGCCGCCAGCCGGCTGCCCTGCCTGACGTGGGTGCTCTGCCCCCTGTCCAACCTGCATATAAGCCGCCGGCTGCCGCCGGCAGACCGGTTCTGGAAACGCAATGCGCAAGTAGCCATCGGCACCGACAGCCTCGCCTCGAACAGCCGCCTGTCGATAATAGAAGAATTAAAAACCATCCACAAACATTTCCCGCAAATTCCCCTGCACACCCTGCTGCAATGGGCGACTGTCAACGGTGCGCGGGCGCTGAACAAAGAACGCGAATTCGGCAGCCTGTGCGTGGGAAAACGCCCGGGCGTGGTATTAATAGAAAATATTGATTTCACAAACATGCAACTTACGAACGACAGTAAAGTAACCCTTTTAGCCGGCAGCCATGGCAACGACATTATTTCATAACATTATTTTCGGCCCCATACAAAGCCGCCGGCTGGGCGTTTCCCTGGGCGTAAACCTGCTTCCGGCGCACGGGAAATGGTGCAACTTCGACTGTATCTACTGCGAATGCGGCTGGAATGCCGGACGCCGCAGCGACCGCCGCCTGCCTGCACGCAAACAGGTGCGCGACGCCTTGCAGGACAAACTGCAATCCATGCAACAGCGCAATACCCTTCCCGACGCCATCACCTTTTCCGGCAACGGCGAGCCGACGCTGCACCCGCAGTTTGCGGAAATTATGGATGACACGATTGCTCTGCGCAACCGGCTTGCCCCGCACACAAAAATCTGCGTATTGAGCAATGCCACCAACCTCGGCGACGACAGGGTCTTCCATGCCTTGCAAAAAACAGACAAGCCCATCCTTAAAATGGATGCGGCGATAGAAAGCAGCGCCCGCCGCATCAACCAGCCGCAGGGCGGCTATGCCATCGCCCGCGTGGTGGAACAGCTGCAACGCTTCAAAGGACAGTTTACGCTGCAAACATTGTTTTTGCGCGGCTCCTTCGATGGCGTACGCTTCGACAACAGCGCTCCCGGAGAAGTAGAAAAATGGCTGGAAGCAGTCCGGCAAACCCGCCCGCGCGAAATCATGCTCTACACCATCAACCGCGACACGCCCGCCCAAACACTGCAAAAACTCACCAAAGAAGAACTGCTCGCCATTGCGCAAAAAGTCGCAGCCGTTAACACGTGGGGCGCAACGCTGCAGGTAGCGGAATGACACACCCGGTTTGTATATTGAATAAACATTTAACTAACAAAAAAAAATTATGAAAAAACAATGCTCCATGACTGCACGGCTGCGCCTGGCGGCCGTATTATTATTCCCCTTTTTGGGCTCCGGAGGCTTGGCCGCCGCCACAAAGACAGCGCCGCCATTCACCTGGCGCGCCGACAGCTTAACCGCCGTGCCCCGTACCGGGACGGTGACCATTCATCCGGACGTTGACCGGCCTGCCGGTTCGAGCGATACCAGCAGCACTTGCCCGGCAACCGCCAGCGTGCCGGACTGTGGGAATTTGAAGGTGCTTCAATCCACCTCGGCCATTGACGGCAACGGTACCTGGAATAATGCGGAGGGCTATTGCGACGCCCACGGCGCACGCTTGCCGACGCGCGAGGAACTGGAATGTATGTGTGATAAAAAATCAAGTTTGCCCGGCGGTTACTCAACGGGCGACTATTATTGGAGCAATGACGCCTATCACACGCTCTTCCGCTATGTCCTGCTCTTCGACAGTTCCTGCTCCGTGACCGACGAAATCTACACCAGTTACTACAATTACCGCTGCGTGCTGTAGCTGCCGGAGGGGCAACGCACGCGCCGCCGGCGCCCTTCCCGATGCTTAATTTTTACGGCACAATGGCGCTTTTGATTTCGCTCCACGGGCCCCGTTGCCCCTTCCCGTTCTGCCAGCAGACAGCCACATAGACCCTCTTCCCGCGTTCTTCTTCGGTAAATTCGAGGACATGCGGCGTACGGGTAGCCAGCGCCGTGCGCGTCAGGGCGGCGGGGCTGGCGGGCGGGGCGTCGAGCACGGCGCAGGCGATGACAGCGCCGCTGACGCCGTAAGGCTTTGCCCTGCTTTCGCTGCCCATATCGTGGAACCGGACTTTCAGGCGGCGGACATCCACCACATCAATATCCGGTTCCGGGCGCGTTACGGGCGGGGGAATGGTCGTCGGCGCGGTGTCGCGCACGTGCAGCCCGAGGGCGGTGCGCTGTGCGCCGGTGAGGACGGGGTTCTTCAGGCGGAAGCCGGCTATCGCGCGGATTTTCGCCACCAGCGTTTTGCGGACGGCGTTCTTTTCGGCCACGATGACGGCGGTTTTCGCCGGGCTGTCGGCCTGCGCGTGCAGCGCGGCAAACGCATTGCTGGCATTTTGCAGCTCGGCCACTTCGTCCTCCGATATGCCCCAAGCCGGGGCATTTGTTATGACCTGTGCTGTGAAATTGGCGCTCCACGCTGCCAGTTCTGCGTCTTTTTGAGGAATGTAATCAGGCATATTATTTTATATTAAGGGTTAGTAAACAGTCCACAGGGAGGGATGAGCGGCATATATATTCCCGGGAATGAATGGCGCATTCCCGGGAATGAATGACCTATTCCCGGGAATGAATGGCGCATTCCCGGGAATGAATGGCGCAGTCCCGGGAATGAACGACCTATTCCCGGGAATGAACGACCTATTCCCGGGAATGAATGACGCATTCCCGGGAATGAACGACCTATTCCCGGGAATGAACGACCTATTCCCGGGAATGAATGACTTATTCCCGGGAATGAACGACACATTCCCGGGAACGGACGGGATGTTAAGTGGTATTTTCCTGTTGCCGGCATGAACCTGTTTTCAAAAATCAGGAGCAAAAATAAAGGAAAATTTCCAAAGGGCAAAAAAAACAGGCGTATTCCGGAGAAACCTGCCGGGCGACAGGGTGTGTACAGTCATGATTTGAAGGCCCTTCCGTGCTAACAAAAGGCGACCCTGTTCGCTCCGTCCGTGCAGGCTTTTCCGGCGGTTGCTTTATCGTGCATCATCTGTGTTTTTTAATTGTTTCGGGTGCAAAGGCAGCCGAAAATCGCGAAACGGGCGATTTGAGCGGCAGATAAAACCTCATTCCCACCTAATTTTGAACACAAAACAACCTCAGTAGCAGCACACGGACAGACCACCCCGCACCACCTCATTACCTCATTTGTTTTCTTCCGATTTCATTTTAATGAGCTAATGAGGTTAGTGCGTGTGGGATATTCCCTGGCTACTGAGGTTGTTTTGTGTTCAAAATTAGGTGGAAATGAGGGTTCCGGCGGTTGCTTTATTGCTCATATATCTTTATTTTTAGAAATATTTCGGGTGCAAAGGCAGGATAAAAACATTAGCCGGTAAAAATAATGCTGCGGGTTTACTTGGCCAGCACAAAGTCCAGTTGTTTTTGCTCCAGGTTGGCGCGTTTGACTTTGATGCGTACGGCGTCGCCTAATTTGTACTTGCGGCCGTGATGCCGCCCGACAAGGAGGTAGTGTTTTTCATCAAAGGTATAGTAGTCGTCGCGGAGGCTGCGGATGGATACCATTCCTTCAATATGGTTTTCATTTATCTCTACATACATTCCCCATTCGGTAATGCCGGAAACGGTTCCGTCAAATTCCGCGCCTTCCCGGTCGAGCATAAATTCCACCATTTTGTATTTGATGCTGGCGCGTTCGGCGTCGGCTGCCGCCTGTTCGCGGGTGGAGCAGTATTTGCAGTATTCTTCATAGGGCGCCTTGGCGGCGGAAGCCCCATCGGACAGGTAATGCGCGAGCAACCGGTGCACCATCATGTCGGGATAGCGGCGGATGGGCGACGTAAAATGCGTGTAGTAATCAAACGCCAGCCCGTAATGCCCGATATTGCCGGTCGTATAATGTGCGCGGGCCAGGGAACGCAATGCCATTTTTTCAATCACGTTGCTTTCCGGCGTTTTCTTTGCTTTTTCCAACAGTCTGTTCAGCTCGCGGGCGGCTTCCAGCGGCGTTTTTGTCGGATTCATGGAATAGCCGAAGTTCTTGATAAAATCGTGGAATATCTGTAATTTCTCCGGGTTCGGCTCTTCGTGTACGCGGTACACAAAGGTTTTCGGCTGCGCCGTATGGCCTATCGCTTCCGCCACGCTGCGGTTGGCGAGCAGCATAAATTCTTCGATGAGGAAATTCGAGTCTTTCGGCTCTTTGAAATATACGCGCAGGGGGCGGCCGTTTTCATCTACTTCCACTTTCGGCTCGGGGTGCTCGAACAGCACCGCGCCGTGCTCAAAACGCGCCGTACGCAAGCGCTGGGATAATTTATAGAGGACGCCCAGTTCTTCCGCCAGCATGCCTTTTCCGGCGTCCATCACCGCCTGCGCCTGGTCGTAATCGAAGCGGTGGATGGAGCGGATAACCGTGCGCCCGAACCATTTATTTTTAACATGCCCTTTCCCGTCCATTTCAAACACGGCAGAGAAACACAGCTTGTCTTCGTTGGGGCGCAATGAACACAGGTTGTTCGACAGCCTTTCGGGAAGCATCGACACCGTGCGGTCAACGAGGTAAACGGAAGTCGTGCGCGCTGCGGCTTCCTTTTCTATCAGCATGCCGGGGCGCACGTAATGCGTTACATCGGCAATGTGTATGCCTACTTCATAGTTCCCGTTTTTCAGCTGCTGAAACGATAATGCATCGTCAAAATCTTTGGCATCGGCGGGGTCAATCGTAAACGTGGTGATACCCCGGAAATCGCGGCGTCCGGCCACATCCTGCGCGGAAATCTCCGCCGGGATATTTTCGGCTTCCCGTTCCACTTCTTCCGGGAACCGGTAGGGCAGGCCAAATTCTGCCAGAATTGCATGCATCTCCGTATCGTTCTCGCCGGGCGTTCCCAGGATATCGACGATACGGCCGACCGGCTCGCGGTTACGCGCATCCCAGTCGATGACCAGCGCCGCCACTTTCTGCCCGTTTTCTGCGCCATACAGTTCCTGCGCCGGCACTTTGATGTCGTACGGCATGTTGCGGTGCTCCGTAATCACATACGCGCGTTGTTGGATTCTCTGCAACACCCCGATATACGGGCGGCGGGAACGTTCTATAATCTCTTCCACCTCGCCTTCGGTGCGGCGCTGTTTCCGTGCCGTATTTTTTGAATAACTGATGCGCACCGTATCGCCGTGCAACGCGCCGCGCAAGGCGCGCTGTGAAATGAAAATATCTTCCGGCTCGCCTTCCACCGCCACAAAGCCGTAACCCTGCCCGGCGACAATAAGCTTCCCTGTCGCTTCCCCGTGGGAACTGCCGGTACGTAAATGGAACCTTCCCCCCTGCTCTACCAAAACTTTTTCAGCGATTAACTGTTTCAAAACGGCGAATACGGCTTCCCGGCTGGCGCCTTTGCGCGAAACGCTCAGTTCATGCGTTATCTGGCGAAAGGCAAACGGCTTTTGCTGTTCCTTTACCCAGCGGCGGATGGTTGTTTCTATAAGGGCTGTATCTACCGGTGTTTTATTCTTTTTCTTTCCCACTTTTGATTTTTTTGAGTGCAAAGATACAATTTTATATTGACGAAAAAATACGCTGCGCCATTTCCTGCTCCTGCCGTACAATTGAATAAAAATTATTAAATTCGCACAATAAAAAAACAATCATGACAGATTTAAAACCCGCGATTATCCGCGCTCTCCGGCAGGTGTATGACCCGGAAATCCCCGTCAATATTTACGACCTCGGGCTGATATATGACATCGCCGTTGACGGCGGGCAAAAAGTAACCCTCGCCATGACCCTCACCGCGCCCAACTGCCCGCTGGCCGACCAGCTTTTGCAGGATGTACATGATGCGGTACGTGATGTGCCGGGCGTATCCGACGTATCGCTCCATTTGACTTTTGACCCGCCCTGGGACCGCAGCCGCATGAGCGAAGAAGCCCTGCTCGAACTGGGAATGTTGTGAAAGGGTGAAAAGATTTACGGATTTGCGGATTTACGGATTTATGCCGGCGCCAGCCGGCTTACGACTAAAATGACTTACGACTTACTTTTAGGCAGTAATATGGGCGACCGGGCAGGTTTGCTGCGGCAGGCGCGTGCGCAACTGTCGCAATATGCCGGAAAAATAGTGCGGCAGTCGGCTTTGTACGAAAGCGAGCCTTGGGGTTTTGCGTCGCCCTGCCGGTTTATAAACCAGGCGGTGGAAATAGAAACGGCGCTGTTGCCGCTGCCGTTACTGTCCGTTACGCAACAAATCGAAAAAAACTTGGGGCGTGAAAAGCCGCATGGCGCAGGCTATTCCTCGCGCACGATGGATATTGATATTTTATTTGCCGGTATGGAAATCATCCATACCTCCCGCTTGGTTATTCCGCATCCCCGCTTGCACGAACGCCGCTTCGCCCTCCTGCCGCTTTGCGAAATCCTGCCGGACAGGGAACATCCGGTATTGAAAAAAAATATCCGTACCCTCTTGCAGGAATGTAGCGATGCCGGCGATGTGGCGATGTGGCGAGGGGATGATGTGCGAATGTGATTAATTACGCTGGCGCCAGCCACTGCCTGCTGCTTACTGCCAACTGTTAACTTGTTTTGCACCGGCGCCAGCCCCATTAATCACATTCGCACATCATCCCCTCGCCACATCAAAAAAATTCGTATCTTTGCCGGCAAAAAAATTATCAAATGAATTTCGATTACAATTCACAACGCCGGAACCTGGTACTCCCCGAATATGGGCGGCATATCCAAAAAATGATACAGTATGTAAAATCCATTAAAGACCGCGAGAAACGCAATGAACAGGTGCGGGCGGTGGTAGCGGTGATGGGTAATTTAAACCCGCACCTGCGCGATATTGTGGACTTCCGCCACAAACTGTGGGATCATGTGTACCTCATTGCCGATTTTGAAATAGACATTGACTCGCCTTATCCTTTGCCGACTCCGGCGACTTTCAAGGAAAAGCCGGCGACGATTCCGTACCCGAAAAGCCCGGTAAGCATTATGCACTATGGGCGCAATATCGAAAATATGCTGAAAGTCCTCGCCGACATCCCTGAATGCCCGAATAAGGAAACTATGATTACGGCCATGGCGAATTACATGAAGAAGCAATACCTGACATGGAACAAAGACACGGTAACCGACGATATTATATTAAAAGATATGGAAAGCCTGTCGAAAGGGCGTATCCACGTGAACCCCTCCCTCAAGCTGATGGAGATACAAAACAACAATCCCCCGCATCTCTACCATCAGCAGAATAACAACGGGAAAAAGAAGTTTAAGAAGAAGAAGAAGTAAGTTTAGAGAAATTAATGTAATGTCTATTTTCAAAATACAGGGCGGTTGCCGGCTGAAAGGTGAAATTGTACCGCAGGGCGCAAAGAACGAAGCGTTGCAAATATTGTGCGCTACGCTGCTTACGCCCGAAAAGGTTACGGTGCATAATATCCCCGACATTTTAGATGTAAACAACCTGATAGTATTATTGAAGAACATGGGCGTAAGCGTAGAGCGGCTTTCTGCCGGCACGTATGTTTTTCAAGCAGCCGATGTTGACCTGGACTATTTAAAAACCGCCGAATTTCAAGGCAGGGCTGCCGCGTTGCGCGGCTCGGTGATGATAGTAGGGCCGCTGCTGGCGCGTTTCGGCTATGGCTACATGCCCCGCCCGGGCGGCGACAGAATCGGCCGCCGCCGGCTGGATACCCACTTTATCGGGTTCCAGAAGTTAGGCGCTGTCTTTTCGTATAACGCCAACGAAAGTTTTTATACGGTGGAAGCCTCGCACCTCAAAGGGGCGTACATGCTGCTCGACGAGGCGTCGGTTACCGGCACCGCCAATATTGTGATGGCGGCGGTGATGGCGCACGGGACTACTACTGTTTATAACGCCGCCTGCGAGCCGTATGTGCAGCAACTGTGCCGCCTGCTGAACCGCATGGGCGCGAAAATATCCGGCGTCGGCTCCAACCTGCTTACGATTGAAGGCGTCGGCAGCCTTGCCGGCGCCGAACATACGATATTGCCCGACATGATTGAAGTCGGCAGTTTTATCGGCATGGCGGCGATGACGCGGAGCGAACTGACCATTAAAAACGTGTCGTACGACAACCTTGGGATTATCCCTGCACAGTTTGCCCGCTTAGGCATTGCGCTGCAGCAGCGCGGCGACGATATTTACATTCCCGCGCAGGAACATTACGAAATCGAGACATTCATCGACGGTTCGATTATGACTATCGCCGATGCGCCGTGGCCGGGGCTTACGCCCGACCTGCTCAGCGTATTCCTCGTAGTAGCCACGCAAGCCAAAGGCACCGTGCTTATCCATCAAAAAATGTTTGAAAGCCGCCTCTTTTTTGTGGACAACCTCATCGACATGGGGGCGCAAATTATTCTCTGCGACCCGCACCGCGCTACGGTTATCGGGCATGACCATGCTTTTACGCTACGCGCCGCCCGGATGAGTTCGCCGGACATCCGCGCCGGCATTGCGTTGCTCATTGCCGCTATGAGCGCCGAAGGCGTGAGCCTCATCCAGCGCATCGACCAAATTGACCGCGGCTACCAATATATCGACAAACGGCTGAATGCACTGGGCGCACATATAGAGAGAATGCAGAATTAAGATGTGATGTGATGATGTGGTGATGTGATGATGAAGGCTGGCGCCGGAAAACAACGAATATAAACAACGAATATAAATAACGAATAATAAACTGGCGATAGCCACATCATCACATCACCACATCATCACATCACCACATCATCACATCACCACATCAACTAAGATGGCCAAGAACAAAAATACCGGGAAGCAGGTTCCGCCTGCAGGCGAAGGGCAGCGGCGCAATGACAGCCTCCGTTTTATCGGCGGTGCGCTGGTTCTTTTGTTTGCCTTTTTCACGCTTATTGTTTTACTCCTGTATATCTTTCGCTGGGGCGCATACCAAAGCGGCGTACAGGCGTCCCCCCTTATCGGGAAGCTCGGCTACCGCTGGGCGAATTTCCTGATGGGTGAATATTTCGGGCTGGCGGCGCTCGGGATACCCCTCCTGCTCGGTTTATGGGGTTTGCATTTATTGAAAGTACGCATCGTGCATTTTTATAAAATAGTTTTAGCCACGCTTACCGGCTGCATTTTATTCTCCCTGTTCCTGGGATTTATATTCGGGCATTTGATACCTTCGTTGAAAGGCTTGATAGGAAAAGGGCTTGGCGGCATCACCGGCGATATGGTAAGCGGATGGCTGATACAAGCCATCGGCATTGCCGGAACGGCGCTGCTCCTTTTATTACTGACGGTAAGCTGGGGAATATTCGTCAGCCCGAAGTTTATCGCCCGGCTGCAAAGCCTGTTCCAGGGGAAAAAGAAAAGCGGCGCGGTGGAAGCGGACGCTCCTGCTCCTGCTCCGCCGCCGCTGGATAAAGAATTTGAGTTGCCGGATAACGGCGATAAAGGGGATAACGGCGACAAAGGTTTTATCATCCATCGCCCGGACGGCGGTACGGAGGAAAGCCCCGAACCGGACGGCGGTGAAACGCCGGACGGCGGCACCCCCCCGCCTTCCCCGGAGGAGGATAGCGAAGACGGCGGCGAAGGTTTCGTGGAAGGCAGCGAACTGTATGACCCGACTAAGGAGTTGTCGCATTATAAAAGGCCGCCGCTGGATTTGCTCGAAGACCACAAGGGAAAAGGCGCCATGCCTACCGACGAGGAACTGGAACGCAACAAAGACAGGATTGTTACCGTACTGCAGAATTTCAATATCGGGATTGACAAAATCATTGCGACTATCGGCCCTACGGTTACGTTATACGAAATTGTGCCGAAAGCCGGCATCCGCATCGCCGCCATCAAACGGCTGGAAGACGACATCGCGCTGAACCTCTCGGCGCTGGGCATCCGCATTATTGCGCCCATTCCGGGAAAAGGCACGGTGGGCATCGAAGTGCCGAACGAGCACCCGAACATCGTATCCATGCTCTCGGCCGTAAAATCCCAGAAGTTCCAGGAAGCGCAGTACGACTTGCCGGTGGTGCTCGGGAGGAAAATCGACAATGAGATTTATACGTTCGATTTGGCAAAAATGCCGCACCTCCTGGTGGCCGGCGCTACGGGGCAGGGGAAATCCGTCGGGCTGAACGCTATCCTTACTTCGCTGCTCTACCGCAAGCACCCGTCGGAATTGAAGCTGGTGCTGGTAGATCCCAAGCGGGTAGAACTGTCGCTGTATGCAAAACTGGAACGGCATTTCCTCGCCAAACTGCCCGACAGCGACGACGCGATTATCACCGACACGCAAAAGGTGGTCTATACGCTGAAATCACTGTGCATGGAGATGGACGAACGGTACCAGCTGCTGCAGTCGGCAAAAGTCCGCAACGTCAGAGAATACAACGAGCGGTTCGTCAACCGCCGGTTAAACCCGCTGCAAGGCCACCGGTACATGCCGTTCATCGTGATAGTGATTGACGAATTTGCCGACCTGATTATGACCGCCGGCAGGGAAGTGGAAGAACCGATTGCGCGGCTGGCGCAACTGGCAAGGGCTGTCGGCATTCACTTAGTCATCGCGACGCAGCGCCCGACGACGAATATTATTACCGGATTGATAAAAGCCAACTTCCCGGCGCGTATCGCCTTCCGCGTTATCTCCGGCATCGATTCGCGCACCATCCTTGACACCACCGGCGCGAACCAGCTGATTGGGCGCGGCGACATGCTGGTGTCCACCGGTAATGAAATGATACGCGTACAGTGCGCATTCGTTGACACGCCCGAAGTCGAACGTATCTGCGACTTCATCGGGCAGCAGCAGGGCTTCGGCGAAGCCTTCCGCCTGCCCGAATACAAAGGCGAAGAAAGCGGCAATGCCGAAAAAATAGATTTGAGCAAGCGCGACGCACTGTTCGCAGAAGCGGCGCGCATTATCGTACAAAGCCAGCAAGGCTCGACGTCGCTTATCCAGCGCAAGCTGGAACTGGGCTACAACCGCGCCGGACGCTTAATGGACCAGCTCGAAGCCGCCGGCATCGTAGGCCCGCCGGAAGGCAGCAAACCGCGGCAGGTGCTTATCTCCGACTTTGTAACGCTGGACGCCAAACTGGCGGCAATGGAGGGGTGAAAAGGGAGGAAGATTGTGGAAGATTGTGGAAGATTGTTGAAAGGAGGAAGATGGATGAAAGGGAGGAAAAGGTGAAAAAGGAGAAAGTAAAACAGGAGGAGCGATGAGTAAATACCTGCATAAAGTACATGTGAACCTGTACAAAAACCCGTTGACGTCCGCCGCTGATGACTACAGCGGCCGGACAAAGGTCGAACATGTCTATAACATCGACGACGTATCCCAATTGGCCTTTGAGCGCGGGGGGTCGGGCATGAGGCCGGAAGACATGGCGCGCGCCGTAAAAGCCTTCCTTAAGGAAATGGCCTACCAACTGTGCGATGACAACGCCATTAACCTCGGCTATTTCCACTCCAGACTGTGCGTACAGGGGATTTTCACATCGCCTGCCGATACGTTCGACCCCGCGCGGCACAAGCTGCTGTTTGAACTCCGGCAAGGCAAACTGCTGCGCGACGAGCTCGAACGGGTAGAAGTCGCGGTCAACGGCGTGGCGGATACCCTGCCCTTCATCAGCACCGTGTACGACTATGGCAGCGATACCGCTAACGAACTGCTTACCCCGGGCAACAGCATTGACCTCAGGGGACATCACCTCCGGTTCCTGCCCGGCTGGGAAACCAACGGAATATTCCTCCTGCCTGCCGCCGGCGGCGACGCCTGCCGGCTGTCCCAGGTGATGGTCAACAAGCCGAAACACCTGGTTGCCATGCTGCCTGCCCACCTGCCTTCCGGCGATTACCGGATGGAAGTGCGCACCAACTACGCCACTACCAACAAACCGCTCAAAGCCATAAAAACCGGCCGGTTCGACGCCCTGTTAACCGTACCGGAACCCTGACGGATAAACACATGACTAAAGCAGCAGCAAATAATATCACTTATAGAGGTGCTTCTTATGGAGGCATAAGAGGTACTTCTTATGAAAGCATAAGAGGTACTTCTTATGGAGGCATAAGAGATACTTCTAAAGGAGTTATGAATTATGAATTATGAATTATGAGTTATGAGCTGTCGGTGCCAGCCCTTCATCCATCTTTACCACATCACCACATCATCACATCACCACATCATCACATCCCCACATCACCACATCATGAAAAACATCCTCACAGTACTCTTGATTTTCTTTTACGCGACAGGCGTTGCTGCGCAAAGCGCCAAACAGCTGCTTGCTGCTTTCACCGACAAAATCAACGGCTACGAGACCGTCGAAATGGCGTTTACCCTGCAGGTGGATAACCCGGGGAAAGGGACAGTGCGTAACTATGAGGGGACGTTCCTGTGCAGCGGCAACAAATACCGCCTGCTTACCGGTGAGCTGGACGTGTACAGCGACGGGCGGAACAAGTGGCTGTGCAATAAAGAAACCAACGAGGCCGTCATCCAGTACATCCCGGAAGACGGCGCCACGGCGGACATTACAGACCACCCGCTAAAATTCCTTACCCTGTACCGGAAAGATTTTACGTACAAACAGAAAACAACCCGGACAGAAGCGGGAAAAACGCTTGCCGATATCGTATTCCTGCCCAAAGATAAAAACGCCGCCTACACCTCTGTTGTATTGACCCTGGAAGAAGCCACCGCCAATCCGTATGCCATAAAATACCTTTCCAAAAGCGGCAACTGTACCCTGCGCATCACGCGCATCACGCCGGGCGTGGAAGCACTCGACGGGTATTTCGCTTTCCCGAAACACCGTTATCCGGGTATTGAAATCATTGACCTGCGATGAACCGGGCAGCCCTCTCCAGCAAATCCGGCGCGGCCGCGTCCAGCCAGCGGATGTCGCTGTAGCGCGACCAGTAGGTCAGTTGCTTTTTGGCATAATTGCGCGTATGCTGGCAGATGAGCTGCACCGCCTCTTCCAATGTCGTTTTACCGTCCAAATAATCGAACAGCTCCGTATAGCCAACGGTTTTAAGCGCCGTCAACCCCCTGTACGGATAGAGCGCCTTTGCTTCTTCCAGCAGCCCGCCGTCCATCATCTGCCGCGTGCGGGCATTGATGCGTGCATACAACTCCCCGCGCGGCCGCTGCAAGCCGATTTTCACCGTATCGAAAGGGCGTTGCTTCGTAACGCCGGTTTTCCATTTGGAATAAGGCTTCCCGGTGGAGAGGCATACTTCCAGCGCCCGCATAATCCGTTGCGGATTCTTCAAATCAATGGCATAATAAGAGGGCTCGTCAAGCTGCTTCAACTGTAAACGCAAACGCTCGATACCCTCCGTTTGCAGACGTTCCGTGAGCGCCGCCCGCAACGCCCGGCCTGTCTCGGGGAAATAATCCATACCGGAGCACACCGCATCAATGTACAACCCGGAGCCGCCCACCAATAAAACCGCCGGATGCACGGCAAAGAGTTTCTCCAGCACCGCCAGCGCATCCAGCTCGTACTGCCCGGCCGTATAATGCGTATGAATGGAATGGCTGCCGATAAAATAATGCGGCACGGCTGCCAGCTGCCGTTCGTCCGGCGGCGCCGTGCCGACCTTCATTTCGCGGTACAGCTGCCGTGCATCCGCCGATACAATAACGGTGGGCAAACGACGCGCCAACGACAAACTGAAATCCGTTTTTCCAACGCCCGTCGGACCTGTGACAACTATTAATTTTGGTGTGATGATGGGTTATGAATTATGAGTTATGAATTATGAGTTATGAGTTATGAGTTATGAGTTATGAATTGCCGGCGCCAGCCAATTCATAATTCATCATTCATAATTCATAATTTCCTCGTCGTCGTCTTGCGGGTCAAGGAACTGGGAGGGAGGGTCGCCTTTTTCGTCCGATGTGCGCGGGTAGCTTTTGCGCGGCAATTCCTCATCCGTTTTAACAAAAGACAGGCGTAACGCCCGGTTATCGTGCATATCGAATACATACAGCAATGTTGTTTCCTTCTGCTTTACCAGCTGCTCGATGTGTATTTCATCCATGGAACCGTCGCCCAAATCAAACAGGCCGTATGTTTTCGACGGCTTGCCCTTTGCGCTTTCCACGCGGAATAACACCATCTGGTCGGGTGCAAAATTCAAATCATTTACAATATGCCCGTGCAATTCGTACAAAGTATTGGAGCCGCGCAATTCGTACTGACGCATAAATCCTTTTAAGGAATCAACAGTGGCGGTGAACCGGTATATCATAATAGCAGATTTAGATATTATTCATTAATTTCATCGTGTCCACGCCGTCGGCATAGTCATGCAACGAAGGGCGCTGGGCAGCGCCAAAGGTACAAAAATTATCACAATTCAAGTCCCCGCCGACGACGCATTGTATTTGCCCGCGTTGTCTTGCAATGGATGCAAGCGCATCGCCGATAGCCGGGTAATAGCGGTAATGCACTACCGCCGGGGGTGCATGCAACGACGCCTCTTCGCACAGCAAGGCCACCGACACGTCCCGGAACGGCTTGCCCTGCATCGTCAGCAACGCTTTTTGATAACGGTAATTATTGGCATATCCGGGGTGCTGCAACAATGTCCGCTGCGCCGAGAGAACTGTTTCCAGCCGTTGCCACCGGTAGCCCGCCGGCACATACAGCAACGACACGCTGCGGCAACCCAGCCCGAAATAGCTAAACATATCGCTGGCCAAACCGGTTAAGTCCGCTTCGGTTTCATTGCCTTTCAGCACGGCTACGCTGCGCCGGTGGCGGCGGATAAGGCTGCGCCCGCCGGCAGCGCGTAATGCGGCGGCGATGGTTTCAAAGTAATAAGCTGCGTTATCCGAACCGGTAGCAATGAAAAAGTCCATGCCGCGCAGCGGCAAGGCATCTTGAAATGTAATGCGGCTGCGCCATCCGGGATGTATCTCCGTTAACACGCTTGCCAGCGCAGGCAGTAAAAAGGCGTCTTTGTGCGACAGTTTCCCGATAAAAAAATGCCCCGCCGCCAATACGCACAGGAAATCGTGGAAGCCCACCAATGGAATATTTCCCGCCATGATGACCCCCGCCCGCTTTGCGCTGCCGGCTTCCGGGTAGGCGGAGAGCCATTGCTGCAGGCGTTGTTCGTCCAGCATGTCCGATGCGATGGCGGCGAGGGCGTATTTGATATTGTCAATGGTGAACCAGCTGTTTTCCGCCACGCTTTTTTGCGCGGCAACGCTCCATGCGGGGCAGGCGTTTTCGTCGCGCAGCCACGCCGATATGCGCCTGCCGAGTTCCGAAAAATGGGCGATAAACGAAGGGCGGTTAATATCCATGGACGGCTTCCTTTGTAATGGTCATGCGTCCGTATCGGCCGCCAGGCCTTTGACGTCGTCCAGTTCCACTAATTTATTCACGATAGCGTAAATGATAAGCCCCGCCGTGCTGTGGATTTGCAGCTTGGCGGCGATATTCCGGCGGTGCGTAATCACCGTATGTGCAGAAAGGCACAGGTTGTCGGCAATTTGTTTATTGGTCATGCCCTTGATGACGCATACAATTACTTCCTTCTCGCGTGCGCTCAGCGATTCGTGGCGTTTTTCTTTTTCGGGCGCATGCACCAGTTTCGTTATTTTACCGGTAATTTGTTCTTCGCCGTCGCACAGGGAAATCACGTCGTCGTAGCGTTTGAAGGCCGCGCTGTCGGCAAGGGAATACTGCAATGCGACGCATTTTACCTGCGGCGCTTCTTTCTTTATTTGCTGCAGGGAAATGGCGCTTAAAAAGACCGGATTTATAATCAGTACATCGGGATTTTGCCAGCCGAGTGAATTTTTCAACTGCTCCGGGTCGCTAATCTCAAACACCTTGCAGTGGAAAGCCTCCATGCGTTTCAGCGCCGCCAGTATCCCGTTCCGGATGATAGCGGATGCGTCGGCCAGGGTTATTTTTACCGGAACGTGGCTCATCCTTTTACTGTGTTTTTATTTTCCAGTTCTACGATAGCCGGCGCAAACAGGTGGTCTTCGATGGCATTGTGCGAAGCCAGGTCATTTTCGCAATTAAAAATATCGAACAGCAGGCTGTTGATTTCATTGGCGCTTTTTGACGGATAATATTTGATGATAATATTTTTAAATTCCGTAAGCCGCGCCGACACGTGGTCATGCTGCCGGCGGAAAATGGCGATGGTATAATCTTCCCGGCGTTGTCCGGCAAGCAGCGCACGCACGTAGGGGAAAACCGTTTCCTCTTCGTATGACATGTGCCGGCGGACTTCCGCGACATATTCGTCGAAATAGTTCAGGATAGCCTGCGACAGTTCGTTTTTATCCTTATAAAGTAAGGCTTTCAAATCGGCGCGTATGGCGGACAGGCGGAAGTTCAGAAAATAATCGTGCGAATTGCGCAGGTAGGAAATTAACGATTCCACGGAAAACGCCGCCTGCGCATAATTCGCAGCTCCGTCCTCATCGAGCAGCATATTGACAATAACAAGGAACGTGGCTATATCCACTTTGTTTTCGAGGCACACCTCGCCGATAGTCTTGTCGCCGAAGCCAAGCGCAATGCCAAAGCGGCTTATCACTAAAAGCATCCGGTAATTCCCGGTTATCAGGCTGCTCATGGTGTCCCCGGCTGTATATTTCCCAAGTTTATACATAATTTTTCTATTTACGGATTTGCCCGCCGCCTGCAAAGGTACAATTTTATTGTGTAAAAAATAAAGGCTTTGATTGCTCAAAACCTTCATTCCTTTTAAATCTTTTAAAATGGCTCAATACGGATGCAAAGGTACACGCTTCCCTGCGCCCGTGCAATACCTATACATGGGTATTATGCAGCTGCGGGATACCTGACGGGATGAGTCAGCTGCCGCCGGCTTCACGGGTGGCATGAAGGAGGCTTCGCCCTCACAATGACCGGCGCCGGCACCCCATCATCCCGTCAAATTCCTGCTGCTGATTTCCCCGCCAGGTAGCCGGTGGAGAAGGCTATTTGCAGGTTGTAGCCGCCGGTGTCGGCATGGAGGCCGAGGACTTCGCCGGCAAAGAAGAGGTTGCCGATTTTGCGGGAGCGCATGGTTTTATGGTCAATGTCTTTCATGGAAACGCCGCCGGCCGTGATGACCGCCCGCTCGTAGCCGCCATAGCCCGAGACGTCCATTTTCCACGAGTGGAAAGCGGCCATGAGCTGCTGCTGTTCCCCGAAGCCCAGTTGCGCGGTCTTTTTATCCGGCGGCAATCCTGCCTGCGCCAAAAAGGGGGGGATGAGTTGCCCCGGTAGCCATTTGCGGAGGAGGGCGCTGAGGGGGGCGCCGGGAAAGGCCGCCCGCTCGCGTTGCCAGCGGGCGTGCAGCTGTTCGTTGGTCAATGCCGGCTTGCAATTCAGTTCGAGCGTTACTTTCTTGTTTTGGCGCAGGGCGTCCACCGCTTTATGGCTCAGGCGCAGGACGAGGGGGCCGTCCACGCCGTCGGCGGTAAACGCCATTTCCCCGAAATCGTCCGCCACTGCGCGCCCTTCGATGAAAAGGGTTAACGACACATTGCGCAGTGCCAGCCCGTTCAACGCCGCCGGGGGATTGACCGTTTTCAATGATACCAGCGAGGGATAGGGCGGCGTGACGGTATGCCCCGCCGCTTCCGCCCACCGGAAGCCGTCGCCGGTAGCGCCGGTGGCAGGGTAAGAGAGGCCGCCGGTGGCGACGATAAACGCACGGGCGGGCAGGGTTTGCAAGCGTCCGTTTATGCGGGCTTCCAGCGCCGTGATATTCCCGTTACCCGTAATTAGCCGCAATACTTCCGTATGGCAGCGGATGTCCACATCTTTGCTCCGCACCCAGCGCACCAGGGCTTCGGCCACGTCCTGCGCCCGCGAGGAAGCGGGGAATACACGGCCGCCGCGCTCTACCGTAACGGGAACGCCCGCCGCTTCCATAAAGCGCATCAATGCCGTATTCGGGAAATTCATGAACGCCGGCTTGAAGTAGCGCGGCAGGGGGAAGACATGCGTCTCAAAATCGTTCCAGGGCTTGGTATTGGTAATATTGCAGCGCCCTTTCCCGGTGATGCGCAGCTTGCGCGCCGGCTTTTCCATTTTCTCCAGCAGCCATACCCGCCGCTGTCCGGAAGCCGCCATGCCCGCCGCCAGCAAGCCGGCCGGCCCTGCGCCGATAACTATAATATCCGGTAGTTGCATCGCCCGCAAAGGTAGTATTTTATTATGAGTTATGAATTGGCTGGCGCCGGCGGCGTTCCGGTACAGAACGGGTGACCGTTCCAGTGCAGAACGGGCGACCGTTCCAGTGCAGAACGGGTGACCGTTCCAGTATAGAACGGGCGGGCGCCAGCACTCATAACTCATAACTCATAAAAACTTGTTATCTTTGCAAAATAATTCATAATTACAGGAACATGTTACAACCACCTTTCTTGAAGAAAAACGATCTGGTAACGATTATCGTCCCTGCCGGCAAAATAGCGCCGCCGGTTGTGGAGAACGGCGCACAACTGTTGCGGCAGTGGGGGCTGCGGGTAAAAACAGGGAAATATGCCGGGGAAGAATATTTAGGCTTTGCCGGCACGGATGCGCAGCGCAGCGCCGATTTGCAGGCCGCTATCAACGACGAAGAGCCGGCAGCTGTGCTGTGCGCACGCGGCGGCTATGGCAGCGGCCGGATTGTGGACAGGGTGGATTTTTCACCGTGGCTGGAAAAACCGAAATGGTTTATCGGTTACAGCGACATCACGGTGTTTCATGCCCGCCTGCAACAGCTGGGGCTGCAAAGCCTCCACGCGACGATGCCGAAAAATTTCCCGGAAAACGGCGGCAATGAAAGCACGGAAACCTTGCGGAAAGCCCTGTTTGGAGAACTCCGGGGCTATGACATCCCGCCGCATCCGCTCAACCGGCCGGGCGCGGCCAAAGGCGTTCTGCGGGGCGGGAACCTGTCGCTTATTGTAAACATATCCGCCACGCCCGATGATATAGACGCGGCCGGCGCTATCCTCTTCCTGGAAGATGTGGATGAATACCTTTACAGCATCGACAGGATGATGAATAACCTGCAGCGCAGCGGGAAACTGGGCAGGCTGGCCGGCGTGATTATCGGCGACTTTACGAACAGCAAACCCGA
Source organism: Prevotellaceae bacterium (assembly GCA_031290935.1). Lineage (GTDB taxonomy): Bacteria > Bacteroidota > Bacteroidia > Bacteroidales > UBA932 > JAIRKX01. Next base: position 19,515 of record JAISLK010000071.1, on the reverse strand, counting down.
CGACGTGCTGCCCGGAAAGACCGCCTATGAAGTCCTTGCCGGGTACCTCGACCCGTTGCATATTCCCGTTTGTTACGGTTTCCCTGCCGGGCACAGCGAGCCGAATTACGCCCTCTATTTCGGCCGCGAACTTTCGCTGGACGTCGGCAGCGCCGGCGTAAAAATCAATTTTTAAAGACCGCCTGTGCGCCCTACCCTTTCTGCCGGACAGGCTTTATCCCGCCTTCAACAGCTCTGCAGCCGCGCGGAAAAATGCGTGTCCGACGTGCAAAAAAAATTGCACGAATGGCATATCCCCGCCAATGAATCGGCGGCCATTATAAAAAAATTACAGACGCAGGATTTTATTAACGAAGCGCGTTATACCAAAGCCTTCGTGCGCGACAAAAACACCCTTTCGCAGTGGGGAACAGTGAAAATAAAACAGGCGCTGCAAATGAAAAAAATCCCTGCAGCCCTTATTGCCGATGCCCTGCAGGATATAGACAGGGAAAAATACATAACCGGCCTGGAAAAATTACTGCAGCGGAAAAAGGCTTCCCTGAAAGCCGCGCCGCCCGAAGAATGCACCCCCAGGTTATTGCGCTTTGCCCTCAGCCGGGGCTATGAATACGCTATCGCGGAGGAAGTAATTAAGAAATTAGGTGATTAAAAGACTGCGTTCGCCACTCTTAATCACCTAATCACTTAATAATCTAATCGCCTAAAAATAGAAGCTGAACGCCGCATTAAGCCCTGCCTGGAACTTAGAACCATCCATAAAGAACTTCCCAAAAGTTACCGCCGGCTCCAGCGACACGTGGTCGTTCAGGAAAAACGCATAACCCAACGCGCCCCGCACGCCCACTTCCAGTTTCCGGTGGCCTTTGCTGTTCACGCCGATATTCGCGCCCTGGAATAAGGCGTCAAGGAAAATGCCTTTCAAATAATAACGGCCGCCCACGCCAAAATCCACATTTGTATGGCTGTTGCCGCCATCCTGGCCGGCCATGAACCGGACGCCTGCCTGCGCCCTTACGGCGAGATTGTCGATAACAAAAAATCCGCCGCCGGCTCCCACGCCAAACTCAAATGGCGCCGGGGTGAATTTTAGATTCAAATTGGAAAGTTCGGCATTCAGGAAAAATCTTTTCGCTTCGGTTTGCGATTGCGCTACTGCGCCGACAGTAAAAAGCAGCGCTGAAACAGTTACAAGAATAATTTTTTTAATCATGATGTTAATAATTAATTTTAATAAAACTTTTTTATTGTTTGCTTGGAAAATATAACTACCGCTATATTTTGCGGGCGCAAAGTAACAAAGAATATTCCTGTACCGCATGTCCCTTTGGCAAGGAAAAATGACTACAAAGGACTGTTAAAATTTTTTATTATATTTATAAGCGGCCGGCGAAAGCGCCGCCAAAGTCGCGCACGGATGGCCCCCGGGCGTAAAAAACGCGATGATAATCATCATCGCCAGCGACGGGAAAACAGAAATACTCCGAATCCTGACCACCCGCCTGCACAACACTATCCGTATGCCGGAAGGCTCGCACGGCAAGCAGTTTATTATCAAGGCCGCCTTCCTCAAACACATGGACGACGACCTGCTCTTCGGCGCCGAACAGACCTTATCCATGCCCCTCACCTCCGAAGACTTTTTTAAGAGATTAAGGGATTAAAAAAAAATTAAGTGATTAAGTAATGTACTTGTAGCGCCTAACCACAAACCGCCTAATCACTTAATCACCTAATCACCTAATCGCTGAGGTATCTCAGAACGCCCAGCCGACGCTCACCTGGATAACCCTGTTGCCGCCGCCGGAAATAGACAGCCCTGCATCTTTCGCTTCTTTTGTAAGCCCTAAAGCAGGGTTAATGCCGAAATTATAGCGGGCGCCAATCGTTAAATGGTCGAATAACGTATATTGCACGCCCAACACGGCGGCAATATCAAGCGTATTGATTTTCATTCCACCCTCTTCCAGCACGTCATCAAGATCAGACCCGGAAATCGAAATACCTTCTCTTGACATTTTTTTAGTTACGTTAATCCCCACTTGAGGGCCCACCAAAATACTGAAATTCGGAACCGGCTTAATGTCCAAAAGGATGGGAACATTAATATACCCCAATTTGGTTTTGAGGTCACCCTCTTCACCCTCTTCTTTTTCTCCTTGCAGAGAAAATACTACTTCCGGCTGTAACCCGATTACAGGGCTAAAACTGAAATTAACAAACCCGCCGGCGTGGAAACCGATAAGCATGCCGCTGGATTCAATCTCGTGTTTTTCGCCGCCGGCTTCAGTAGCTCCGGGACCTAGTTGAGACACATTCAATCCGGCTTTAACACCAAATTTAACCTGCGCATTTGCGCTCAGCGCAATTGATAACGCTGCTAAAATTACAATAATTTTTTTCATACTTTTTAAGTTTTTTAATTGAAAATTTTATTTTTTTTTGAAAAACGCTAAAGAAAACATTTTTCGGGGGCAAAGTAACAAAAAATATTTTGAAACACCAAATCTTTTTTTAAAAAAAATTCTGCAGGTGGATTTAAATACTAAATGTAACAGGGGAATTGTGGAGTGCCGGATGAATACTACAAATTAATATCCAAGCATCTACCGAAGCAATGTTTATAAGTGAAATTTATTTTCTTCCCCGCTCTTTTTTCCGTACCTTTGCGGAAATTTTCAAAAAATGATTACAGTAGAACAGCTGAAAAACCTTCAAGAACGTGAACAGGCGTTGAGGGGGTGCCTTTGACATCGACGCCAAAACACAACTTTTAGCCCGGGAAGACGAAAAAACCCAACAGCCCCACTTCTGGGATGACCCAAAAGCAGCAGAAATACAATTAAAAAAAGTAGCCGCGTTAAAATCATTGATAGCCGGTTACCAAAACGTGGCCAATGCCATAGAAGAACTCGCCGTATGGTTTGAACTGGCCAGGCAGGACGCCGAAGCCGACACGGATGCACAGTACGCCAAAGCCCTTGCCGCGATAGAAGAACTGGAAATGCGCAATATGCTCGGCGGAGAAGCCGACAGGATGGGCGCTATCCTGAAAATCAATTCCGGCGCAGGCGGCACCGAAAGCAACGACTGGTCGGCCATGCTCCTGCGCATGTACATGCGCTGGGGCGAACGCAACGACTATAAAGTATCCCTCCTCGACGTGCTCGACGGCGACGAAGCCGGCATCAAATCCGCCACCATCGAATTTGAAGGCGAATATGCCTATGGCTTCCTGAAAGCGGAAAACGGCGTACACCGGCTGGTGCGCATCTCGCCGTTCAACGCCCAGGGGAAACGGCAAACCACGTTCTCATCCGTCTTCGTTATCCCTGCCGTGGACGATACCATACAAATCGAAATCAACCCTGCCGACCTGGAATGGGATACCTTCCGCTCCAGCGGCGCCGGCGGGCAGAATGTAAATAAAGTGGAAACCGGCGTGCGCGTGCGGCACATCCCCACCGGCATCACGGTGGAAAACACGGAAACCCGCTCGCAACTTGATAACCGCCATAATGCCCTGCGGATTTTGAAATCGCACCTCTATGAACTGGAACTGCGCCGCCGCCGCGAGAAAGAAGCCGAAATCGAAGGACAGAAAAAGAAAATAGAATGGGGCTCGCAAATCCGCAGTTATACCCTCCATCCCTACAAACTGGTGAAAGACCACCGCACCGGCTACGAAGCCACCGACACCCAGGCAACGCTCGACGGCGACCTGAATGCGTTTATGAAAGCGTATTTGATGAACAATTGATATACGGAAAAAACAGTAATTTTTTATAATAAAAACATCAACCATTATAATAACAAAACCATTATGGCAATAACTGCATTCAAGTACCAACCGCCCTTCCCGCTGGGAAAAGACACCACGGAATATTACCTTTTGACCAAAGACTACGTTTCGGTAGCCGAATTTGAAGGAAAAGAAATTTTGAAAATCGCACCCGAAGGATTGACGGCTATGGCCAACGCCGCCTTCCGCGACGTCGCTTTCTTGCTGCGCCCCGGGCACCAGCGGCAGGTGGCCGCCATCCTCGCCGACCCCGAAGCAAGTGAAAACGACAAATACGTTGCGCTGACTTTCCTCCGCAATGCCGAAGTATCCGCCAAAGGGCTGTTGCCTTTCTGCCAGGATACGGGCACGGCTATCATCTCCGGCAAGAAAGGGCAGCAGGTATGGACGGGCGGCGGCGACGAAGAAGCCCTCTCGCTCGGCGTGTATAAAACCTACACCGAAGAAAATTTGCGCTATTCGCAAAACGTCCCGCTGACCATGTACGACGAAAAAAATACCGGCTGCAACCTGCCGGCGCAAATTGACCTGTATGCCGTCGAAGGCGCGGAATACAAATTCCTGTGCATCGCCAAAGGCGGCGGTTCGGCCAACAAGACCTATTTATATCAGGAAACAAAAGCCCTGTTGACGCCGGAGCGGCTGCTCCCGTTTTTGGTGGAGAAAATGAAAACGCTGGGCACGGCCGCCTGCCCGCCTTATCACATCGCTTTTGTGATTGGCGGCACGTCGGCCGAGGCCAATCTGAAAACGGTAAAATTAGCGTCCGTGAAATACTACGATAACTTGCCTGCCGAAGGAAACGAAGGCGGGCAGGCCTTCCGCGACCTGGAACTCGAAAAGCAGGTGCTTGCGGAAGCGCAAAAAACCGGGCTGGGCGCGCAGTTCGGCGGGAAATATTTTGCGCATGACATCCGTATCATCCGCTTGCCGCGGCACGGCGCGTCGTGCCCGGTGGGGCTGGGCGTATCCTGCTCCGCCGACCGCAATATCAAATGCAAAATCAATAAAGACGGTATCTGGATTGAAAAACTGGAAGACCATCCCGGTAAATATATCCCTGCCGCCCTGCGCGAAGCCGGCGAAGGCGATGCAGTGAAAATCGACCTCAACCGGCCAATGCCGGAGATATTGAAAACCCTGTCGAAATACCCGGTAGCCACGCGCCTGTCGCTTAACGGGACGATTATCGTGGGGCGCGACATCGCGCACGCCAAGCTGAAAGAGCGTCTGGACAGGGGCGAAGGCTTGCCGCAATATATCAAAGACCATCCTGTTTATTACGCCGGCCCCGCGAAAACGCCGAAAGGCCTGCCCAGCGGTTCCTTTGGGCCTACCACTGCCGGACGGATGGACAGTTATGTGGATTTATTCCAGTCCCACGGCGGCAGCCTGCTGATGATTGCCAAAGGCAACCGCAGCCGGCAGGTAACCGACGCCTGCAAGAAATATGGCGGCTTCTACCTCGGCAGCATCGGCGGCCCGGCGGCTATCCTTGCGCAGAACAATATCAAGAAGGTGGAATGCCTGGAATATCCCGAACTGGGCATGGAGGCCATTTGGAAAATTGAAGTGGCAGATTTTCCCGCGTTCATCCTGGTGGACGACAAAGGGAATGATTTCTTCCAAACCCTGAAGGCAAGGGGCTAACTGCGTTTTTTCCGGAAGAACCGTTGCAGCAACCGGGCGCTTTCACCGGCTAAAACGCCGCTTTCGACAATGGTTTTCGGATGCAACAGGGATGCGCCGGATAATGAAAACCCGCGTTTCGGGTCGGCGGCGCCATAAACGATTTTGCCGATTTGCGCCCAGAACAGCGCGCCCGCGCACATGGGGCAAGGCTCCAAAGTAACATACAGCGTACAATCATTTAAATATTTTCCCCCCACAACCTGCGCCGCCGCCGTGATGGCCTGCATTTCGGCGTGGGCAGTAGGGTCGTTCAGGGTTTCGGTGAGGTTGTGTGCGCGGGCGATAATGCCCGAGCCGCTAACAATGACGCATCCTACCGGCACTTCGTCCTTCCCGAACGCCGTCATCGCCTCTTTCAAGGCCTCGCGCATGTATGGATGTGGTGATGTGATGATGTGATGATGTGGTGATGTGTTTAATGACTCAAATGAAAGTTCAGCGGTAGCAGTTCGCTTGCGCTGTTTACGATTTGTATTTTTTGTACGCCGCCCATGATGACTTTTAGCGGCCGGCCGGAGCGGCTTTCGCATTCGAGCAAGACCTGCCGGCAGGCGCCGCAGGGGTACACCGGTTCGGGGCCGGCTTGCCCGCCGGTCGATGAATGGATGGCTATCGCGCGGACGGCCGCCTCCGGGAACCGCGAGGTGGCATAAAATAACGCTACGCGTTCGGCGCATAACCCCGACGGATAGGCCGCATTCTCCTGGTTGCTCCCGCAAATGACTTCGCCATTTTCCAGCAATACCGCCGCGCCGACATGGAACTGCGAATACGGGGCATAGGCATTGCCCGTGGCTTCCGCCGCTTTCGCCAGCAAGGCGGCATCTTCCCGGCTCAGTTCCCGGATGTCCGCAGCTTCATACACGGTAATTTCTATTTTCTTTATATTCATTTTTCCTGCTATTAACGATAACCGTGCAAAGGTAAATAAAATTTACGGATTTGTTTAATTGACGGATGGAGGCCGGCGCCGGCGAAAGCGTTTTCCCCACATCGGGAAAGCATAAAAAAGTCTTTTTTGCGTTTTCCCCACTTCCGGAAAGCATAAAAAAGTCTTTTTTTCATTTTCCCCACTTCCGGAAAGTATAAAATGATTCCGCCGCCATATTATTGCATGATAAAAATTTTTCATAGCTTTGTAGCCGCATAAACCTGAAATACTATATTAATCTCAACAATCAAAATTATCAAATCTATGTCAGTAGAAGGAAAGAAGCGGGTAGTAACTACCCACGCTTTATACGAAATGAAACAGCGCGGCGAGAAAATCGCCATGCTCACGGTGTATGATTATACGATGGCGCGTATTATGGATACCGCCGGGGTGGACATTATGCTGGTCGGCGATTCGGCGGCGAACGTCATGGCGGGGTATGAAACCACGTTGCCGATTACGTTGGAACAAATGATTTACCATGCGCAAAGCGTGGTGCGGGCTGTGAAAAACCCGATGGTGGTAGTCGATATGCCTTTCGGCACCTATCAAGGCAATTCAAAAGAAGCCGTACATTCGGCCATCCGCCTGATGAAGGAAAGCGAAGCCGATGCGGTGAAGCTCGAAGGCGGCAGGGAGGTGCTGGAATCGGTGCAGCGCATCCTGTCGGCGGGCATTCCCATCATGGGGCACCTGGGCTTGACGCCGCAGTCGATTTTGAAATTCGGCACCTATTCCGTCCGCGCCAAAGAGGAGGAAGAAGCAAAACGGTTGATAGAAGACGCGCATTTACTCGAAGAGGCGGGCTGTTTCGCCATTGTGCTGGAGAAAATCCCTGCGCTGCTGGGCAAACGCCTGACGGAAGAATTAACAATCCCGATGATTGGCATTGGTGCGGGGCGCTTTGTGGACGGCCAGGTGCTGGTAGCGCATGACATGCTGGGCTTGCACCAGGAGTTCTCGCCGCGCTTCCTGAGGCGTTATGCGAACCTCAGCGAAGACATGCAAAAAGCTTTCAGGCACTACGTGAAAGACGTTAAAGCAGGCGATTTCCCTAATGAAAAAGAACAATATTGATTGACGGATTTTAGGCGACAGCCCATTATGATTTTCCTCTACGAAGACAACCATATTATAGCGGTAAACAAGCGTGCGGGCGAGATAGTGCAGGGTGATAAAACCGGCGATACGCCGTTGTGCGAAGCGGTAAAAAATTTTATCAAACAGCGCGACAATAAGCCGGGCAATGTATTCCTGGGCGTGCCGCACCGGCTTGACCGGCCGGTGAGCGGCGTAACGCTTTTTGCAAAAACCGGCAAGGCTTTGGAACGCCTCAATGAATTGTTCCGTAACGGCGGCATGCATAAAATTTACTGGGCTATCGTAAAAAACCGCCCCGCCCAAGACAGCGGCGCCTTGACGCATTATTTAACCCGCAACGAAAAGCAAAATAAATCCTATGCGTTCGACGCGCCCCGGCCGGGCGCAAAGGAAGCGCGGTTGCGCTACACGCTCCTGGCCGGCGGCGATAATTACCATTTGCTGGAAGTGCAACTCCTCACCGGGCGGCATCACCAAATCCGGTGCCAGCTTGCGGCTATCGGCTGCCCCGTAAAAGGCGACTTGAAATACGGCGCGGCGCGTTCCAATCCCGACGGCAGCATTTCGCTGCATGCACGCAGCGCTGCTTTTGTACATCCGGTAAAAAAAGAACCGGTCGCTATCATAGCGCCGGTACCCGGAGATACGTTATGGCAATGGTTTGAGCAGCGCATGGCCGGTTTGCCGGGAAGTTAATACGCAAAACTGCTGCCGCCGATAAATTCGCGGAGGATGGACGTCGGCGGAACAGTCGCCTCGTCTTCGGGCGCAATCATTTCGAAATAGCTGAGGAATTTCAATAACCGCAAGGCTTCGGCATACGACGGGTCTATCGGATGGATACGGTGTAAAAGCGGTTCGGCATACCGCCGCAATACCGGCAATTCAAATAACAGCGCCGAATTAAACATTACATCGGCGTTTTCCTGGAACGGGAAAATATACCGGTCTTCGCCGCGCCGCACGCTCTGCCAGCGGGCAATGGTCTGGCTGGCGGTATAACCGCGCGTCTTGGCGTCGCGCACAATCCGCCGGATTAAACGGTTGTCGGTTGTCGGCACGCGGTTGTTTTCGTCCATCGAAACAGACGTAAGCGCCGACGCATAGATTTTAAATTTATTTTCGTCGTTCACTCCTTTTGTCAGCTCGGGGTTCAAGGCATGGATGCCTTCGAGCACCAGCAGGTCGTGGGGACGCGCTTTCAGCCGCTGCCCGGGGAAATAACGTTTCCCGTCTATAAAATCAAAACGCGGGACAGTGATTTCTTTCCCGTGCAATAAATCGTCTAATTGTTCGTTGAGGAAATCCAAATCCAGCGCATGGATGGTTTCAAAATCATAATTCCCTTCGGCGTCGCGCGGCGTTTTATCGCGGTCGACAAAATAATTATCCAGTTCCAGCGCCACCGGATTCAAGCCCGCCACTTTTGCCTGAATGCCCAGCCGCTTGGCCGACGTCGTTTTCCCACTGCTTGACGGGCCGGCTATCAACACCAATTTTATACGTCCGTGCGATTTTTGTATTTGTTGCGCCAGCGTGGCATACTCGCGCTCTTGCAGGGCTTCCGCCGTTTGAATTAACGTACGCGCTTTGTTTTGCTGGATAATTTTGTTGATGGAACCGATACTGTTTGCATCTAAAATCTCGCCCCATTCCTTATGTTGCCGGAAGATATGAAACAGCTTCGGCTGTTTCGGGCGCGGCTCCAGTTCCAGCGGATTATTGGCCTGCGGCATGCGCAGGAGAACGCCGCTTTCGTATTTATCCAGTGCAAAAACTTTCAGGTAGCCGGTGGAATAGAGCAACGGCCCGTAGAAAATATCCATACAGCCCTCCAGCGAATATATAGTAGTGTAGAACCGGCCGCGCGTTTTTTGCAGCAACGCTTTTTCGGGCTGCCCGTTTTGCTCGAACAGGGCAATAACCTTTTCGGTTTCCTCTTTCATGCGGATAAACGGTATATTCTTTTTCGCCAGTTCCCGCATACGCGCCGCCACCTGCCGCAATAATTCCTCACCGGCCGGCTGCCCGCCTTTGACAATTTCACCGTACAGCCCGCGGGAGATGGAATGTTCGATAGCCAGCCGGTAACCGGGCAACACATCATGAACGGCCTTTTGGCAAAGGAACGACAGCGACCGCTGGTAAGTCCGCATGCCGTCGGGATACGAAATATCAACAAACCGGATGTTCATTGCAAAATATATTTCGTACGAAAGATCTTTCAGCTGGTTATTCACCAACGCCGCCAGCACATCGGAGGCCAAACGGACGCGCAGTTGCTGCGATAATTGATATAAACTTGTGCCGGGCGGGCACACATGATACGATGCGGTATTTTCGCAATAAATTTGTATGGTATTCATGCTGCTTTGTTTTGAACAGTGCAGCAAAGATAAAGAAAATTTACAGATTCAAGCCCGCCGTCCTGCATGCTCACAGCGGATCTACGTCCACTGTTGCTTCGACGCCGGAAAAGCCTTGCTGTTGATGCAGGGCTGCCAACTGCTCCGTCAGGAAATGTTTTAAGGCGCCGGCGTTGGCGCCGCGTTCGAGGCGCACCCAAAAGCAGGCAAGGTAACGGTTCTGTATGCGGTTCACCGCCGGCTGGAAAGGCCCTGTGAGCCGTTGTTGCAACGTTGGCGCCAAAAGGTTGCGCAGCGCTGCCGCCGCTTGCTGCAAGGTATCCGGCTGCCGGTGCTTGAGGGTGATGCTTGTCAGGCGCGAATAGGGCGGGAAATGAAATTCCCGGCGTTCGTGCAGTTGCAGGTTGAAGAGGCTGTTGTAATCGGCCTCCCGTACTAAGTAGATAACCGGATTGGTTGGCTGTGCGGTTTGAATAATCACGCGGCCCTGTTTGTCTTTGCGCCCTGCCCGCCCGCCCACTTGCGTCATCAGCTGGAAGCTGCGTTCATGCGCGCGGAAGTCCGGAAAACTAAGCAGGGCGTCGGCATTGAGGATACCGACCAAGCTCACATGTTCAAAATCCAGCCCTTTCGTAATCATCTGCGTGCCGACCAAAATATCAATGCGGCGTTGCGCAAAGTTGCCGAGGATACGGCTGTAAGCGTGCTTCGCCCGTGCGGCGTCCACATCCAGCCGGGCTATCCGCGCTTGCGGGAAAAAAAGTTGCAGGTCGTCTTCCGCCCGCTCCGTGCCGAATCCTTTGGTTTGGATGCCGGCGCTTTTACATTCGGGGCACACGGCCGGCAGCGGCTGCGAGGCGCCGCAATAGTGGCACCGCAGCATGTTCCCCTGCTTGTGATAAACCAGGCTCACGCTGCATTGGGTGCAGCGGGGGATGTAGCCGCATTCGGCGCATTGCACAAAAGGCGCATAGCCGCGCCGGTTCTGGAATAGAATCACCTGTTCGTTTTTGTCCAGCGCCCCGCCTATTGCATCCAGCAGGGTCTGCGAAAACAGGCCGTGCATTTTTCTCCGTTTCCGTTCGCGCACGGTATCCACCACCTCTATCGCCGGCGGCAGCACGCGGTGGTACCGTTCCGTAAGGGTTACCAGCCCGTATTTCCCGGCGCGGGCGTTGTAGTAACTTTCCATAGACGGCGTGGCCGTGCCGAGCAATACGGACGCGCGGTGAAGCTGCGCCAGCATGATAGCCGCGTCGCGCGTATGGTAACGCGGCGCGGGGTCGTACTGTTTATAGCTGGTCTCATGCTCTTCGTCCACGATAATCAGGCCCAGGCTGTCGAACGGCAAAAACAGCGACGAGCGCGCCCCAAGAATAACCCGGTAATGCGAAGACACGGCGTGGTAAATCTCGGCGCGTTCGGCGTCATTATATTTTGAATGGTACACGCCGACGATGTTCCCGAAAACGCTTTGCAGGCGTTCGATAATCTGCGTGGCGAGCGCGATTTCCGGCAGCAGGTACAGTACCTGCCGCCCGCGGCGGAGCTGTTCGGCAATCAAATCAATATACACCTCCGTCTTCCCGGACGCCGTAACGCCGTGCAGGAGCGCTACGTTCTTTTGCCGGAACAGCGCGTTAATTTCATCACGCGCCTGCCGCTGCGCCGCCGACAGCGCCGGCGCAGCTTTGCTGACGGTGGCCGACAAATCCAGCCGGCCGGTTTCCCGCGTAACCACCATTAAAATATTTTTCTTCACGCACGCCGTCAAGGCGGCAGCCCACGGCTTCTCCTGGAGTAACTGCTTTTTGGGCGTTTCATGCGGATGCGCAAAATCCAGCGTCCCAGCAAACGAAAGGTACGATAACACTAACGCTTCCTGCCTGGCCGCCCGCTTCAAGGCGTCCAGGCAGCCGTGCAATTGCTCTTCGGACGATATGGAGGGATGCAAACGCACGAAGGCCTCGGACAGCGGACGGAAAGCCGTTCGCAAACCGCCGGGCAGTGCGGCCTTCATCACCTCCCCCATGCTGCACAAATAATATCCCGACAGCTGTTCCCAGTGTTGCAGCTGCAGTTCCGTTACGGTGGGGCGGTCGTCCAGCACTGCCAGCAGGCTTTTTACCGCATACTGTTCCGGCGGGTTCCGGTGGATACGGCGGATTAAACAGGTATAATTCTTTTTCCCGACAGGCGCCGTTACCCGCTTGCCCACCGCCACCATGCTTTCCAGCGTTTCGGGAACGGCATAGGTCAGCAGCCTGTTCAGCGCAAGCGGCACAATGACGTCGGCATACATTACGGACATAAATTTATTTTCAAGCGAACAAAAATAGTAAAGAAATTTGACTTAAGCAGGCAAAATGTAATTACCCTCTCTAAATGCGAATACGCAGACCGTTACCGTAGAAAAACGTGCGGTAGCGCAACGTGCTTCCGCTGCGTACGGTAGCAACCGGTGTTTACAGGCGAGACCTTAGCGCAATTATCCACCAACAAGAACCAGATAAAACGGTTTTTGGTCTTGACCAAAGTCATTTTGGTTTAAACAAAACCCATTTTGGTTTAAACAAAACTCACTTTGGTTTAAACAAAACCCATTTTGGTTTAAACAAAACTCACTTTGGTTTAAACAAAACTCACTTTGGTTTAAACAAAACTCATTTTGGTTTAAACAAAACTCACTTTGGTTTAAACAAAACCCGGTTTGGTTTAAACAAAACTCATTTTGCGTTAGTGCAAAATGACTCGGCAGCGGGGGGGACGGCGGCCTGAAATCCTGAAATCCCGGAATCTTTGAACCAAAAGAGCCCTGATTTTTTTTATCTGCAAATTTTTTTTACATTTGTACGCATAAGTTTTAATGGCCATGTGTGATTTTATACCCCTCTTTACTGCGAAATTTTTCTACCGCAACCTGAAAGACCGCGACGCCTGAGGCCGCCTTTTCAGACCGCCCGCATGTTCTTTACAGCATTCAATTATTAATATCAATACAAATAGACATAAAATATATACTGTTATGAAAATTCCCTTTGCCGAATCGTTTAAGATTAAAATGATAGAACCCATTCACCGCAGTACGCCGGAAGAACGGGAAGAATGGATAAAAAAAGCGTATTACAACGTGTTCCTGCTGGACGCCGAACAGGTGTTTATCGATTTGCTCACCGATTCCGGCACCGGCGCGATGAGCGACCGCCAGTGGTCGGCGATGATGATGGGCGATGAAAGCTACGCCGGCGCACGGTCGTTCTACGAGTTTAAAAACGCCGTGGAGCGGATTACCGGTTTTGAATATATGCTTCCGACGCACCAGGGGCGCGCCGCCGAGAATGTGCTGTTTTCTTATTTAATCCGGGAAGGCGACATGGTGCCCGGCAATTCGCATTTCGATACCACCAAGGGGCATATCGAATCGCGGAAGGCGGAAGCCCTGGATTGCACGATTGACGAGGCGAAGGATACACAGCTGGAATTCCCGTTCAAGGGGAATGTGGATCCGGAGAAGCTGGAAAAAGTACTGGCGAAACAGGCAGCCCGCGTGCCGTTCATTATTGTAACCGTTACGAACAATACGGCCGGCGGGCAGCCGGTATCCATGGAAAACCTGCGGGCCGTCCGGGCAATCGCCGATAAATACCGCAAGCCGGTACTGATAGACGGCGCACGTTTTGCCGAGAACGCCTATTTTATCAAGGTGCGCGAGAAAGGCTACGAACAGAAAAGCATCAAGGAAATTGTGAAGGAAATGTTTTCGTATGCCGACGGGATGACCATGAGCGCTAAAAAAGATGCGATAGTGAACATGGGCGGGTTCATCGCCACACGCCGCAAAGACTGGTACGAAGGCGCCCGGAATTTCTGTATCCGGTTCGAAGGTTATTTCACTTACGGCGGCCTGTCGGGGCGCGACATGGCGGCGCTGGCCGTAGGGCTGGATGAAAATACGGAACTGGAAAACCTCGTTACGCGCATCAAGCAGGTGGAGTACCTGGGGAAAAAGCTGGATGAATACGGCATCCCCTACCAGCGCCCCGCCGGCGGGCATGCGATATTTGTAGATGCGCCGAAGATTTTAACCAACGTGCCGAAAGAAGAATTCCCGGCGCAGACATTGACGATAGAACTGTACCTGGAAGCCGGCATCCGCGGCTGCGAAATCGGCTACCTGCTGGCCGACCGCGACCCCGTAACCCGCGAAAACCGTTTCGGCGGGCTGGATTTATTGCGGCTGGCTATCCCGCGCCGCGTCTATACAAACAACCACATGGACGTCGTCGCCGCCGCCCTGCGCAATGTCTTCGACCGCCGCGACAGAATCAAACGCGGCGTCCGGATTATGAAAGAAGCGGAGCTGATGCGCCACTTCACCGTGCAGCTGGAACGGCTGTAGCGATGACAGGGGGATACGGGGCCGGCGCCAGCCGGCTCTCAATTCTCGGTTCTTAATTATTTCAGCCAGTCGTACCCTCTCTTTTCGACTTCGAGGGCGAGTTCCTTGCCGGCGGTTTTGATGATGCGCCCGTCGTACAGTACGTGCACGACGTCGGGCACAATGTAATCCAGCAGGCGCTGGTAGTGGGTGATGACGATAAAAGAATTGTCGGGGCGTTTCAGCTTGTTTACGCCGCCGGCTACGATACGCAGGGCGTCCACATCAAGGCCGCTGTCGGTTTCGTCAAGGATAGCCAGCAGCGGCTCGAGCATGGCGAGCTGGAAAATTTCATTGCGTTTCTTTTCCCCGCCCGAAAAGCCTACATTCACGCCGCGCGCCGAGAAGGCGGTGTCCATTTCGACAATCGCCATTTTTTCGCGCATGAGTTTTAAATACTCCGCCGCCGAAAGGGGCGGGAGGTTTTTATGTTTGCGGTGTTCATTCACCGCTGCTTTCATAAAGTTGACATTTGTTACGCCCGGAATCTCTACCGGGTACTGGAACCCGAGGAACAGCCCTTCGTGCGAGCGTTCTTCGGGCGGCAAGGCCAGTAAATTTTTCCCGTTAAACAGTACTTCGCCATCGGTAACGTGGAACGTGTCGCGCCCTGCGAGCACGGCGGAGAGGGTACTTTTGCCCGAACCGTTCGGCCCCATAATGGCATGCACTTCGCCCGCATTTATCGAAAGGTTGATGCCTTTGAGGATTGCTTTTCCGCCAATACCGGCATGAAGATTTTTTATCTCTAATAACATACAGGAGCTTTGCAGGGGTTAGTTAATATCGTCGTCTTCCAGCCTGTATTTTTGTTTTAACAGGGTAAAGAGGTAGGGATTGGCGTCCCGCACATATTTCAGGTGGTCCTGCCATACCTTTTGCGCAGACAGGCTCTGTGCCATATCCCCATGCGAGTAACAAACGGATGCGAGGTAATTCAATGCCTGGAATGTGTAATCCGCTTCCCGCTCCCCGCCGCTCTTTGCACGGGTATAGAAAGACAGGTTTTCGTCGGCTTCCCGGATAAAGCGGGTAGCTATTTCACTCGCTTTGGCGCTGTCGCCTGCGGCGTAGTACTGCTCAATCATGTTCACCACCGTAGCGTCACTTTGCAGGGACGAGGTGCAATACGGAAATATCCCGTCGGGCATGCGTTCGACAGCAAGGCCGAGTATTTCCAGCGCTTTTTCTTTTTCACCAATATCCAGTAAGGCTTCGGCGGTTTCTACGTGCATATTCCGGACATTCAAAATAGCGGTCAGAGAGAGGAAGGTATTATAGTCCATCCACGTGTCCGGGCGGTTGATATTGCCCCAGCGGTACACGTTTTTCAGCCGGTCATACGCCGTCATAATATCCGGTTTGTTCGTCAAGGCGGCATTGCGGAAAGGCGTTAGCCGGCGGGCAAAGCCGTCGTATTGCAGGTAATCGCGCAATCCCAAATCCACATCGCCGCCCATGGAAACAAAGTATATGGGGCGTTCCCAATCGTTATTGGCCAATATATCCAGCAGTATCATTTCGGATTTGGTAACGCCGGTTTTCGATGAACCGTCCACCGTTTTCGGGATAGTAATCGTGATAGCGTCGGGGATTTTATTGAGGTCGTCCATATGGGTGGTGGCGGCAATGCTGAATGTATCCGTTTCGGGCGCAGTCGCCTGGAATTTCACCGTGCCGTTTTTCAGGACATTTTCTTTATTCACCGGTATCAGTAAATTTCGCGGCGGGTTATAGATTCTCCCGCCTTCCGTTACTTCCTTCACATTGACCGTCCGGGTTACCTGTTCGTTTATCCTTACATAATCGTTTGTCCCGGCGAGGTAATTTTCACGGGCGATATTAATCGGCAACGGCGGCGAATCATATTGCCGGATGCGCATCTGGTCGATATACCAGTCGGCGCTCAGCAGGCTGGTATTAACGACGCGCACATCGGTGCGCACGCCTTCCACTTCCTGTATATACCAAAGCGGGAAAGTATCGTTGTCGCCGACGGTAACAATCAGCGCATCTTTTTCGCATGACATAAGGTAATTGTAAGCCATATCGCGCGCTGTATAACGGTTGCTGCGATTATGGTCGTCCCAATTGACGGCGGCCATTTGCACCGGCACGAGGACGCATAGCCCGCCGGCCGCTGCAGCGGCAGCCGCTGCCGGGATTTTTTGGCGGAACAGTTCATATACCGCCAGAACGCCCAAACCAATCCAGACAGTAAACGCATAGAACGAGCCGGCGTAGGCATAGTCGCGTTCGCGCGGCTGGTTGGGCGTTTGGTTCAGGTACACGACAATGGCAATGCCAGTAAGGATAAACAATACTGCAATGACGGAAAAGTTCTTTTTATCTTTTTTCAACTGGTAGAAAAACCCCGCCAGGCCCAATAACAAAGGCAAAAGGTAATAATGGTTCCGCGCTTTGTGACGGGCTAAATACGGCGGCAGTTCGTCGATATTGCCTAACCGCGCTTTGTCGATAAAGGGGATGCCGCATTCCCAGTTCCCGTTGAAACTGTTGCCGTGCCCCTGAATATCATTTTGCCGTCCTGCAAAATTCCACATAAAATACCGCCAGTACATCCATCCTAATTGGTAGTCGAAAAAATACGTAAGGTTTTCGCGGAACGTCGGCAAATATTCCACCTCCCCTTCCTGCTCCATCGACGGGACGGCTTTTCCGCGCCCGCTAATGTATTGCCGGTAGTAGGCAACGTGCTCCGGCTGGCGGCTGTACATGCGCGGGAAAGCCGTCGTATAGCGGCTGTCAAATTCATACTCCGTAATGGAACCCGGCATTTGCTTGTACTTGCCGTTATATTTAACGTATTTATTATTTTCTTTTAATGCGATAGCCGGCGTGGCGAATGTCGGCCCCGAGAGCAGCGGCGCACTGCCGTACTGTTCGCGGTTCAAATAATAAAGCAGCGAATAGGGATTGTCCGGCTGGTTTTCGTTGGTGGGCGTATTCGCCGACGAGCGAATAACCACCATGGCAAACGAAGTGAAACCGATTACAAAAACCGTGAAGCAAAGCGCTACCGTATTCCAAAAATATTTTTTCTTTTGGTGCGTATAATAAATAGCCCACGCCAGCAGCGCAAACAGCGCAAACATAAAGAACACCGCGCCCGAATTAAACGGCAGCCCGAAACTGTTGACAAATATCCGGTCAACAAAGCCGGCCATGTGCGGAAGCGCCGGTATAAGCCACATGACAAACCCCAGCAGCAATACCGATATAATCAAAGAAAGCACAATGCCCCATAAAGAGACAGGGTATTTTTTGAAATAATATACCAGCACAATCGCCGGAAGCGCCAATAAATTCAACAGGTGTACGCCGACAGACAACCCCATCAGGTAAATAATAAGTATCAGCCAGCGGTTGGCATATTTTTTATCGGCTTCTTCTTCCCAGCGCAAAATCGCCCAGAACACCACTGCCGTGAACAGCGACGACAGCGCATATACTTCCGCTTCTACCGCCGAGAACCAAAACGTGTCGGAAAAAGCGTAAGCTAACGCGCCCGCTATGCCTGCACAGAGGATAGCGATGATATTCCCCTGCGACAAAACAGCTTCTTTGCTGCGCTCCACAATGCGGCGGGCAAGGTGCGTAATCGTCCAAAAGAGGAACAAAATAGTAAACGCGCTGCTTAATGCACTCATGGCGTTAATCATCACTGCGGCATGTTCTTTTCCTGCAAACATGCCGAACAGCCTGCCGAGCAGCTGGAACAAGGGGTTTCCCGGCGGATGCCCGACTTCCAGTTTGTAGGAAGAGGCAATAAATTCGCCGCAATCCCAAAAACTCGTGGTGGGTTCAAGCGTCAAAAGGTATGTAACGGCGGCAACGGCAAATACAGCCCAGCCGGTTAAATTGTTAAGGCGTTTAAAATTGTTCATTTGTAACGTATGGTTGATAATTAACTCGACAAATTTACTGAAAATAGTTCAATGATGAAAAACATGCTTCCTCTTTCAGCATTTTATAAATGTCCTGCCACGGTTTCTCATAGAGATTAGTAGTAAGGTCACTCAGTTGGGCAAAAGTAGCAGAGTTGTAAAACAGGTCTGCGGCATGATGCGCTTCCAAATGATATTCCGTAACCAAAGACATCACTATTTCTTTCCCAATATGCTCTATGTTCCATACCGGGCGATTATCAGGGTACTCAAGCGCCTGCAACGAGGCAACCGAACAAAAGCATATTTGATGGGTAGGGATTTTGAATTTTAATTCTTCCAAAAAATCCTGTTGCGACAGGTCGCCACGTAAATAATCATTTACCCGTACCGATACAGCATCATCCGCTACGGGGCCTTCCACTATATCGTAATTGTGTATAGTCCTGCGCGACCTGTTTTGCCTGTTGCGCACTATAAATTCCAACCATTCCTTGCTGTAAGTCTCGAAACGCAGTGTACGCATTTCATCATCTTCCCAAATATATTCATCAAATTCAAACTCCGTAACTACACCTTCGGTGTGATGGTCTTCGCCTTTACGATTTGCCCATGCCTGTGCCTGTTCATGCAATTTGGTAACATAAAAACCTCGCCCAAAATCTCTATTGTGCCTGCTCATAGAAAGGTCTATGCTGCGAATATACAAATAGCTGCCATGATATACCTTCATTACTGTAGCCCTCCGTTGTCGCGGCAAATATTAAACATTGACCGTATTGCCCAATAGGGCGTATCGGTATGCAGCGCCCACCAGTGTTTATATAAATAATCCAGCCCGCCGTATTTTTTCAAATACCGGTAAGCGTCTTGCACGGCCATTTTGTAAGTAAGCGCAAATTCAGGGATAATAAACGTCATAAACGTTATCCTGTCCTGTAGTTCCGTATCCGATGGTTTTACCTGCACAATGTGTTTATTTATAACAGCAGGGGCAAATATACGAAAAATTAAATAAATTGCCATAGTTTGTTTCTTAATAATAATGTGTATCTTTGTGCCCGACAAAGTAATTTGCAGCCATGACTGTGCATAACTTCTTGATAAAATCCCGTGAAAACCCTTGCGTCGCAAGGAAAAAAGCACTATCTTTGTTCAGCACAGCACAGCACAGCACAGCACAGCACAGCACAGCACAGCACAGCACAGCACAGCACAGCACAGCACAGCACAGCACAGCACAGCACAGCACAGCACAGCACAGCACAGCACAG
>JAISLK010000070.1 GCA_031290935.1 Prevotellaceae bacterium | reverse complement strand
GGAGCGCGGTGATTCCGTAATGATGAGTTATGAATTATGAGTTATGAATTATGAATTTAAAAACCAAACAGTATGAAAAAAATCTTTACCTTAATGATTGCAGCGGTGATGGTGTTTGCGGGGTGCAGCAAAGACAGCGATGGAGGAGACGATATCGGCTCCAGCCCTATTCCGAATAACACCATTACCGTGGTGGTAGAAAACGGCAGCAGCTACAGCGGACAAATTGACGTGGTAAAATTAATGATGTATTCTGCGGCGCCCGATTATGAAATTACAAGCCTCTCTTATGCCGGCGGCAGCTTTACGGTAAACCTTCCGGCCAGCGTGGAGGATAAATATCTCCTGGGCTTCGACGTACCTTCCGGGGTTACGATAAGTAACCGCAACGTGAAGGAACGGCCAGCCTACTTTGAAGCATGGAAATCCGGCCAGCCTGTAGGTCATATTTACCATGGGTTTGGGGCGTCAAATGCGGGAGGGTACCTCTTGTATGTTGACGGGGATGTATCCATAACCGGCACGGGAGCACGCAACGGCTATTCCACCGAGTATCGCGTAAACGCGAAAAAAGGCTGGAATATGGTATATGAAAGCGATGAAAGTACAGGCGTCAGACTAATAACCACCGAAGCGCCCGCCGGCGCGAAGTGGTATTTTTTAGAAGACGTGGAATCGTTGCCGGAAGAACCGTCGCTGCCAATAGACGAAAACGGGAAAATAATCAGCCGGCTTACCATTGTCGGGAATCCCGATTCCCCTGATGAAGATAATCGCCGGGACAGGGTCATCGAATTCGGCTACGACAGCCAAAACCGCCTGGAAACCCTGTCAGAAGTATTCGATGACAATGATAACGTGATACGCTTCGTGTATGCGGGCAACACGGTATCCGCAACCGGGATTGGTTATTCTGAGGCGGGTGGAAGCGTTGGTGAAGGTGGTGAAGACGGTAGTGGTGACGTGATAGAAGGCCCCGTCTATCACGGGGTAACTTCCGTTGTCGCGCAGCTGAACGGCAGCGGCTACATCACGTCGGCCACCCTGACAACCGTTTGGGACAACGACCGCCCGACTGACACAAGTTTCCATACAGCCACCTACGACGCCGGCGGCTACCTGACCGGCGCCGTCTTCGACTATCACGATGGCGACTATACAAGCCATGCTACCTACACCTTTACCTGGACAGCCGGCAACATTACGCGGGTAACGCAAACGAATGGCAATTATTCCTATTATTCTACCGCGCAATACGACAACAGCCCGAACAAGGCCAACCTTGACGTGAACTGGATAGTGTATGACGATGGGAACTTCTCCTTCGATGAAATGGGACTGTTTGCCATGGCCGGCCTGTACGGTAAACACAATGCCAACCTGGTTACCCAAACCGAGGAGCATTCTGATGGCAGGTACGGATACGGCTACAACTACAGCTATCAATTCGACAGCGACGGCTACGTAACGCAGTACACAACCACCCCGTCAGATTCCGGCAGGAGCACCGTGCACAAAATAACGTACCGGTAACACAGCCGGCGCGGCACGACGCGAAAGAACCGCCGCCCGCACTTTCGTGCAGGCGGCGGTGTTTATGTTCCGCAGAGGGGCTGTGGGGCGTCCCGGAAGGGACGCGAGCCTGATAACCCCGTGCAAGTGGCGCGCAGCGACACGCAGCGCGGGGGCAGCGACGCAACAGCGCCCGCAGAACTCCGTAGGAGTTCAACCCCTTCCGGGGTTGCCGGTCGAGATGCCGGCTTCCCAACCTCGTGTTACGCCTTCGGCTCGCACGAGGTTATCCATGTTGTTTTCCTTCCGGAAAACAGGCGCTCCGTTCGGCGTAGCATCTTTCGCTACGCCATAAGCGAACGGCCACTCCTCCTCCCACCCCCTCCGAAGGAGGGGGTGGGAGGCAAGCAAACAAGAGACGCCTGTCGCGCACCCCATAGGGCAATTTACAACTTATAACTTATTCGGGAAATTCGTGTATCTTTGCAGCGTGAAATTTATAGATACGCATATTCATTGGTACGTCGAAGACTTTAAAGAAGACTTGGCGGCGGCAGTAGCGCGGGCGCAGGCGGCGGGCGTCGAAAAATTTGTTTTGCCGGCGGTACATAAAGCCACGCATGCGCCGATGATGGAAACGGCGGCGCGCTTTGCCGGCAGTTGTTTTCCCTGCATCGGGTTACATCCGACGGAAGTGAATGAACACTGGCGCGAAGAGTTGGATTTTATTGCGCAGCAACTTTCCGGGAACGCCAAAACCTTTGCCGGCATTGGCGAAACAGGTATTGATTTGCACTATGGCGCAACGTTTATCGCCGAACAAAAAATCGTTTTTGAACAGCAATTGCGGTGGGCGGCCGCTTATAACCTGCCGGTAGTCATTCATGCACGCGAAGCGTTTGAGGAAATATTCGATGTGCTGGAAAACGTAAAGCCGCTGCCGTTGCGCGGCGTGTTCCATGCCTACTCCGGCCGCATAGGCGTCTTCGAACGCATCAGCCGTTACGGCGATTTCAAAATAGGCGTTGGCGGCGTAGTAACCTTTAAAAACGCTGAGCTGGCAAGGGTGGTAGAAAAAATAGATTTGCGCCATATCGTACTGGAAACGGACGCCCCGTGGTTGTCGCCTGTCCCGTATCGCGGGCAACGCAACGAAAGCAGCCATATCCCGCTAATCGCAGGAAAAATCGCCACACTGAAAAATTGCCCTTTGGAAGAAGTCGCCGCTGTCACCACCGCCAATGCCGAACAGCTTTTTGACTTGTCCGTAAATTTGTAAATATGATACCCTCTATCTTGATTATCTACACCGGCGGGACGATTGGAATGAAACACCATCCCGAAACCGGTGCGCTTACACCCGTTAATTTTAAAGAGATTAAACAGGAAGTGCCGGAATTGAAAAAATTCAAATTCCATCTGCACACTTATTCTTTTACCCCACTCGTTGATTCGTCGGAGATTCAGCCGGAGTTTTGGGTGCGGCTGGCGCAGTTGATTTATGATAACTATGCGGCGTACGACGGATTTGTGGTGCTGCACGGCACAGATACGATGTCGTACACCGCGTCGGCGTTGAGCTTCATGTTAGAGCGCCTGTCAAAACCGGTAGTATTTACCGGAAGCCAGTTACCGGTAGGAATGTTGCGCACCGACGGAAAAGAAAACTTAATTTCCGCCGTTGAAATTGCCGCCGCCGTAAACAACGGCCGGCCTTGCGTGCCGGAAGTAACCATCTTTTTCGGCAACCAGCTTTTTCGCGGCAACCGCACCACGAAATACAATGCGGAACAGTTCCGGGCGTTTCGTTCCGCCAATTATCCGCCGCTGGCGGAGGCGGGCGTATCCATAAAATACCACGAAGCTTTTATTCACCGCGAAGAACAAGCGTTGCCGTTGCGTTTACATACCAAATTAGACGGTAATATTGCGGTGCTGAAAATTTTCCCGGGCATGGGGCGCAACGTCGTCGAAGGTATTTTAAATATTGCCGGGCTTCGCGCGATAGTGCTGGAAACTTACGGCTCTGGCAATGCCCCTACGGTCGCCTGGTTTATTGAAGCGTTGCAGAAAGCCATCGCCCGCGGCATTATTGTACTGAACGTGTCGCAATGCCATGCCGGCACGGTCGAAATGGAAAAATATGAAACCGGCATGCTGTTGAAAAAAACAGGCGTCGTCAGCGGCTACGACAGCACCACAGAAGCGGCGGTAACCAAATTAGCCTTCCTGTTAGGGCAAAGCAACGACTATAAATTTATTGTTGAACAATTAAATTGTTCGTTCAGCGGTGAAATATCAAAATAAATTGCTAATTTTGCGCACCAATAACAGGAGAGATGGCCGAGTGGTCGAAGGCGCACGCCTGGAAAGTGTGTAAGCTCCAAAAGGGCTTCATGGGTTCGAATCCCATTCTCTCCGCTGAAAGTCCTGAAAGCTACGATTGGTAACGGATGTAGCTAATGTAGGGGAAATTTCGGGACAGAAACGAGACACGGATTTTTTTACGCTTTTTGAAAATTGCTTCAAAAAAGCGTAAAAAAAAAAAGTCCATACTCCAACAAAAAAAATCAAGCCTCGCGTATATACCCGCCCGCCTGACGGAAGGCAAAGAATGGTTCGTGTCATACTACGCTATCTACCCTCCTACCGGACAACTGCGACGAAAGAAAATTAAACTTAACCGTATCCGTTCCGTTACGCAACGCCGGCTTGTGGCTCGCAAACTTATTATAGACATCAATGAGAAATTGTGTAATGGATGGAACCCGTTTGTCGAAGACGAAGCGCCGAAATCGTACCATAAACTGATGGATGTACTTGTCACTTACATGGCAATTCAAGAAAAAGAACTGGAAGAAAATTCACTCCGGTCGTACCGGTCGTATGTCAAATTTATTTGCGAGTATATTACTCATAAGTTGAAGACGCCGGAAATGTACGTGTGTCAGTTCGACAGGCGTGCGGCCGCCGATTTTATGCTGTCAATAAAACAGAACCCGAAGCTGTCGAACCGGACGTATAATAATTATCTATTGTTCTACAAAACATTGTTCAATTGGATAAAACAGTATAACTACATTGCAAGCAACCCATTCGACGGCATCATGAAAATAGCCAAAAGGAAGACGCAAAAAATACGGCAACTGATTTCGCCGGCACTCCGGAAAGCGTTGTGTGACTACCTTTCGAAGCATAACAAAAACTATCTCGCCATGTGCATGATGTGTTATTATTGTTTTTTGCGTCCGAATGAAATATCTTACTTGAAAGTAAGCGATGTGGATTTAGCTAACCAAATTATTTTAATCCGGAAAGAGATTGCAAAAAATGATAAAGACAGTACCCGCACGATACCGGATGTGATGCTGCCCTACATACAACCCTTGCAGTTGAACGGGAACAAAGAGCAATACCTTTTTTCATTCGACCGGCAACATCAATTTGTGCCGGGAACAAAACACGCCAATTCCCGCGAGATAGCGCGGTATTGGAGCCACCTGCGTAAAATTATAGGTATTCCAAAAGAGGTGCAATTTTATTCGTTAAAGGATACGGGAATAACCAACATGCTGGCCGATGGTGTGGCGGCTAATTTTGTGCAGGGACAGGCCGACCACAGTTCCCTGGCAATAACTTCTATTTATGCCGGCACTGCTACACCGGCGAGTCAGGAACAGATACGGAAAAAAGCGGGCGCATTCGCGTGAGGGGAAGGGGGGATAATTATTATTCTCTGATTGTGATAAACTCCGCCCCCATGATTTCCGTGTGCGGGTTCTTACTGATGATTTCCTGGCGGCGTTCTTTGACGCCGTATTTCCAGAGGAAGCCCAGGAAGCGTTTGGGTATAATGTGCTCGACATATACCAGGCTGTCGCGGCTTTTGACAGTGCCGGCAAAGGTTGCACCGGCAATGCAGCCGTCGAAGGAGAGCCACGTATCTTCATAGACATAGCAGCGTACCGTGTCTCGAATGATGCTGTCGCGCATAGCGACCCGCTCTACTTTCGGGGCGGACAGTTCATAGACCGCCTCTGTCTGTAGTGTTGTAACCTGTTCGAGCCGCCGCTTGTCGGCTTTCAGTTGTTTTATCAGTGCGTAGTCGGAGGCTCTGTAGTGTTTGTATTCGTTGAGCGTTAGTTGCAGTTGCTTTGCAGAGGCGGCGTGCAGGCTGTCGTTGATTTTGTAGCGGCGGACGCTGTCGAGCAGGGCATGGGTGTTGCTTTGGTAGATGTTGCGTTCGTTGGCCAAATAGTTAATTCGCGCTGTGAGGGCGGCGATGGCGGCGATGAGCGATACAATGATAATTCCGATGATAAGGTATTTTTTCATGATGTGGAGATGTGGAGATGTGGTTAGGATATGGTGAGGGTTATTTCTTCTGCTTTGTCTGCTGCGGCTTTCAAGAGGGCGTAGAGTTTGTTGAAGGTTTCGGTGGATTCGAGGACGGCGCCTGGGGCTTTGTTCTTGCCCACTAAAATGCAGCCTTCGGTGTCTTTCGGGTAATTGCCGATGTGGATGAGTACGCCGTCGTAACCGGGCACGTTCGCCAGGCGCGGGAGCTTGCCGCCGATGGACCGGTATGCCGGGCGGGTGGAATATTTCGGCGAGGCGATGTGCATCAGGATGTAGTAGGTTCCGGCAGGGATGGCCGTGACGCCGGGCTGCTTTAAGCGTTTGATTTCTTCGAGGGGCATGGCTTGTTTCAGGCCTCTGTCGGTGTCTTCGAGGGTGTCGCAGAAGCAGGCGCCGTCGATGGACAGGTTGCCGATGGTGTAGCCCGGCTTGCGGGCAATGCGGGTGAGGTGCAGTTTCATAATTTATTTTCGTTTAACTCCTTATCAAAATCCCGAAGCGCCCCCACCTTATGCTCAATTTCGCTTTTCCCCCACTTCTTTATTAGCCGGAACACCGGGTGGTCGCTCAAAATCGCGAAATGCGTAAGAATGCTCCATAGCTCCGTCCCGCAGATAATCCCCGCAAAGACGTTCGCCAAATGAAAAGAAGTAGTATTATTCAACACATGCGTATCCAGCAGGTAGGCCAACACGATGGACACTTCTATGCCTATCAGTTTCCATATCGTCTTATAAATCTTACTCGACATAATCCCCTCCTTCCGCACGCGGATAGACACAATCAGCCCAAATACAAAATCCGCCGATACAAACAAAAACCCCATCAGCGCCAGCATCCGCACCGGCTCAAACATGGCTACCAGCACGCTGAAACCGCACGCAACTATTTTCCCCGAACTGATTATTCTGTATGGCATGATTGTTAGTCGTTAGTCGTTAGTTGTTAGGTATTAGCTCCCAATCTCAAACCCCGCCGCCTCAATCTTCATCTCTTTTAACTCATAATGGCAAGAATCATGATTTAACCCACCGAGGATTATCCAATTTATATAATTGGAATAATCAGGGCGTTGTTCAGTGGGGATATAATGCTCTTCATACATCACCCCGT
>JAISLK010000069.1 GCA_031290935.1 Prevotellaceae bacterium | reverse complement strand
TCGAGGATTCTTCCGGATATGCTTGCCTGGGTTTGTTCCGGCGGCAGGCTGCCGGAGGCGGCGTAGCCTGCTGTTGCGAGATTTGCGATGTTCATACAACAGCATACAAAGCACAATGCTGCCAATCGCAGTTTTTTTCTTTTTTTCATTTTCATTTTTTTAGGGTTTAAGTTTATAATTTTTCATTTATTTTTTAATGTATTCCCGTGAAGTTTTCACATGGTAAGACAATATATTTTTCGTACTTGTGCGAAAAGTTTTCCGGGCAGGGTACGGCAGTATAAAATAAGGTATCCTGGAGGGTTGTAACAGTGCGTATTTTGTAAGGAAGTCCGTCATGATTACATTTTCCGTATAAGGATAATCCTGATACGGAAAGTGCTGTAATCTATTGAGTGCTATTGATTTTAACGGGGGGGGGGGGTAACTTACTTAAAAATAATGAATTATAAGTTAAAGCTGGTGCGGCATTCAGTCCGGTAAACATATGGCCAAGGGCATCCTGGAGAGCGGGCAGGAGCGGTTGTTTCCGGGTGTTTTGCATGACTGGTTTGTTTTAAAATCTGCTGCAAAAGTACGGCGTCTTTATTACAAAACGGCGACGAAGTTGTTACAGAACGATTACATTTTCGTTTTGTCTGATTATTTTTTCTATTTTCATATACAAGGCCGGCCTCTAACAGAGGCCGGCCTACTCACAAAATAAATATCTATGAACAACTCCCGGGTCAATTTTAACCGTGAGTTTGGGAGGGTCTGTTAGTGGTACCTTGAGGCTACTCGTGCAGTTGGCGTTTTCTTAAATAGTCCAGCAGCAGTGCGGGACGGTCGGTTTGGATGATGCGTGCGCCGAGCGTGTCAATCAGGTATCCCCATATGCCGTCGGGGTTGGTGAGCGCCCTGTCGTCGGTGTAGCCGGCGGAAAGCGAATCCCACAGCGAATTTAGCCAGATGACGGTCGAGGTATTTTGGAATTGTGTTTTTATGTAGGAGAATATCGCCGGGTTTTCTTCGGCAAATGATATTTCATAAAACGGGTACCGTTTGTCGAATACCGCCCGGACGGAATCTACCGTGTCTCCCTTTTTCAGTTTGACTACCGGCATGAATGTCATGCTGTCCAAAATAGCGCCGTAGCGTTGGTAAAGCTGTGCGTAGGGCTTTTCCGATTTGATGATGCACAGCGCTGTCGTACCTGTTTTTTTCAGCACGCGGTACACTTCGTCAAAATAGTCGTCGCCTTTGTCCACGTTGATGATGATACCGCGTTTGGCAGTTAGCATGGTTTCTTCAAGCGTGGGGATTTGGAAATCGGTGAGTATGCGCAAGCCGTTGCGCAGGCGCAGCGTCTTGATTTCTTCCAGCGTAAAGTCACTGACTTTCCCTTTTCCGTTTGTAGTACGGTCAAGCGTTTTGTCGTGCATCAGTATCAGGTGGCCGTCTTTGGTTTTCGCGACGTCTACTTCCACGATGTCCACGCCCATTTTTATGCAGCTTTCAATTCCTTCGAGGGCATTGTCGGCATAGTTTCGCCAGTCGCCGCGGTGCGCGGCAACCTGCACTTTTGGTGTTTGCGCCCAACTTGCCGTATGGCAAAAAAAGAGGAGCAACAGAATGAGATAATTTCTTTTCATTTTTTTAGGGTTTAAGTTTATAATTTTTATGATTTAAGAATGTCATGGTATGATCGGTATGACTATGTTTTGTGTTTAATTTCCCTTGCTTCGTTTTTAATCCCCCTCGCGTGGTTTTTTGTTGTGTGTGGAGGTTTTGAAGCGTTTTTGCTGCAAAGGTACGGGGTCTTTGTTACAGAGCGGTGACGAAGTTGTTACGGAATGATTACATTTTCATTCTGTCTGTTTATCTCTTCTGTTTTCATATACAAGGCCGGCTTCTGTCAGAGGCCGGCCTACTCAAAAATTAAATATGTATGAAAAACTCCCGGGTCAATTTTAACCGTGAGTTTGGGCGGGTTAGTGTTTTATTACCAACCTGTATTTTGTGTAAGGTCGATGCCTTCGGCTTTATACAAGGTTCTTTGTGTTACAGGGATTGAATTAAAGTAGTGTTTGGCGGGGTCAAATATCCTGTTGCTGGTTGGGTATACATATACATATCCGTCCGCATTTACGGTAACACCGGTCATGCCGTCTCCTTTAGCGCCTAAGGCGACATCCGGGTTCTTGGTGTAATCGAGATAGTCGCCTTTTTTCCAACGCATCAAGTCGTAGTAACGCATTTCCGTCCATGTCATCAATTCCGCCCGTCTTTCGCGGCGGATTTCCCAGATAATGGAAGAGACTGTTCCGGATATGTTTTCCAGTGCGCCGGTACGTTTGGGGTCATTGATGGTAATGCCGTTTACTCGAATATCGTTGTCGTTGACATACGTCAGGTCTGTAATGCCTGCGCGGTTTCTTAAGGGGTTAATGGATTTGTCGAGGTCGCCTTGTGTAATGGCGCCCAGTTCTGCGCATGCTTCCGCGTAGTTCAATAATACTTCTGCGTAACCGAATATCGGCGCGTCAATGCTGTTTTGGCCTGTAGTGGTAATATTAGCGGATGCAGGGTTGTAGTATAAATTAATTACATAGCCGGTAGAAGAGGTTCTGCTTCTTGACAGCGTTTGGGGTTGTGTTCTGAAACTTATGCCTTCCTTTTCTACGGTAGCGGTCAATCGTGCGTCTCTGTTTGCGAGTATGTCTGTAATTGTTGCGTCGCCGCTGTAGATGGGAGACTGCGAGACAGGCAAGCCGTCCGTACAGGCGTAACTGTCGATGGCGGCTTTGGTCATGCCGTTGCCAATGCTGGAAGTATTTGTGTAAGCTTGTATGGAATGCGTGGCTACGCCAGCCAGGTATTCTTTGTATAGAATCATTTCCTTGCTTGCGTTCAGGTTCTCTGAGTTATATACTGCTTTATAGCTGGCGCCCAATTCGTATTTTCCGGATTGCATGATTTCATTGGCGGCGTTTTTGGCGTCGTTTAAAAATGCTGTGCCGTCGCCGGCATTATGATATTTGCGGTAGGTGCCTTCGTACAGGCCTATCCTGGCTTTGAGCGCCAGTCCGACGTATTTGTTTACGGTATTGGTTCCGTCGGATTCTCTCAGCAGTCCGTTGACGGCTAAATTTATATCGTTTCTGACTTTATCCATGACTTCGTTGCGGTTTGTGCGCGGTAAAAATACCGCCTGGATATTGTTGATGTCGGTAACGTCTTTGTCGTAATAGGGTACATCTCCGAAGCGCTGTACTAAGCGGAAATAGTAATAAGCTCTGAAGAATCGGGCCACGCCTTCCCAGTGTTTTTTGGCCACGTCGTCCATTGGTACGTTCGGAAGTCTTTCGAGGAGGATATTGGTTCTCCTGATGTATTCATACAGGCTGTTCCAGTCTGTATTCGACGCGCTGGCGTTGGGTTGGTATTGTAGAAAGCCATTACTTGTCAAATCATCGGATATAAGTATGGGCGAACTGGCTCCTGCCGATTGGAAGTAATATTCGGAGGAAGTGCCGGTGCCTTTGCCATAGCCCATGAATACATTGTAAAATCTCCAGGCGTAAGCCCTTACATTTGCTTCGCTTGACCAGTAATTTTGGTCGGTAAATCCATCCAGCGGTTCTTTTTCAAGGAATCCGTTACAGGAGGGAAGTAAAAGGGCGAGCATGCAGGCGGTGAATATAGTGATATGTTTTTTCATACTTTTTATATTATTTATGTGTTTAAAATTAGAAGTTAACTTGTAATCCGAACGATATTGTACGTGGATAAGGATAGGTACGCCCCCACTGGGCTTCCGTTTCATTGATTTCAGGGTCTACGGGCAGCCGGCTGTCTTTAAATTCAAAGAGGTTTTGGCCGCTGAAATATACCCGTACTTTATCAATGCCTATTTTTTGCGTCAGGTTGAGCGGTAAGGTGTACCCGAGAGTGAGGTTTTTCAAGCGCAGGTAAGCCATGTTTAACAAATACCGTGATTGCGCTACAAAGTTATTGGAACCGGGCGCCCAGGCGCCTAAGGCAGCGCTTGCATGGGGATAGTATGGGTTCGGGAAATAGGCGTCGGTGTTTTCCGGCGTCCAGTAATCCATTTGTTGTCCGTAGAGCGCATCTGCGCGGTTGAACAGCGGGAGCACCAGGTCGGAATTAGCCCAATAATCACGTTTTCCTACGCCCTGGAAGAACAGGTCTATATCAAAATTGTAGAGATTACCGCCAATGCGGAAACTGTATTCATACCTTGGGGTAGAATTTCCGATAACCGTCAAGTCGCCGGGGCTGTCAACAGTTTTGTCGCCGGCCGAAATTTCGTCATCGCCGTCCAGATTTTTATATTTTACGTCGCCCGGCCCATATTTGAAATTGCCGGTTTTAAGTTTATCCTGATTGGGGATACCGTTTTTTAAACTTCCATCCGCATTGAAATCATTTGCCTGGAAAAGGCGGTCTGTTTCAAATCCCCAAATATCTCCTACGATGCCTCCTTCGTACAGGGAGCCGAATGCTTTTGTCGGGTTGTTATATTCGGTGATTTCGGTTTGATGGTCCGATAAGGTGGCAACTGCGTAAACGGCGGCATTGTCATGGAAGGCATAATTAAAGTTCAGGGATATTTCATAGCCGCGCGTCCGCAATGCGCCGGTATTGGTTAGTGGCGCCGAAGCTCCAACTGCCGCCGGCAAGGCTTTGCCGGTAGCTAATATGTCTTTGGTGCTGCGCTGGTACCAGTCGAAAGAAAATCCGAACAGATTATTCAGGAATTGCATATCCAAGCCTATATCGTAGGTGGTTACGGTTTCCCATGTTAAATCGGGGTCAACGAATTTCGGGGCGGTTACGGACAAAGGCAGCGTAGCGCCTACAATCCAGTCGGCCGTTCCTGAGGTCATCATGGGGCGAAAGGCATTGCTTGATACGTTTTGGTTGCCGATAGAACCTGCCGATGCTCTTATTTTAATATCGTTGGCTATTTCTTTCACGGGCTGCATGAATGTTTCTTCCGTAATCCGGTAGCCTACCGAAGCGGAGGGGAAGAAGCCCCAAAGGCTTCCTACCGGGAATTTGGAGGAGCCGTCGTAGCGGGCATTCACTTCCAGTAAATATTTCCGTTTATAGTCGTAGTTAATCCGTCCGAAGAAGCCGGCAATGGCATATTCGGTATGGGCGGGTTTCAGTGCGTTCCAGGTAGAGGTAACGTACTGGTCGCCGTCTGTCAATGATATGTCTATAAGCGATTCATCCATTACTTTTCTGCGTTCTGCGTAGATGCGGCGAAATGCATTGGCTTCGATATTGGAACCGGCGGTAATTTTCAGGTTATGTCCTTCTCCTAATTCTTTGGCGTAGGTAAACCAGGCATTCAATACATGGTTGTTATTGTAGCTGCTGCCCAGGGCCACTTTATCATGAGCGTTACCGGCCGGTACAACGTATTTGTAGGCTGTTTCCATGATATTGCCGGGGTCCCATCCGCCGGACCAGAAGTCCAATAATTGTACGGGGTGTCCATTGAGCGCCCGGTTCACATTTTCTGTGGTGAGGCTGTATGCGATATTAAGTTTCAAATCGGCGGTAATGTCGGCGGTCAAGTTGGTGTTCAACCGCAGTAAGTCTGTTTGCAGCGTGTTCATGTTGGCGGCTTCCATGTAACCGGGCGCATGGCGGAAATATTTTCCCTGATAGGTGCCGTAAGGAAAGTATTTGCCCCAGCGGAGGTAGTAGCCGAAATAACCATTATATCCACTTACATTCATTCCGTTTCCATCGTAATAGTTATAGGGTTCTTCGTGGTTTTTCCGGGCGAACTGTACATTTACGTCGGCTTTCAGCCATTTCGACAGTTGGGTGTTAAAATTGACGTTGGCATTGTAGCGTTGCAGCCGGTCGGTTTTAATGCGCATAAACCCGCTTTGGTTCATATAACCGAGGGAAATCAGGAAAGATGATTTTTCTCCGAGGTTTCCGGATATTGAAAAGTTATGGTTTTGTACCGGCGCCCAATCCAGCAGCATTTCCTTGTGGGGGTCCCATATTCTGTAAGTATAGGCGCGGCCGTCAATGATTTCCCAGTCTTCTCCGTAAATCATTTCCTTGCTTTGGCGGTTATTGGCGTATTTTTCTTTCCAGACTTTGATATGTGGTAATAAGATGTCGCGGTACATGCCAAACGATTCCGACCGTGCTCCGGGTGTATTGCGGTTGGTGGCCTGCATCAATATGGGCAGTTCCTGTTCGGGGTCTGCAAATTCTACCAGGTTCGAGGGTTTGCTGAAGGCAATGTTTGTAGTGTAGGAGAACCTGATTTTATCCTGATTCTGTCCTTTTTTTGTAGTGATTAGTACTGCGCCGAAAGCGGCGCGTGTTCCGTAAATGGAGGCTGAAGCGGCGTCTTTTAATACGGAGATAGCGGCGATGTCATTCGGGTTGATAAGTGTCAGGTCGCTGGCTACGCCGTCTACCAGTATAAGCGGCGATCCGGCGGTAGCGGTTCCGTCGATAATAGTGCCTGTGCCGCGCAAATTGATTGTGGCGCCGGATCCTAAATTACCGCTTTTGTAGGTAATGGACAGTCCGGGGGTGATACCCTGCAGGGCTTTGGTTACATCGGCTACCGGTTTTCCGTTCAGTGCTTTTTCGACGTCTACCGTAGCTACGGCGCCGGTAAGGTTTTCCCGTTTTTGTGTGCCATAGCCTACTACGACTATTTCGTCCAGCGCCCGGGCATCTTCTTCCAAAGTTATTACCAGTTGTGTGCGGCCGTTGATGGGCACTTCTTTGGTGGCATAGCCCATAAAACTTACTTCCAGCACGCCCTGGGCGGCGGCATCCAGGTAAAAGTATCCGTTGGCGTCGGTGAGGGCTGCTTTTGTGGTTCCTTTGAGCCTGACGGTGGCGCCGGGCAAGGGTTCTCCGTTAGCGTCGAGGATTCTTCCGGATATGCTTGCCTGGGTTTGTTCCGGCGGCAGGCTGCCGGAGGCGGCGTAGCCTGCTGTTGCGAGATTTGCGATGTTCATACAACAGCATACAAAGCACAATGC
>JAISLK010000068.1 GCA_031290935.1 Prevotellaceae bacterium | reverse complement strand
TCCATCTTGATGTGCAGCTTCACCGGAAGGTTGTCTATGGTTACGTCATGCACCATTATCGTAACCGTCAACTGCTGCGAACCCATCCTGCCGTAATCCGACAAACGCAATGAATACGGCGGCGTGAGCGTAGCCGTTACCTGAATCGGATAACGCTGACCGAAGGCGGGAATGCTGCCGCTCAACACGACAACCCACAGCAGGAACAGCCGGAAGTTATGCGTATATTGGGCAAGGATTTGCATGGTTTAGAGAGGCTGGTATGGCAGCGTTAATAGGTAGTTGTTCTTATTTTGTAACCGGGATTTTTTTCCAACCATGCCCGTACTTTCTGCAATGCCTGCGGATAATCGTCGGTATCCAATGTCCCGGAGACGTCGACCTGCACCGGAAAACCAGCTATCACCGGCGCCAGCAGTTCCATAATCCGGTAAGCGCAGGAAATGGCTTCCGGTATGTCGGGATTCGGCGACCGGCATAAATTTTTATCGCTTAGCAACAGTTCCACGCAATAAGCTATTGCCGGTTTTTGCCGCGTATAAATAAGGTCAGGCAGTCCATAATTAACCAGTTCGCTGTTTACCGGCAGTTTTTTTATTTTCTTCATGCAATAGTCCAGCGCATCCGCCTGCCCCATGCGCGCCAGCGCCAGCGCAATATTCCATTTCACCCGTACCGGTAAACCGGGCTGGAGGTATTGCCGGTACAACACTTCTTTACCAATGCCGGCAAAGCCTGCCAGCCGCGCCAATTCGCCGTAATGCGGCATTTTCGCATGCTGCAGGCTGGAACCGATGGCTGAGTGCGCTTCGGCGTTAAAATCCACAGGGTCGAATGCCTGTAAATAACCGATGGCTTGCCCGGCCACTCCGCCGTCGCTGTCGCTGATAGCCTTCACCAGACGGGTAACCGCCAAAGTGCGATGGCCGGAAGGCATTTGCAAGCCTTTTTTACAGGTGAGGTAACAGGCTTTCTGCCGCACGAGAGGCAACGTATCCATATAAAATACCTCCAGCTCCGCCACCAATTTTTCCAGGCTGTACCCGGAAATTATTTTCATTTCCCGGGCATAGTCGGCCACTCCGCTTTGCCGGTATTGCCTGAGATAATCCGACACGTCCCCCGCGGAGGCGTAAAGACTGCCGGTAAACATAAACAAGGATAATAATGGAAAATAACATTTCATAAGAATTAATTTAATGAATGATTGCTACAAAGATGCAAAAAAAATAGCTATTATTATTAACTTTTTGATATAACTTATACACACTAAATAAAAAATTTCGTGCCTTTGTCACCTCCTGCGCCGGGTGGACACCAAAACGGAGGCAAGGCATGACAAAGCGGAAGTATGGTATCAACGGCGCCACAACCATATCCCGGCAATTACCGCAACCCTGTCGCAAAACTGCGACGAACTTGCGGGAGTTACCGCAACCCTGTCGCAAAATTGCGACGAACTTGCGGGAGTTACCGCAACCCTGTCGCA
The DNA here is from genome assembly GCA_031290935.1 of Prevotellaceae bacterium. GTDB lineage: Bacteria > Bacteroidota > Bacteroidia > Bacteroidales > UBA932 > JAIRKX01. The sequence continues at coordinate 8,276 of JAISLK010000068.1, read as the reverse complement.
AAACTGCAACGTACTTGCGGAAGTTACCGCAAGTCTGTCGCAAAATTGCGACAGACTTGCGGGAGTTACCGCAACCGTGTTGCAAAACTGCAACAGACTTGCGGGAGTTACCGCAACCGTGTCGCAAAACTGCGACGGACTTGCGGGAATTACCGCAACCGGGTCAGAACTGTCAACCCGATTTAAAAATACAGGTTGATGAACAAAATTATTATTGACGCTTGAAGTAAATACTGTGCCGGTAATAACGTTTTGTACTTTTCGACATTTTCCCTCCTGCTTTTAAGGGGCAATCCGGGGCGGGACGGGGCAGGGCAGGGTGGGGCAGGGCAGGCTGGCGCCAGTGTCATTAACCGCATTAAACAATTAATCACATTAGCACATTATACATCGTTATTCTTTTCCCGTAGAGCCGAAGCCGCCGGCGCCGCGTGCCGTGTCGTCAAGTTTGGCAACGGCGTCCCATTCCACCTGTTCATGCCGGGCGACAACCATTTGCGCAATGCGTTCGCCGGGCTGCAATACAAAAGGCGTATCGGAGAGGTTGACGAGGATAATTTTTATTTCGCCGCGATAATCCGCGTCAATGGTTCCGGGCGAATTGACCAGCGAAATGCCGTGCTTTGCCGCCAGCCCGCTGCGCGGGCGGATTTGCGCTTCATAGCCTCCGGGCAATTCAATGAATAACCCGGTAGGCACTAATGCGCGTTGCAGGGGCGCGAGGGTAAGCGGTTCGGGGAGGTGGGCGCGCAGGTCCATGCCGGCGGAAAGCGGCGTGGCGTATTGCGGCAAATCAAAAGGGGAGCGGTTAAGGATTTTTATTTTCATGGTTGTATGAATTTTGTTTTACGGATTTTATCCTTTGAATTATATTTATTTTCTCCGTCCGGAACCAAAACAAAATATACGCCGCCAATAAAACGGTATTCACGCACCATTTCGTCCACCCCGTGAAAGGCCATGCCAGCGAGGCGAAGTAGAGCGCCAGGCCAACGGCGATGCAGGTAATTATTTTTTTCCAGTTATAGGGAACAGGGTAGCGCCGTGCGCCGAACCATGCGTTGAGTATAACCATCGCCAGGTAACTCAAAAGATGTCCCCAGGCGGCGGCATGGTAGCCGTAGCGCGGCATGAAGAGCAAATTCACCGCCAGCGTTACCAGCAGCCCCAGCAGGGTGATGTACACGGCGAAACGGGTTTGCCCCGACAGTTTGTACCATATCGAAAGGTTGAACGAAATGCCGAGCAGCAGGTAAGCGCCCAGCATGACCGGCACAATGTCTGCGCCGGCGCGGAAATCCTTGCCCAGGAACAGCCCGATAATATCAAGGTAAAAAACAACGAACAGGAAAATAGCCATGCAAAACGCCACGAAGTGATTCATCACGGCGGCGTAGAGTTTGGGCGAGTTCCTGTCTTCCGCGCCGGCGAAGAAAAACGGTTCGGCCGCGTAGCGGAACATCTGTACGAATAACGTCATAATGACCGCCAGTTTCACGCCGGCCTGGAAAACGCCCAGCGTGGACTGCCAGTCCGTCCCTTCGGGCAGCAGGTAGCGGAACAGCAGCCGGTCGATAAAATCGTTGGCTACCCCCGGCAACCCGGCTATCATCAACGGCAGCGAGTAAAGCATCATCGCCCGCCACAGTTTTCTGTCAATGCCGAAAGACATGCGTATCATGTCGGGGATAAACAGCAGCAACGCCAGCACGCAGCTCAGGAAAATGGCGAACAGCAGGTACCCGAAGTCGGGCGTGGCGGAAATAAAATGCAGGAAGAACGAATCGGGATGCGCGGCAAAATAAGCCGGGGCGCCGAAAAACAAAAGGATATTGAATACTGCCTCGCCGAAAATTTTAATGCTTTTGAATACCGAAAACTTGACGGCCTTGTGTTCAAAGCGCAGCCGCGCAAACAAAATCGCCGTGAAACAATCGGACGCCAGGATGCCGCCCGCGTAGATGAGGCACACCGCCTGCGCGCCGTAGCCCAGCGCGCCGGCAAGGGGTTGTGAAAACAGCGTTACCAGCGCAAAGAAAACAAGCGTTACCGCCAGCATCGTCGCAAGCGCATTGGAGAACACCCGCGCCGGTTGTTCGTGCCTGTTTGCAAACCGGAAACAGCCCGTTTCCAAACCCAGCGTAAGCGCCACTTGCAGGATGGCGATATATGCCAAAAACTCTGTGGCAATCCCGTAATCAGCCTGTGAAAGGATGCGCGTGTACAACGGCACGAAAAAGAAATTTACGATACGCGCCACAATCGTGCTCAAACCATAAATCGCCGTTTCTTCAGCCAGTCGTTTCAACGGGTTTGTCATTTTTACAGGCTTATATTTAATAGCAAATTAAATGAAGGCGCGGTGTCGTGCAACAACGGCTGCGCATAGCGAACGCCCGCGCTGACGGGAAACCCGAAGCGGAGCGCATGAAAATCCACCAGGAGGTCGGCGCCGGCGGAGATATAATTTTGCGTAACACTGTTCGCCTGCGCCTGCGCAAAATCGCCGAAAACCGTCATGCGTACACGTTTGAAATAAAACAGCCAGCGAAGGTTTATATCAGGATACCAAACCGGGAAAGTGTAATCAACAGTAGCGTTCATCAGCCTTTGCGGGGCGCCGGTGGTGTATCCGCGCGGGTATTTCAGGACGCCGTTAATGGAATACTGGTAGAAACCGGCGCTTTCATTTTGCCATTGATAGCCGGCGGCCAGCAGCAATCCGTGATTCGCCATAACGCCGGGCAGGTAGCACGACGCCTGCAGGGACGTTACGGCACGGAAAATATTGCGGGATGTTACCGGGAACGAGTAGAGCGCACGCAACGAAAAGCCCCACCGCGGGAAAATGTCCCGTGTAGCTAATGCCCATTGGCTGCTAAGCGTAAAACCTAACCGCGCTATATGAAAGTAGCGGTAATCCGTTTTCTCCCGGAATGAAAACGCGCGGTATTCATCGTTGGTGAAATGGTATTCGGCCTGCGGGGTCAGGGAAGTATGCCATACCCCGCCGGTAAACCGCCAGGGAATATAAAAGCGCAGATAACCGTTTACGGAAGGCAGGTTGGTGTTAAAAATAAAATCATAGAGGTATCCGTTGTTCGCCGGGAGCGTGTCCAATTTATGTACCTGCCTGTGGCGGTCATTCACGTGCAGCGAAAAATCCACCACCGGATACCATCCGCGATAAGTGAAACGGAGATGTCCCGAATGAAACCCGTTGCCGTATTTGTATCCCATCCGCGAAACCAGCGTGCCGAGCGTATTTTGCGAAAGCGCCGTGGCGCCCCAGCCGATGTATTGCAAAATGTCTTTATCGAACGCTGCCGACCGCAATTCGTCGGGGTCGTAGTAAAACGGCGCCCAGCTGTGGATGCGGAACAGGTGCGCCCACTTGCTGTAACGTTTGCTTTCGTACACCGGCGGCGACGGTACCTGCAGCGTGTCGATATTGAAGCCGGCTTGCAAAGTAACAGCATCGGCGAGTTCAAAACGTTTGGGCGCGGTAAAGGTTGTCTCTTCCCATGCCTTTTCATCCAGCGGCATTGATGCAATGGTGTAGCCGGCGGAAATATAGTTGGAGAACAGCAACGCTGTGCTGTCCGCCGACACGGCAGGGTCAAACGCGCCGAAAAGCGCATGGGTTACCTGATAAACCTTGTGCGAACGGGTATGCAGCGCATAAATATTGTTCACGCCGTCGTAGCCGCTTTCAAACAAAATAAAATCGCCGTACACCGCCGGCCGGTTGATGCCGGCGACGCCGTGAGGCAGCAGCTGTTCCCATTTTTTTTGCTTTACATTAAATTGCCAAATGCCGATGCCTTCGTCTGTCAGCGCCGTGCAGTAAATGACTTTCGCATCCTGCCGCCAGGCAAGTTCTTTCAATACCTGGCCGGGCGGAAGCGCAAAGCGTTGCGGCGGCTGGTAATTATAAAGGTCAAGAATCGTCAAAAAGTTTTCGCCTTTCGCATTATTTTCCACCACTGCCACCCAATCGCCGTCGGGCGACGGGGCGGGAGAAAAATAGCGCGTGCGGTGCGTCAGGGAAGTTACTTTTTTCGTCGTCAAATCGCAGGATTGCAGGATGGAGTAGGACACCTGTTCCCAGCGTTCATGCGGAACGGTTGCCGTCCAGTACAGTTTATCGCCCTGTTTTTTTATCGCGCTGTTGATTTGCCCCACGTATTTTAAAACATGTTCCTTCCCGCTGCTGTCCACGGAAACCAGTCGGTGCGGCTTGGACATATCGGTGCGCAGCGCTATTACCGAGCGCGTATCCGCCGCCAATACCGAGCGGTAGGAACGGTATGTTTCTTTTTCCGGGAAAGCCAGCTGTTGGATATGCCGGTCAACGGTTCTTGCCGAATCTTCCCGCATCCATTGCGCCGTTTGGTAAGCAAGCGCCTGCCGGAAAAAAGCCTGTTCGGACATTCCGCCGTACTTTTTCAACCCGCGCATGGGCGGCGGAATCCGTAACGGATACTGTGTAATATAATCCATCATGTTTCCGAAAAGATATTTCCCCGAATGCCGGTAAGCGTAAGCCGCCAGCAGGTAGCCCATCTGGTATTCATTGGGTACGTTGTAACGGTAGGAGCCGAGGTTCCACGTGTCCCATGAAAATTTTGTACCGCTGTATTGATAGGCTTTGACGGGCATCAGGAACTCCGGCTGCCGCCCGCGCCCGGTATGCGAAACGGCCGTTTCCGATACTACGGCGTCGCCTTCCAGGAACCATCCGGCAAGGTAAATCCCTGCAGCCGCTCCCTCCGCCTGTTCGCCGATAATAAAGGAAAGGTATTTGAAAACGCCGCTGTGCAGCTTGTTCATTTGCGCCACATGCCGCGTTTCATGGGCGACAAGTTGCCTGTCCCACATTTGCGCATAGCCCGATGTGGCGGGCGTAGTCATCAATTCCATGCGTTTCGGCGCCCATACGACCACGCCGTTACTGTTGAGATTGTAAGGATGCAGCACTACCGGCAGGCGCGATAACCCGGTGCGGAGGGGTTCGGAAATGTACCGGTACGACCGGTCAAAGAGCCATGCGTACCGTTGCGCCAGCGAATCTGTGCCCTGCGGATAAATCACGGTAAACCGGTCGGTACGGATTTGCCGCCATTGCACGGCGGACGGTTCCGTGCCGACGCTATAATATTGCGCCTGCGCCGGAATAATGAACAGGGGACAATGAAGGAGGAGCAATAAACAATGAAGAATAAACGGTGAACGCCGTTTGCCGTCCACCGTTTGCCGTCCACTGTTTGCCGTTTCCCGTTTCATTATTCCACTTTTCACCTTTCTATACCGTCATAATTTCTTTTTCTTTTTTGGAAAAGAGGTCTTCTACTTTTTTGACAAAAGTATCGGTTTGCTTTTGCAAATCGACTTCCGTGTCTTTCGCCACATCTTCGGGCAGGCCGTCTTTTTGGAGTTTTTTCACTTGCTCCACCGCATCGCGGCGGGTATTCCGGAGGCTGATACGCGCATTTTCACATTCGTTTTTCGTTTGTTTTACCAGTTCCTTGCGGCGTTCTTCCGTCAGCGGCGGCACATTGAGGCGGACATGTTCCCCGTTGTTCTGGGGCGTCAGCCCGATGTTGGCTGCAAGGATGGCTTTCTCTATCGGCGCAATCATTGACTTTTCCCATGGCTGGATAAGCATCGTCCGCGCATCGGGGGTAGTGATGCTGGATACTTGCGCCAGCGGCGTGGGAGCGCCGTAATAGTCCACCAGGATTTGGTTCAACATCGCGGGATTGGCTTTGCCCGCGCGGATAGTAACCAATTCCGTTTCCAAATGTTCAATGGCTTTTTGCATTTTTGTTTTCGCGGCGTCTACCGCTTCTTTTGCTTTAGAAATATCCATAATGTGTTTTTTTAAATGTTAATTTTCAATTTAAGCATGTATGATTGTCCCGATATTTTCGCCTTTGACTATGCGCAATAAATTTCCTTCGGTATTCATGTCGAATACTACTACCGGCAATTTGTTTTCGCTGCAAAGCGTAAAAGCCGTGAGATCCATAATGCGCAAATTATTTTTGTAGGCTTCGTCGAAGGTCAGGGCGTCGTATTTTTTTGCCGACGGGTCTTTTTCGGGGTCGGCCGTATATACGCCGTCCACGCGGGTGCCTTTGAGGAGCAGCGTGGCTTCCGTTTCTACCGCCCGCAAGGCGGCGCCGGTGTCGGTTGTGAAAAACGGGTTGCCCGTGCCGCCGGCCATAATCACCGCCGTGCCGCACTGCAAATAGCCGGTAGCTTTTTCCTTGGAATAGCGTTCGCCAATCGGTTCCATGCCGATGGCCGTAAGCGCCACGGCATTTGCGCCAAGGCTTTGCAGGGCGTTTTGCAGGGCAAGGCTGTTGATAACCGTTGCCAGCATGCCCATCTGGTCGCCTTTCACGCGGTCAAAGCCTCTGTTTACGCCGCTCAGCCCGCGGAAGATATTGCCGCCGCCAATAACGATGCCCACTTGCGTGCCGTAATCCATTGCGCGTTTAATTTCGGCGGCATACCGCAACAATACGTCCGTATTAATGCCGTAGGCGTCATTGCCCATCAGGCTTTCGCCGCTTAGTTTTAAAAGGATGCGTTGTGTTGTTGTCATTCGGTAAATTTTTGCGTACAAATGTACGAAAAAAATGCATAATGAAGAAAGGGGATGTTATGGGTGATGCGTGTGCCGGCGCCGGCACACGCATCACCCATAACTCATAATTTTTTGTATCTTTGTCGCCGGACATTAGCACGGGAAATATACATTACAAAGACAGCGCTTGTGAAAGGCCTTTTTACATAACTTAAATTTCTTTCCGATGATTTCTTTTTCTATTGCTTTGGTGTTTATGGTAGCCATGTACTTCATATACGGGAAATACGTGGACAGGGTTTTTACCCCTGACAGGAACCGGCCGACGCCGGCTTATACGCTCACCGACGGCGTGGATTACGTCCCCATGTCGAATAAACGGATTTTTCTGATACAGTTCCTCAATATTGCGGGGCTGGGGCCTATCTTCGGCGCTATTATGGGCGCCATGTATGGGCCGGTGGTGTTTTTGTGGATTGTGTTAGGCACTGTCTTCGGCGGCGCGGTGCATGATTATTTCTCGGGGATGATTTCGTTGCGGACGAATGGGAAAAGTTTACCGGAAATTATCGGCGACCAGCTCGGCTGGACGGTGAAACAGGTTATGCGCGGATTCACGGTGCTGTTGATGATTCTCGTCGGCGTAGTATTCGTGTCGGGGCCGGCGGACTTGCTGGTGAAGTTGCTTGATGGAGCGGTGGATTACCGTATCTGGGTCGCGATTATTTTCTGTTACTATATCCTGGCGACGCTCTTCCCGATTGACAAGGTTATCGGGCGGATTTATCCGGTATTCGGGTTTGCCCTGTTGTTTATGGCGGTAAGTATTTTTGTGATGCTCCTATTCCATGCGGGAAGCATGACGGAGCTGACTGTCGCGAATTTTGGCAACCGGCATCCCGACGCGGCGAAATTGCCGTTGTTTCCCATGCTGTTTATTACCGTGGCCTGCGGCGCTATTTCCGGGTTCCACGCCACCCAGTCGCCCCTGATGGCGCGCTGCTTGAAGAATGAAGCCGACGGGCGGAAAGTATTTTTCGGCGCAATGGTCGCCGAAGGTATTGTTGCGTTGATATGGGCGGCTGCCGCCATGGCCTTCTTTAACGGGCTGGACGGATTCCAGGATTTCATGAAAGAGAATAACAACAGCGCGGCGATAGTTGTAGATACCATTGCGCACGGATGGCTGGGCGCTTTTGGCGCGGCGCTGGCATTGCTGGGCGTCATCGCGGCGCCGCTCACGTCGGCCGACACGGCATTCCGCTCGGCGCGCCTGATGATTGCCGACTTTTTAAACTTCCCGCAAAAAAAACTGCGCAGCCGCATCATCGTATCCATTCCGCTCTTTGCCCTCTGCACCCTGTTGCTGCTCATGAGCCAGGCGCATTTCGACGTTATCTGGCGTTACTTTGCATGGTGTAACCAGACGCTGGCGGTGTTTACCCTGTGGGCCATCACCGTGTACCTGGCAAAAGCGCGGAAAAATTATTATATCACCCTCGTGCCCGCATTATTTATGACAGCTGTTTGCACGGCCTATATCTTAATAGCCGCCTTTAATTTTTAACTCTTAACTCTTAACTCTTAACTCTTAACTCTTAACTCTTAACTCTTAACTCTTAACTCTTAACTCTTAACTCTTAACTCTTAACTCTTAACTCTTAACTCTTAACTCTTAACT
>JAISLK010000067.1 GCA_031290935.1 Prevotellaceae bacterium | reverse complement strand
CCGTTTAACCCTTCCTGCTCGCCGTTTAACCCTTCCTGCTCGCCGTTTAACCCTTCCTGCTCGCCGTTTAACCCTTCCTGCTCGCCGTTTAACCCTTCCTGCTCGCCGTTTAACCCTTTTTGCTCGCCGTTTAACCCTTTTTGCTCGCCGTTTAACCCTTTTTGCTTCCTTTTTGCCTTTCCTGCCGGGGAATTTATTTTAGTTATGAGTTATGAGCTATGAATGGGCTGGCGCCGGCTTTGAATCCTGAAATCCTGAAATCCTTAACTGCGTTTGCTCAGCAATTCATCCACGACTTTCGCCAGTCCGGTAGAGGCGGGTTCGCGGAGATGTTTTACGTTTGCCACGGGGGCGGGTACTTCTTTGGGGTCGACTATATATTTCGGTACATACGGCGGGACGTAATGCAGCAATCCGGCGGCGGGGTACACTGCCAGCGAAGTTCCTACGACAATATAAAAGTCGGCGGCGGCGCTTATCCGGGCGGCTTCTTCCATCAGCGGTACCGCTTCGCCGAACCATACAATATGCGGGCGCAGGGGCGCGCCTTGCGGGTCGGTCATTTTCTCATGGAGTTCCCATCCGTCAATATCTACAATATATTCGGGGTTGGCCGTGCTGCGCGCCTTTTTGAGTTCTCCGTGCAGGTGCAGCACCTGCCTGGAGCCGGCGCGTTCATGCAAGTCATCGACATTTTGTGTGATGATATGCACGTCAAAGGCTTTTTCCAGCCGCACCAGTGCATAATGCCCGGCGTTCGGCGTTACTTCCAGCAGCTGTTTGCGCCGCTGATTGTAGAATGCCGTTACCAGTGCGCGGTTGCGCAGCCACCCGTCGTAAGTAGCGACGTCTTCCACGCGGTACTGTTCCCACAACCCGCCGCTGTCGCGGAAAGTGCTGATACCGCTTTCGGCGCTGATTCCTGCGCCCGACAGGATTACTGCTTTTTTCATGATATATGCCGGATAAAATGCGGGTGCTTCCGCCTGCTATTTCCATTCATCGGGATGTTCCCTCCATCGTTTGAGCGCCTCGATGTCTGCAGCGGCAATATATCCGCCGGCCAGCGCCTCTTCGATTAAAGTAATATAATTGGTGAGCGTGTAAAGCACGCAATCGGATTTTTCAAAGCGGCGGCGCGAGGTGTTGAATCCGTAACTGAAAATAGCGGCCATGCCCAGTACGTCGGCGCCGGCCTTGCGCAACGTATCAACAGCTGCAAGGCTGCTTCCGCCGGTGGAAATCAAATCTTCGATAACAATCACTTTACCGCCCGGCGGCAATGCGCCTTCTACGGTATTTCCCAACCCGTGCGTTTTCGGCGCGGAGCGGACATAGACAAACGGTTTTTTTAATGCCTCGGCGACCAGCGCGCCATGCGCAATAGCGCCCGTAGCCACGCCTGCAATAACATCTGCTGTCTTGAATTTTTGTTGCACAATGTCCGTTAAACTTTCGTAAATCAGTTTCCGTGTATCCGGGTACGACAAGGTAATACGGTTGTCGCAATAAATCGGCGAATGCCATCCCGACGCCCAAATGAACGGTTTTTCCACATTCAATTTGACGGCATTTATTTTTAAAAGTTCGCGGGCAATAATTTTTTCTGTCGAATTCATAGTATCTTTGCAGTATAAAATTTTTAAAATGGTTAAAATTTTCTTCAACGACCGCCTGCTTGCCCTGTCCGGCCAATGGGCGGATGGCGCAGCCGACGCGAATGCCATAATGTACAAAGTTACAAAAAAACCGGATATCGTCGCATTGGTAACGGCTTTTTTGGATGCTGAGCAGTGGCGGGCACTGTACCTGATTTCGGACGATATGCCGGCATTACTGGAAGGGGTGAAAAGTTTGTTTATTTACGTGGAGGCGGCGGGCGGCCTGGTGCGCAAGCCCACGGGCGAAGTACTGATGATTTACCGGAACAATCGCTGGGATTTGCCGAAAGGGCATCGCGAAGCCAATGAAAGCCTCGAAGAAACCGCTTTGCGCGAAGTGGAGGAAGAGTGCGGTATCAGCGGGCTGCAGCTGCTTCACCGGATTACGGCTACCTATCATATCTACCGCGATAATGAAAATGCCATCTTGAAACGCACCGACTGGTATGCGATGAACTATGCCGGCGCGGCAACGCCTGCGCCCCAAATCATCGAAGGCATCACTCATGCCGAGTGGAAGCCGGCGGAAGAGCTGCAGGCTGTTTTGCCGGAAGTTTATGCCACGATTTACGATGTGTTTTGCGCCGACAGCAGCAGTCGGCAGTAGGCAGTCGAAAGTTGGCTCGCGCCGATACGCCTGTCGCGATTCGCGACTTACTCAAAAAACCTGTTTACTTTATTGATGGAAGTAGGCAATGCCAGTACGGTTACGCGGTCGTATGCTTGAATCTGGCTGTCGCCAACGGCAATAAAACTCGTATTCCCGCGTACGATGCCGCCGATAATGGCGTCTTTCGGGAAATCAATATCGCGTATTTTCCCTTTGGTAACGGCGCTCCCGGGTTTCACAATAAATTCCATCAACTCGGCGTTCAGCCCGCTCAGGTATTTTATGGATTGCACGTGGTGCCGCATGGTGAACCGGAAAATGCGGGCGGCGGTAATCATTTTTTTATTGATGACCGTATTGATGCCAAGGCTTTCGGCTAACTTGACGTATTCCATGTTTTCAATTTCGGCGATGGTTTTTTGCACGCCCAGCCGTTTTGCAATGACGCACGAAAGAATATTGGTCGCCGAACTGCCCGACACGGCTACGAATGCGTCCATGTGCCGCAGGTCTTCTTCTTCCAGCAAATCGGTGTTGTGTACATCGCCGTTAATGATGAGCGTGTGCGGCAGCAGCATGGCCAGTTCTTCGCTGCGTGCGCGGTCGGGTTCTACCAGCTTGAGCGATGTTACGCGCTGTTCGATTTTTCTTGCAATCATTTCCGCCATGCGCGTTCCGCCAAGTATCATGACGTTTTGCACGTCGATAATTTTTTTACCGGAATGGGAAAGGGCTTCATCAATGCCATCGCGTTCGGCAATAATGTAAATCACGTCGTTTAACCGGAAATAAGAAGCGCTGTTTGGAATAATGGTTTCGCCGTTGCGCGATATGGCCAGCACACGGTACAGGAGCTTGGTTACCTCCAGCGTCAGTTCCGAAATTTTTTTATCAATCAGCGGAGAGCCGGCTTCCAGTTTGAATGTTAATAACTGTAATTTCCCGCCGGAAAATTCCATTATTTCGTTGGTATAGGACTGCTCCAGCAATCCGTCGATTTCGCTGGCCGCAATTTTTTCGGGATAAAACAAATAATCAATTCCCAAATCAATAAACAATGCCTGATTATCTTCTTGCAGGTATTCGTCGTTGTTGATGCGTGCGATAGATTTCCGTGCACCCAACTGTTTCGCCAGCGACGCGCTGACGACATTCATGTCCTGTTCTTCGGCAGGGCTGACGGCAATGTATAAATCGGCTTTATTCACCTGTGCTTTTTGCAGGGTGGCAATGGAAGTAGTGAGGCCTTCTACCGTGATTAAATCCGCCACTTCCGCCACATGCTGCAAGCGTGCTTCGTTGTGGTCAATGATTGTAATCTGATGCCGTTCATTGCTGAGTAATTCTGCCAGGTGGCTGCCTATTTCACCGGCTCCGCCGATAACAATTTTCATAATCAGTATTCTTCTTCATTGAAGAAGAAGTCTTCTTTACTGGGATAATCCGGCCAAATATCTTCGATACTGTCGTATACTTCGCCGTCGTCTTCCAGTTCCTGTAAATTTTCAATTACCTCTAACGGTGAGCCCGAACGTATGGCAAAGTCAATTAACTCTTCTTTTGTCGCCGGCCAGGGGGCGTCTTCTAACTTGGATGCTAATTCAAGAGTCCAATACATATGTGATAATAATTTACTTAAGACATTTAAAAATTTCTCCCTCTTTAAGGGATTGCGAAAATAGAATAAAAAATTGACATAATCAAGTAGCGTATGAAAAAAGGCCGTTGATAAATTATATAAACAATTGAGTGGCCGCGGGGAATATGTGTGAATAACTTTACTTGGCCTGTTTCTGTTAAAATAATTGAGAGGGACTCATCAGGAGAAATTCTTCTACCGGGATGCCGCCATTCCCAATAATAAAATTACGGTCAGGATGATATACTTCATTGAACTGGTAAATACCTTCATTGGAAATTTCCTTTCCGCTTTTCACTTCGAGGGTGACTAATTTTTCATTTTTTTCCAATACAAAATCTACTTCCCTGCTGTTTTCATTCCAGTAGTACAAGTTGAAATTTTCAACCATCGAAGCGTTTATCAAGTGCGCGCCGACGGACGATTCCACCCAGCGCCCCCATTCTTTGGGTTGAGCGGCGATTGTTTTAAACGACTTGCCGGACTGGGCGCTTATCAATGCATTATTATATACTTGGAATTTCGGTTTGGAGGAACGTTTTCGTAGCGCATTGCCCGAAAATTTTTCCAAACCGCCTAAAAGCCCCGAACTTTCCAACGATGTAAGATAATTGGATAACGTGGTTAAATTTCCTTTTTCCTGTAAGTCGCTTTGTAGTTTATTCAGCGATACAATTTGCGATGAATACGCGCATCCGATTTCAAACAGGCGTTTTAATAATGCCGGCTTTTCGATGCGTGTCAGCATTATAATATCTTTGGATATGCTGGTTTCTATGAGTGCATTTTTTACGTATGCTTTCCAGCGTTCTTCGTCGGCGATGAGTGCGGCGGCGCCGGGGTAACCGCCAAACCAAATGTATTGGTTGAGCGACCACCGGAAAGCTTTTTTCATTTCGGCATACGACCAATGTGTAATGTAGGTGGTTTCAAACCGGCCGGCTAACGATTCCGTCAACCCTTGCTGGATGAGCAGGCGGGACGAGCCGAGAATGATTACTTTTAAGTTCCGTTTTTCTCGCGTATCGGTATCCCATTCTTTTTTGACGGTTTCCGCTCAATTATCTACTTTCTGGATTTCGTCAATGACCAGTAGAAATTCTTTTTGTTTGGCGGCGTCCATTTTTCTCCGCGCTTCGTCCCATGCGTTTTTAATTCATAAACGATTGGCGGCGGGCACATCGTCGGCGGCTACAAGCATCGAGTCGAAAGATAATTGTTTCATGAGCTGCATCACCAGCGTCGTTTTTCCTGTTTGACGCGGGCCATACACTACCTGTATAAACTTCCGCGTCTCTACTATCCTGTTTAAAAGTTGTTGTAAGAAAGCTCGTTTTATCATACGAAAAATTTATTTAGGCCGCCCTAATAATTTATTTATCGCTGCAAAGATACTGCTTTTTTGGCAATAACTTTACTCCGGCAACCAGTAATCGTCGGCTATTCCGGCGTCGGCGGAAAGCTGGCGGGCGAGCGAGAAAAGGAAATCGGATAAACGGTTTAAGTAAATAAGCGCGTTTTCGGGCAAGGCAGATTGGCGTGCAACGGTTACCGCACCGCGTTCGGCGCGGCGGCAGACGCTGCGCGCCACATGGCAGAGCGCCGCAGCAGGCGGCGCAGCGGGCAATACAAAGGCTTTGAGCGGCGGCAAATTATTTTGCATGGCGTCAATAGCTTTTTCCAGTATGTCAATATCGTTTCCGGCAATGCCCGGCAGTTTTTTCTTTGTATTGTCGCCGGCGGCAAGCAAGGCGGCGCAAGTCATCAGGCATTCCTGAATGCGGCGCAATAAGGCCGCTTGCGTGTCGGAAACTTTGTGCGCCCGCAACACGCCTATCCAGGAAATCAGTTCGTCCACCGCCCCATAGGCCTCCACTTGCGGCGAATCTTTTGGAACGCGCGCCCCGCCTATGAGCGCCGTAGTTCCCGTATCGCCCGTTTTGGTATATATTTTAGACATGAAATTTTAGATAAAAGACGTTAGATATTCGATATGTGATATGCGATATGTGATTTGTGATTTTGCGGCGCAGGAAGCGTTTTATCCTTTTACGGGATGCCGGTTTTCTTCGTCGCTTTCGATAACGCCGTCGCGCAGGCGGATGATGCGTCGCGCGTGCAGGGCAATTTCTTCCTCGTGCGTAACCACAATAATAGTGTTGCCTTTCGCATAAATATCTTCAAACAGGTTCATAATATCGATGGACGTTTTGGAATCAAGGTTCCCCGTAGGCTCGTCGGCTAATATGATAGACGGCGTGTTGACTAATGCGCGGGCGACGGCTACCCGTTGGCGCTGCCCGCCGGAAAGTTCATTAGGGCGGTGATCCATGCGGTTGAGCAAATCTACATTTTGCAAAGCGTTTTGGGCGCGTTGCTGGCGTTCGGCTTTGGGAATGCCGGCGTAGATAAGCGGCAGCCCCACGTTGTCCAGCGCCGAATAGCGCGGCAGCAGGTTGAACGATTGAAATACAAAACCGATTTCTTTATTGCGCACTTCCGCCAGCGCGTTATCGTGCATGCGACTCACGTCGGTGCCGTTCAGCACATAGCTGCCGGCGGTGGGCGTATCAAGGCAGCCCAGGATATTCATTAACGTGGATTTCCCGGAGCCGGAAGGGCCCATGATAGCTACATACTCGTTTTGGCTTATCGCCAGCGAAACGCCGTTCAATGCACGGACTTCCTGCGTGCCTACCTGATAGATTTTTTTGAGGCCGGTAATACGGATTAATTCTGCTTTTTTCATAACTTAATAAAAATATAGTGCAAAGATGCAAATAATTTTTGAGTTGGTATATATTTTTTGGAAAAAATTACCGCTCTAAAATTTTAACCAGCCCATTCTCCCCCTTTTTTTCTTAACTGTTTGTTGATTTCAAAATTCTTTCTACCTTTGCACCCGATTTATGCTCTTTCCCATTTTGAGTGCTTTTGTTCTGTAATTTGGAATCTGGAAAATTTCATGATAATTAGAATAGAAGCAAAACTCCACGAGAGAAACGTGTATTTTTGCTTATTAATTATCGGGTATTCCAGAACCTCAAATTACAATAAGTTTAGTCCACGTTTCATATTTTATACCTTACCGCTCTGCAAAGAGCCTCCCGAAACAAAGACGGACCGAATAAAAGTAGCCAAAGTGTCAAAGGCGCACAATCGGATGTTAGGAATTAGGAACCAAAACAACTTAC
>JAISLK010000066.1 GCA_031290935.1 Prevotellaceae bacterium | reverse complement strand
GCAGTCGGCGGCCAGCAGCAGCAGCAGCAGGCAGCAGGCGGTTTTGAATAAATGTTTCATGATTTAAATATTTAATTAAGTTGTCTGTTATAAGTCGGTTGGCGGCGTTATTACCTTGCTCGGCGTTTAACCCTTCCTGCTTTCAGGTTAACCCTTCCTGCTTTCCGTTTAACCCTTCTCGCTTTCAGGTTAACCCTTCCCGCTTTCCGTTTAACCCTTCTCGCTTCCAGTTTAACCCTTCTCGCTTCCAGTTTAACCCTTCCTGCTTCCAGTTTAACCCTTCTCGCTTCCAGTTTAACCCTTCTTGCTTCCAGTTTAACCCTTCTCGCTTCCAGTTTAACCCTTCTTGCTTCCAGTTTAACCCTTCTTGCTTCCTTTTTGTCTTTTTCGCCGGGGAATCTGACGGGGTTTTCGGGAAAGCGGTGCAAAGGTAGTGTTTTTTTTAATTATGAGTTATGAATTATGAATTATGAATTATGAGTGGCCAGTCGGCAGTAGCAGTCGCCGGCCTGCTGTGTGGTCGTCGCACAGCAGGCTGTGTGGTCGTCGCACAGCAGGCTGTGTGGTCGTCGCACAGCAGGCTGTGTGGTCATCGCACAGCCTTGAATCATGAAATCATCCCATCCGCCGCCCGTTTGCTGTTGGTTGTTTTTTTCTTACCTTTGTAGCCAAATTTTTTACAGGATATGAAGACTGTTCGCATTATTTGCCGTGTATGTATCGGCTTGTTATTCATTTTTTCGGGATATGTAAAAGCCATAGACCCGACCGGTTCACAGATTATTTTTACGGAATATTTCAAGGCGTTTCATCTGGATTTTTTCATTCCATGGGGGCCTGCTTTAGTGGCCTGGTGCGCTTCAACGGCAGAGTTGCTCATTGGCTGCTGCGCCCTGCTGGGCGTGCGGATGAAAGAAACAGCCTGGGCGACGGCCATATTTATGGGCTTTTTCACGATTCTCACGTTGATACTGGCGGTATTCAATCCTGTAACCGATTGCGGCTGCTTTGGCGAAGCTATTAAATTAACCAACTGGCAAACATTTTTCAAAAATCTCCTCATCCTGCCGTTTGCAGCAGTGATGTTTTGGCAGCGCGAAAGCTACAAATCATTTGCATCGCGCCGCGCGGAATGGGTAACGGCAGGCGTGCTGGCATTGCTGCCGTTAATTTTGTCGGCCTATTGCTACCGCCATTTGCCGCTGATTGACTTCATGGCCTACAAGGTCGGCGCAAACATTACGGAAGTAAAGGAGGACAACCGTCCGGACGAATTTTTCACTTTATTGTACTACGAAAAAGACGGCCTGGAGCAGGAATTTACCATGGAAAATTATCCTAAAGATACGGCCTGGAAATTCGTGCGGGCAGCCAATAAGGTAATCAAAAAAGGCTATGTATCGCCGATGGTTGATTTCAGTATTTTAAACCTGTCCGACCGCACGGACGTTACCGATTCGATATTGCAACTGCCGGGGTATGTATTCCTCTTAGTGTTGCCGCATGCCGAAGAATCGTCGTTGAAATATGCCGCGAAAATAAACGCGCTGGCGGATTATTGCGCCGTGAAGGACAGCATGCACTTCTTTGCGCTCTCCGGTTCGGGCGAGGAGGCGGTGTCGCAGTTTGCCGTGCAAACCGGCGCGATGTATTCTTTTTACACCACCGATGAAAAGCCGTTGAAAAGCATGGTGCGCGCCAACCCCGGCTTAGTCTTGTTGCAAGACGCAACAGTCATCGCGAAATGGAGCGCGGCGGATATTCCATCGCCGGAACAGCTGCAGAAAAAAATCATCGCCGGAGGCAATGAAAGAACCATTGTCTGCCATAAAATCTACGAACAGCTCACGACAGAAATATTATTCTTTATCCTGTTTGCAGCCATGGCCGTTTGGGGTTTTACTTTCCGGAAAGTGTCCGGGAAGCAAACGGCAAACAGGCCGGCCGCCGATTTATAAAATACCCGGATGACAGTACATGCCGATTATTCGTTAAAAAAACTCAACACTTTTGGTTTTGACGTACGCGCTAAATTTTTTGCCGCGCCGGAAACCATTGAAACACTCCGCGAGTTGCTTTCCGGCAATCGCTACGCCCGCTTGCCGCAATTGATATTGGGCGGCGGAAGCAATATGCTGTTTTGCGCCGATTTTGACGGGCTGGTTATTCAACCGCGCATTACCGGCATAGAAAAAACCGCGGAAACCGCAGACGACGTTTATTTGCGCGTGGGCGCCGGCGTAGTATGGGACGATTTTGTGGCGTATGCCGTGCAACACCATTGGGGCGGCGTGGAAAACCTGTCTTTCATTCCCGGGCAGGTGGGCGCATCGCCGGTACAGAATATCGGCGCCTACGGGGCAGAGGCAAAAGACAGCATCCGGCAAGTAGAATGCTTGCTCTGCGCCACCGGCGAGCGGAAAGTATTTACCGCCGAAGAATGCGCGTTTGGTTACCGCGACAGCATTTTCAAGCAGGCGTGGCGCGGCAGGGCGATTGTAACGCATGTGGTTTTCCGGCTGGCAAAACAGCCGGTGTTGCGCACGCATTACGGCACAATAGAAGAAGAGTTGAAAAAATTCCCGGAAGTAACGCTGCAAACGCTCCGCGAAGCCATCATCGCTATTCGCCGGAAAAAATTACCCGACCCGCAGGAACTGGGCAGCGCCGGCAGTTTCTTTAAAAATCCGGTTGTACCCAAGAAACTGGCAGACGAACTTATCGCAAAAGACCCACAAATGGCCGTCTATCCCGTCAACGGCGATTATGTGAAACTCCCTGCCGCCCGCCTTATCGAACAGGCGGGATGGAAAGGCAAACGCGCCGGCGCAGTAGGCGTACATGCGCAACAGGCGCTGGTCATAGTGCATTATGGCGGCGGAACAGGCCGTGAAGCGCTCGCCCTGTCGTCCCTGATAGGCCAATCGGTGTATGAAAAATTCGGCGTGCAACTGGAACCCGAGGTGAACATCATTTAACACTTAACAAATTTTTAATAAAAAAACAACCCACGTAACAGCTAAAAGGAAATAAATTTCTACCTTTGCAAAAAAATTCACATATCGTTAATTTTTTAATTAACCTTTTTAAAAAAAACAATAACAATATCAAAACAATGAAAAAAGTTTTATCAGTCGCCGCGCTTGCATTAATTTTCGCAGCTTGCGGCACAAAGGATGCAGGTTTAAGCGTAGATAAGTTTTACGAAAATCCTGCGGAGTATATCGGCAAGGAAGTTACCATTGCCGGTGTAGCGCGTGTTTGCTGCCAGTCGGGAGCCATTCAAATTACCGGCAGCGAGAAAAACGTTATTACCCTGATTCCAGCCGAAGGCTTTACTGCTCCTGAAAAAGCCGTATGGAAAGTGAAAGCGAAAGGCATCATTAATGAAGAAATCATTGATGAGACGTACATCGCTACTTTGACGGATCAAGCCAATGCCACGGAAGACTCTACTGCAAAAGCCGACCTGCTTGCAAAAGCTGAAAAAATTAAAGGCATCATCGTAGCGGAAGGCGTGATTCGCAAATATTCTATCGACGCTACGGCGATAGAAATAATAGAATGCGATAAGGAAGACGCTGCCTGCTGCAAAAAGGATTCCACGAAAGCCTGCTGCAAGAAAGACTCTACAAAAGCCTGCTCCGAAAAAGACAGCACGAAAATAAACGAAAGCGCAGCCGAATAAAGTATTGTAGCAATCATTGAAATAAGAGGCCGGGCAACGTGTCCGGCTTTTTTATGTATCTTTGCAATCCAAAAAATTCAACTATTACACGCGTACATGAAAGACCTTACACAAGGAAAAGAATCATCAGTGATTTTTACGTTTGCCATGCCTATGTTGATTGGCAACGTATTTCAACAGTTGTACAACATGGTGGACAGTATTGTGGTGGGGCAATACCTCGGACGGGAAGCGCTGGCGGCAGTCGGCGCGTCCTTTCCCATTCTTTTTTCCATTAGCGCGATGGTGATAGGCTTGACGATTGGCGGCTCGGTAGTCGTATCGCAATATTTCGGCGCCAAACAGTACGAAAATGTGCGCCGCGCGTCCGATACCATCAACATCACCTTATTTGTCGCCGGCATTATCGTCGGCCTGGCAGGATGGTTGTTCAGCGAAGATATCTTCCGGCTAATCAATTTGCCGGAAGAAATTATTCCCGACGCTACGGAATATTTTTCCATCCTAATACTTACTTGCGCGATACCTATGTTTTGCTACAACGGCGTGGCGGCAGTGCTGCGCGGGATAGGCAACTCCAAAACGCCGCTCTATTTCCTGATACTTTCCACCGCGCTGAACGCCGGAATGGATTACCTGTTTGTCGCCGAATTTGGCTGGGGAATAAAAGGCGCCGCCTGGGCGACCACTATTGCTACCCTGCTTGCGTGGTGGGCGACGCTGGCGTACCTGTATTACAGCCGGAGCCTTGTCCGCCTCTCGCTGTTGAATCTGCGTTTCGACAAAACCGCTTTCCGCGAATCCATGCGCATTGGGCTGCCGTCGGGCATACAGCAAACATTTGTAGGATTGGGCGGGTTGGCGCTCATGGTTATTGTCAATCAATTTGGCGTGAATACCATTGCCGCCTACACGGCTGCGGGGCGCGTGGATATGTTTGTCGCCATGCCTGCGATGAACTTTGCGGCGGCGCTTTCGGGTTTTGTGGGGCAGAATATCGGCGCCGGCCGCTATGACCGCATCAAGCGCGGACTCAAAGCTACCTTGATTATGGCGAATATTACCTGCGTGCTGACGACGCTCATCATGCTGCTGTTCGGCAAACAAATCATGCACCTCTTTGTAGATGCATCCGCCCCGGACAGTATGGAAGTGGTGCGTATCGGTTACGAATATTTGGTGATTATTTGCTCTTTTTACTTTGTCTTCTGCTCCATGTTTACGCTCAACGGCGTGATGCGCGGCGCAGGAGCTACCCTCGTGCCGATGTTTATCACGCTTTTCGGGTTGTGGCTGGTGCGGGTGCCGGTAGCCTGGCTGCTTTCCCGGACAGAGATGGCGGAAACCGGCATCTGGTGGTCGATTGTAGTAGGGTGGGTTATCGGCTTTATTGGCGCGTATATTTATTATAAATCGGGAAAATGGATGAAAAAGGGCGTTATACCTCATCGCCCTGCGCCGGAAGAGGTCGTCGAAAACCCGGACGTATCAAAGGATTTTTCAGCAAGGCTTTAATTTGCCGGTACGATAAGTCCGGCAACGCAGTTACCATTCCCCCTGCTGGTACACGCATAGTTCCCCCTGCCGTTCATAAATCAGGTAGGCACCAAGTTCGGGATGCGCAGCCAATAATTGTTGCGCTCCTTCCAAACCCACCACCATGAAAGCGGTGGCATAAGCGTCGGCGGTCATGCAGTCGCCGGCAATGACGGTGGCGCTAAGCAGGCTGTGCGACGCCGGGTAACCGGTAGCCGGATGAATCGTATGCGTATATTTCTTCCCGTTTTCTTCATAGTATTGGCGGTAATTGCCGGAAGTGGCCAGCGCTTTGTCCGTAAGACGTACAACGGTTTGCAGCGCTTCTCCGGGAAACATGTTCCCGTCCACCGGCTTGTCGATACCGATAGCCCACAGTTTACCTTCGCTGTTCTTTCCCTTGCAGCGCACTTCCCCGCCGATTTCGACGAGGTAATTGCGGCTGCCCGACTGTTCCAGAAAAGCCGCCGCCATATCTACGCCGAAACCTTTGGCAATGGCGTTGGCATTAAGGATTACGCGGGGATCGTCTTTTACCACGCGTGTTCCTTCCAGCCGCACATGGTGCATGCCGGTAAATTGTTTCAAGCTGTCCACTTTTGCCTGCGTCATCTTTTCACGTTCGGTAAAACCGAAGCCCCAGGCGTTAAACAGGGGGGCTGCCGAAATATCGAAAGCGCCGTCCGTGTCCAGATAAATCTCATAACTGCGCCGGAAAACGGCGGTAAAAAAACTGTCCGCTGCCGCCGCCTCATTGCGGTTCATTTTGGAAATAAGTGATTGCGGGTTGTAAACCGACAGCGAACGGTCGATTTGCGCCAGCAACGAATCAATGCCCGCCCGGACAGCCTCCGGCGGCGCACCTTCGTAGACTATGCGAAACGTCGTGCCCATCGTAAAACCTTCGAGGATATGGTAACCGCTGCGGGGAGCGCAGGTGGAAAACAAAAGGCAGGCAATAAGGATACGGTATGTATTCATCGCATTTTTTTACAAAGGTAAATAAAAAACCCGCCGTTGGCGTTTTAATGCCCGCCGGAGGTTCATAATTCATAACTCATCTCATCAAGAAGCCAATATCTTCCCCTGCATAATATTCTTCAGGTTTTTGCCCGTATTTGAATACGCGAAGCGGGCGAGGGCCGTGCAGCCGCAGTTTGTTGCCTTCGAGGTAGAGCATGGATGCTTCGCGCAGTCCCGCTACGTACATATGGGGGTTGGCGGCGATGTATTCTTCGAGGCGTTGCTCGCGTGTTTCGCCGCCGTGCTTCGGGTCGAAGAAGTCGGTATAGTGCGGGTTAATCTGGAAAGGGATGAGGTTTAATGCCGAGAAATGCTGCGGCGCTACAATCGGCATATCGTTAGTGGTGCAAATAGTAGGGCAGGCGAGGTTTGCGCCGGCGCTCCAGCCTATGTAGGGAGTGCCGTCCGTTACGCATCGGCGGAGAGGTTCCGCCAATCCCAGTTCCTGTATGTTTTTTAACAAGTGAAAAGTATTTCCGCCGCCTACAACAATCGCCTGCGCTGCTTCCAGTGCTTTTTGCGCATTGGCATGCCGATGGATACTGTCCACTTCGATGCCGAAAACGGCCAGTTTGTTTTGCACCCGTTGCCGGTATTCGTCGTAGGAAAATGTAACGGCAGCGAAGGGAAAGAATAAGATTTTCGTAACCTTCGACGCCTGCAAAAAACCGGCGATATCTTGCCGACAGTATTCCATGTAGGTTTCCCCGGCGTTGGTGGAGTTGCTTATTAGAAGTAGTTTCATCGCCGTTTTGTATTATACTGTGTCTAAATTGAATTTTTGTTTAAGTTGTTCCACCTGCGGGTAATTATTCCGGAGGTAGTTGAGCTGCTGGCCGTCTGTGTAGAGGTTGTTCTCTTGCCGCTCAGAGGGTGTGATAAGCAGTTCCAGGGTAATATCGTCGTTTTGCAGTTCGGCGTTCAGAAAAGCGGTTATTTCGGATTTTATATTTGCTTCCATCCATTCTTTTTGTTGGGCATTAGCGGTAAAGCAAGTGATATGGCTGTTTTCCCGCAAAGCAGGTTGCGCCGTCTTTATGTCCAGGGCGGCCGCCAGGCGCGGGTGCGTTTCTTTTTTTCGTTCGATAAGTTTTTCCCATGCGGCGAGTAACTGTTCCTGCGAAAAATGTTCATGCCGCACAACTGTTTCGATTGTTTCTTCTTTCTGTTCGGTCTTCGGGGAAGCAGGCAGTTTTACAGAAATCGAGACGGGCGGCGGCGGCGGTGCGGCAACCGGCTTGGGCGGCAGGTGGAGGTGTATCCCGCTGCCAGCGTCCGGCGTGTTATTTTTTATTTCTTCCTTCACATTAACGCCGATATTTGAAAGGCGCAGCAGGGCAAGTTCCACATGCAATCGCGGGTGGCCGCTGTTTTTGTAGCCCATCTCGCAGGCGTTGGCAATGGCGAGCGCTTCAAATAAAAACGCTGCCGGGCATTGCGCTGCCTGTTCGAGGTACTCTTTCTTGAACGCTTCGCCCGATTCAAATAGTTGGAGCGTAACAGCATCTTTGCACACCAGTAAATTCCTGAAATGCTCGCTCAATCCGGCAATAAAATGCAAGGCGTCAAAACCTTTCGCAAGCACTTCGTCAAAGAGCAGCAGGGCATCGGTATAGCGGTGTTCCAGCAGGTGCCCGGTAAGGGAAAAGTAATATTTGTAATCCACCACGTGCAGGTTTTTAATAATCGCATCGTAGGTGATATTATTACCGCAAAAAACAACCGCCTGGTCGAAGAGCGACAGTGCGTCGCGCATGGCGCCGTCGGCTTTTTGGGCAATAACGTTAAGGGCGGCGTCTTCTACGGCGACCGCTTCCTTTTGCGCAATGTTTTTCAGGTAGCCGACCATATTGTCAATGCTGATGCGGTTGAAATCGTATATCTGGCAACGCGAAAGGATGGTCGGGATAATTTTATGCTTTTCTGTTGTCGCCAAAATGAATATCGCGTGCGACGGCGGTTCTTCCAGGGTTTTCAGGAAAGCATTGAATGCCGCTGCCGACAGCATGTGCACTTCGTCAATAATATACACGCTGTATTTCCCGATTTGCGGCGGCACCCGCACTTGGTCGGTCAGGGAGCGGATATCGTCCACTGAATTGTTGGACGCCGCATCCAACTCGTGGATACCGTAGGAGCGGCCTTCCGCAAACGATAGGCAGGACTCGCAAACGCCGCAGGCTTCAAGGCCGGCGGCAGATTTTTCGCAGTTGATTGTTTTTGCGAAGATACGCGCGCACGTTGTTTTGCCTACGCCGCGCGGCCCGCAGAACAGGTAGGCGTGCGCCAACTGGTTCCGCTGGATAGCGTTTTTTAGTGTAGTGGCGATAGCGTCTTGCCCTACGACGGAGGCAAACGTGGCGGGGCGGTATTTCCGGGCTGATACAACAAATTGTTCCATACTAACAGTTTTTTTAGCAGGACAAATATACTACTTTTCTATGTATTTTTTTATGTACGGCGCCAAATAACCGGCATAGCGCATAAAGCCCAAATCGGTAAAGTGGATGCCGTCCACTGTCGCTTCGTGGTCGAAGCCTATCATGGGTTCCGAAGAAATAAATTCAATACGGGTATCGCCTTTAGCTTTGATGCGTTCAAAAATTTCCCGCACCGTTTTGTTTTTATCTTCTACTTCGCGCTGCAACGCAAGGTTATATTTCCCCGATGGGAAACGCGGGTCTTCGATAAACAGTATCGGCGTGCGCGGTTGTTTGGCGCGTATAATGTCGTAAAACCGCTCCATTTTTTCCTGCATTTGTTGCACGGAAGCATTGGGCACAAAGTCGAGGATAATCAGCGCCGCTTCGCGTGCGGCAATGAGTTCCGCGATTTCATAATCCAGCTGCCCATTACCGCTAAATCCCAAATTGATAAATTCACGGTTAAACCGGCGCGATAAAATGCTGGCGTGCGCCATGCCGGGGCGCGAGGCGCAGCCGCCCTGCAAAATACTGGTACCATAGCATATCACGGGCTTTTCGCGCACGGGCGCAGCTATTGCCGGCGGCGCAATAAACCGCGCCGAATCAATGCCGATTTGCAAGGCTGTTACGCCGTCGTAAAGCGGAAAATAAAGCATCATTTCTTTTTCGCTGTCATCCATATTGGAAATCACCGTGACGGTATTGTTCATGGCATTGGCGGCGGGCTGCGCCGAGTTAACGAAATACCATTCGCCGTTTTCCAGGCCATAAAGGTCAAATCCTTTGATGCCGGTAGCCGTCATGTGGTTCATGATGCGGTTTTCGTACAGGGACCACTGTAGTTTGATAGCGCTGCTGTTGGTGCGGAATCGCAGAAACAGGCCTGCCGTATTCTTGCCCAATTCCCACAACGGCGGGCGGCTCACTGTCCGTAGCACGGCCGGCAGTCGTTCGTAACGGGTTTCAGTTTCTTCTGATATTTTCCCATACAGCGGAAAGTCGTCCGCATTGTAATATTTCAGTTGCCCGCTTGCGGGGGCAGTCCACAGCCACCACACGCTTAACAGCAGCAGAAACGGGTATGCACGGAAACTCATGCGCGCCATTATTTCACAGGGATGTCTTCAATCGCTTTTTGAGCTACGGCGTCGCTCGGGTCGAGGTCTAATACTTTTTGGAAATAATCTCTTGTCAAGTTATATTCTTGCCGGGCAAAACTGGCGTTGTTATTATGTTTGGCAGTAATGGCGTCGGCTTGCACGTAGTAATAATAGCCCAGATATTTGTAGCATTCTATTAGCTCGCGTTTGTAACGGTCGGTTTGCTCTGCGGCTATTTCAATAACTTTTTCGTAGAAAGGTTTTGCCAGCCCCAGCGTTGTTTCGGGGTCTAACATGGAGTTGATACGCGCCCGCCAGAAATAACTGAGGAAACTTGCCGGCGCTAATTCCGTAAGTCTTGCAAACACGGAATCGGCTTTTTGCAGTTTTTCCTGTTGGGTTTCCAGGGAATCGGCGACAGCGATGTTGTAATAGTTGCGTCCCAGCTGAAAATAAATAGCAGCATTATCCTCTCCGAGGAAATCCAAGTAAAGGTTGTAGTAACGGATAGCGGAATCCGGTTGCTGACTCTTGGTGTACAGCTCGCCGATGTTCTGCAAAAGTTGTTTCCTGGCAGGGTCTTTTTGAATTACTTTTTTGTAATAATCCGCCGCTTCCGCATACTGTTTATTTTCTTCCAGTTCTTCGGCATAGCAAAGGTAATCCTGCGTAATAATTTTTTCCGCCGGTATGTTTCCCATAAAATTTTTAAGCACATCTACGCTTTCCTGCCCTTTGGTTGTTTTCGCCAGCGCGTAAGCGTGCAGCCGGTTGGCTACTAAATTCTCGGGATATTTCCCCAGTACCTGGTGAATAGTGGACAGCACGTTGTCATATTGCTTATCGTAATAAAGGATACCGGCGTATTTGAGCAGGTGGTCTTCGTCGAAATACCCGTCTTCAATAAACCGGCCGTAATGTTCGGCTGCGCCCTTACTGTTTCCCTGTATTTCATGCAATTCCCCCAATAATTGGAACCGGCCGTTGAAGTCCGATGCGATAGCAGCTATCTGTTCCAGTTTTTCCAATGCCGCTGCACCGTTGATGACCATATAAATGCGTGCGCTTTTCATATATGCGCCCACCAAACCGGGAGAAAAATAAATAGCATTGTCGTATTTTGTACCGGCGGCGCCACGATTTTTTTCCATGTCCTGTTCTAACAGAATGTCGCCTTCCAGCATGTAGGGCAGTCCGTTTTTAGCATCCGTTTTTTTCGCCAGTTTGATGTATTCTTCAGCTTTCGCATAATTTTTTACATAAGCATAGGCTTCCGCTACGGCTAACGGTAACCGGATATTTTTCTTATCCGCTTTGATAGCTTCTTTGAATGCCGTTTCTATGGCTTTCTGTTCCACTTTATTCACTATCGCATCTTGTTTGGCCAACTCTGCCAGCGCCAGCATGGACGTTCCGATATTATTGAACGGATAGGTAGCCGATATTTCGCTTCCCAGCGAAAAATAGTAGGCAGCAGAATCGGGGCGTTCCAATTTCAGGTAACTTTTGCCCAAATAATAACAGGCTTCGGCTTTTTCGTCCGGAGAAGATGCGGCGTTCAACTGTTTCAAAAAATAAATTTTGGACGAACTGTACATCCCCGATTCATACAAGTTAATGCCGATTGTGTTATCGGCTTTGGCTGTCAAAAAGCCCGCGCCAAACAGGCATGCACAAATTGTTATTTTTACTGCATTCATAGTTTTGATTTTTTTATAATACATCTCGAATATTTACAATATTTACGGGCATGGTTGCCGGCAGCAATCCTGCTTTCAGGATAATCCGTTGTCCCCTGGAGGAGGTAATGAAACTTGTCAATCCTGAGGGCAGGCCGCTACGCGGGTCGTTCAGGTTAATGTACACATTCCGCACAAACGGATATTGGCCTGTGTAGAGGTAATACTGGTAAGGCTGGTAACTGTTTTGCCGAGTAGGTTGCGCTTCCCTGCTTATCCGCATTACTTGAATACTTGTTGAAAATTCCCGGCTGACGGAATCCTGTTCTTCGCTTATCCAGTTTACGCCGATGATACCCAATGCGCCCGGCGTGCGTGCGACGTATTCGATTACTTTGGGATTCGTACCTGCCGCGTAGGATTGCTCCGACAATTGTTTATTCCGGCAAATAGAGTCCTGCACATAGCGAACCGTACTAGAATTGGGATTGTCATACACCACGGATATGCTGCCTGATGTTGATTTTGGGAACAGTTCATTCCACTGCAATACCTCTCCGGAAAATATTTGTCGTAACATTTCTACATTGATAATCGAATCGGGATTGCTTTTATGCACAATCAGGGCTATTCCGTCCGTCGCGATTTTTATGGATTGCGGAAAGAATTTCCGGCTGTGAAACGAAGCTATTTCTTCCTCCCTCAGCGGGCGCGTAGTTACGGCAAACCGTACGCTGTCTTTCAACAATAAGTTTAATGCGTGTACTTCGTCGGTATATTTCGGAATAACACTTGCCAGCGAATAGTGCGCTTCAAATACATCTATTTCTTCCTGTACAAAAGGGGAAAGCGTTTCATCCACCGCTATAGAAATTACTCCACTGAACAAGGTATCATCCGGCGTATTCGTTTTTTTTCCTTTACAGGCTATCAAAAGCAAACACAAAAGAAAACATACTATCCGGTTATACCATATCCTGTTCATGTACGACGTTACTGCTGCAATTGGAAGGTTATCGGTAAAATGAAGCGAACGCTCACCGCCTGCCCGCCCTGTTTACCCGGAATCCATTTCGGCATTTTTCCTACAACGCGGAGCGCTTCTTTATCCAGCGAACTGTCCAAGCCTCTTAATATCGTTATGTCGCGTACCGCGCCGTCTTTACCTACCGTAAACTGTACGGTTACACGTCCGGCAATACCCATTTCGGCTGCAGCAGCCGGATAACGCATTTCGTTATATATCCATTTCATCAATGCAGACAAGCCGCCGGGGAACTCGGGATTTTGCTCTACAGCACCGGTCATATACACCGGTTCGGCTTCCGTGATTAATTTGTGTTCTTCCAAATCGGCAATATCCTGCCCCGTTTCGTCGTCGTTGCCTTGTACGTCTGCTACGGAAATGGCGGTTTTCACCTCCGTCAACTCTTCCATGGTACGCACTTCTTCATCCGGTACTTTTTCGTCTTCCACGATTTTCGATACCGTAAATTTAATGGTGCTTTTCAATGGCGGCGGCGGTGGCGCTTCGATTTTTTCTATTTTATTTTCTTCAGGTACTTCCGCAATAGTGGACAATGTAGTTACTTCGGTTACTTTTTCTTCGCCTCCTTTAGGAGTTATGAGTTTCATGACCGTTGGAAAAATCATCATCACTAAGGCAAAAACGATAATTATAAAATAGGCGAGCAAGTGGCGTTTGGTAGAATTTTTACGGATGGAATACGCTCCATACGCTTTATTTCTTCCTTCAAAAACCAGTTCCAGCCATTCGTTTCCGGTTATATTTATATCTTTTGCCATATTCTTATTGTTTTACTTCTGTTTCAGTCTGCTTTTCATATCCGCCTCCCGTAAGGTTTTCCAGCAGGCGTAAATCGCCGGCGGTAATATCTTCAATGGCATATACCCCAATATTGCAAATGTGCATTTCGTCTAATGCATCTATCAAGTTTTTATAGTTCGCAAAATCCGACGCTTTTATCGAAACCCGCGGCGCATCTTTGTCTTTCTTGATTTCGGTTACTTGCTTTTTATAGGTAGAATCTGCAATTTCCAAATTTTCCTTACGTAGTTTCAACTCTTTTATTTGTTGCACCACTTCGCGGTTGCGCCCCAATAACAAAGTTCGAATGCTGTTTTCATCGCCCGAAAAATTGGCTTCTTTCAGTTTTTCGGGGTTTTCATAGTCTTCTTCTTTAAGCCGCCCCAAGTAATAATATACTTTGTCGTCTTTCCCCAACAAAATCGTTACTGCGTTAGACTCCTTTACTAAGGTCATGTCATCATCAATGACGTCTTTCCGCGGCATGGCGATTTCCATGGTTTGCGGCTTGCTCATGGTCGTACAAAGCATGAAGAAGGTAATAAGCAACATATTCATGTCCACCATAGGCGTAAAGTCCACGCGCACGTTGAATTTTTTCTGTTTGCCTTTTTTACCGTTATCGTTGTTTTCTTGAATTTCTGCCATAATTTTTCAATGCTTTTATATTTCAGGCATATCTTTCAAGGAAGTAATCAGGTTGTACCGATTCTCCCTCAAATCCTGAAGGGTGTTCATGATATCTCGCATCATTGGATAAGGGGTCTTTGCGTCAGCTTTGATGGCGATGCTCAAATCTTTATTCACAAGTTTTGCATTGCGCATCCATTCTTTGAATTCATTATTCAGGCTGTCGCATGGAATCCCATAATCCATAATTATCTGATCTTGCCTTTCGGTTGGAAGGGCAAGAAACTCTTTCATTCCACGGATAGGTACGCCGAAAGAAGGAAGCAATTCAAATGTTTTCAATTCTTCGGGGGTAAATTCAATTTTATAGAACTCGCCCATCTTCTGCAATACCTCTCTCCGGTCGGGCTGTTTGTCCAAGGACATAAACACTTTCCCGTTCGGTTCTATCAATACCGATACGATGTTGGTTTCCGGAATCTTGATCTCCGATACGGATTGAGGCGGGTTTACCTGCACCGGCTCTTTCTGTACAAACGTAGAGGTCAACATAAAGAAAGTCAACAATAGTACTGTCACGTCACTCATGGCAGTCATATCAATAAAGGTAGATTTCTTTTTAATTTTATTACTCATAGCGCTGTTTGTTTAATTGTTTAATCGTGTATTTGTTTAACCGTATAGCGCCGGTGGTTGTATTTGGTTCGTACAACGCCTCTGCTTCAACGATTCCGCAAGGTTAACCGTTCAACAATTATTTATCGCCGGAGAATGTTTGTACCAGGTAAGCGCCGATTTCGTCAATGCTGTGAGTGATACCGTCAATTTTTGTGGTAAAATAGTTATAGGATATTACGGCGCAAGCACCTGTCGCAATACCGAACGCTGTATTTACCAAGGCTTCCGAAATACCGGTGGACAAGGCGATGGAGTCGGTTCCTCCTGCGCCGGCCAAAGCGGCAAACGACCGGATCATCCCAATAACCGTTCCGAGCAGCCCCATCAACGTACCTAATGTAGTAATGGTCGCTACTACCGGCAGGTTTTGTTCCATAGACGGAAGTTCCAGCATGGTAGCTTCTTCCAAGTCTTTGCGGAGCGCTAACTGGCGTTCTTCTTTTGTTAATTGCTTATTGGCGATCACTTCGGAATAAGTCCGCAACGAACTTTTCACTACGTTGGCGACGCTACCTTTTTGTACATCACATAAAGCATGGGCTTGTTCCACGTTGCCACCGTCCAAAGCTTTTTTCACAGCTACTACAAACTTTTGTAAACTCTTTTTGCCTTTTGCTTTACCCAATGCGATGGCGCGTTCTACACTTAACGCCAATACCGTGAGTAATAAGGTTTGAATTACCGGCACAATCATGCCGCCTTTGTAAATTGTTCCCAAAAGGTTTCCTTGCAGCGGATGATTATTCGGGTCATTGTTCAAAAAATTGGCGGGATTACCATACACATATTGGTAAATCACGTATGCCAACACGAAACACAAAAGGATGATGGGGAAAGCTGAAATGCCAAGATGTTTCTTTCCGGTTGTTGTTTTAGGTTTTTTCATGATGTTTGAAATTTTGTTTAATTGTTTAATTGTTTAATTTATGATTTAATATTTTAAATATGTTTTTCAAAAAACGACGTCAAAGTTAGGTTTTTTTTTTGTAACGCCAAAACAATTACGAATAATTTTTTTGTATGTTTTCAAATCAATCGTGTCCAGGCAGATATAAATGATATTATTTTTCATATTTTTTGCCGACGAGTGGATTGCTGCTTTTGCTGTATGTTATTTGGCGTGTTTAATGCGTTTTCAGTTCATCAATAATGTGCGTAAATTCTGCAAATATTTTCGGTCGTGTATGCAGGGTATTTAATTTTTTATCATCATTCGGAAAACTGCGGTTGGAAAGGAAAATAACAATCAATTCACGTTGTGGGTCTACCCAGCAGAGATTGCCGGTATAACCGGAATGGCCGTAGCTTTCGAGCGACCATTCGTCGCTAATGGGGCTGGGCTTACCTTTGCGAGGTTCCGGTTTGTCGAAGCCAAGCCCGCGGCGGTTGTTTTTGTCGCAAGCATAGCAACTGGTAAAAAGCGTAACGAGGCTGTCGCTGAAATAGCGTTCGCCGCCATATTCGCCGCCATTGAGATAAAGTTGCAATAGTTTTGCCAAATCATTGGCATTGCCGAATACGCCGGCATGCCCTGCTACGCCGCCCAGCAATGCCGCTGTAGGGTCGTGCACCGTGCCCTGCACGCGTTGCATACGGAAAGTAATATCTGTTTCGGTAGGGGGGATGCGCCTCTTTTCCATGCGCTGCAACGGAAGGAAGCCGGTATTGTTCATTCCCAAACGATGATAAAAAAGGCTGTCGGTTAATTGTCCGAGTGTTTTTCCTGTAATGTTTTCGGCGGCCTGTTGCAAGTATATAAAGCCCCAATCGCTGTAACGATACGTTTTCTGGAGCAGGGGGGAGGTGTTGATTTGCCTGCGTATGAATTTCCCTACTGCCGGCGAAGCATATAAGTTATCGGCTACCTGTAAAGGATACAAGGCGGAAAAGACAGGTGAAAAATACAGAGGGTCTAATGTCGGGTTGATTTCTTTTTCGGGAAAGAAAGATAACTGGAAAGGCAGGTATGCTTGCAAACCGGAGCTGTGCGTGAGGAGTTCCGCTATTTTTATATGATATTTATTGGTGTTTTCCAATGAGGGAATATATTCGCCCAAGGGAGCGTCCAGTTTTATGTTGCCCTGTTCCGTGAAGTGCATGACCACCGGCAAGGTGGCGCTTATTTTTGTGAGCGAAGCCCAGTCGTACACATCGCTTGCGGTTACAGGAGGGGAGGCGCTGTCGTAAGCGTGTGCGCCGAATGCCCGGTGATAAAAAACGTTGCCTTTATATATAGCCATGACCTGCGCGCCCGGTGTGGCGCATTGCCGGACAGCTTCGGATACTATCGTATCTATTACCGCCAGGCGGCCGCCGGAAATGCCGATTTCTTCGGGCAGGATGTAATGCAATCGCGTAGTTTCTTTCTGTTTTATTCCGCTGCCGGTTATCCATAAGCTGTCAATGGATACCGGCAAATGGCCTTGTGCGGCAACGCCTCCAAACAATAATTGCGCAGAGCGTTCCTGGCTGTATGGCGTATTGCCGTATGATACAATCAGCGCAGCAAAATTCCGGGCGTCTTTAAATTTATTTATTCCGTAAGGCGTGCCGAAAAAATCAAGAATGACTTTTTTGCCGGCGGCAAGTTCCGTGAGGAACTGCGCCAGGAGGCTATCTACGCCGAAATTGAACTGCGCGCGCGCGTCGACGCTGTGGTATCCGGCAATGATTAAATTGTAGGGCGCTAACTGTTGCCGCAACCTAAGCAAGGTATCCGGGCAGGCGGCTGATTCGATGGAGAAGGTGTCGATGGCTGCGTAGCAGGATAGTTGTTCCCGGAAAAAACGCCCCCTGTTTTTTCCTATTTCCAGGCAGGCGATTTTGAGCGTATCCAGCCGGCGCAAGGGAAGCAGGCTGTCTTGGTTGCTAAGCAGGGTCAGGGCTTTTTCGGTGAGCCGGTAGCTCAGGGCCTGGTAAGCGGGCGTATTCAAGTCGGCCGCCAACCCGGCTTCCTCCACCGGACGATAGTTGTTCAAGCCCGCACGGTACTTTGCCGACAACATTTTCCGGCATTTGGTATTTATTTTATGTACGGAGATTTTTTCTGCTTTTATTGCTTGTTCTATCGTATCAATGGAGGCGGATACATTGTCCGGCATCAGTAAAATATCGTTGCCTGCCAACAGCGCCGACAGGGCGATGAAATCTTTTTGCGCCGTGGTGGTTACCGCTTTCATGTTAAGGGCGTCGGTAATAATCAGCCCGCTAAATTCCAGTTCGTCTTTCAGCAAGTGCGCCACTACGCCGGGCGACAGGGTGGACGGGCGTTTCAGCGTATCGTATGCCGGCACTTGCAGGTGGGCGACCATCACTGCATCCACGCCGCCTTCCATTAATACCTTGAAAGGGTAAAGTTCCAAGGAATCCAGCCGGCGCAGCGAATGATTAAGGGAGGGCAGTTGTTCATGCGAATCCTGGCTGGTGTCGCCATGTCCGGGAAAATGTTTGGCGCAGGACAGGACGCCCCGGTTTTGCAGGCCGTGCATATAGGCCATGCTTTTTTCTACTACATTGTATTTATTTTCCCCGAACGAACGGATATTTATTACCGGATTAAAGGGGTTATTGTTTACATCAACCACCGGCGCAAAATTAAGGTGTACGCCCATGCGCCTGCATTGCGCGGCAACGGCCTCGCCCATGGCTTCTATCAGCCGGCTGCCGGAAAGCGCTCCGAGCATCATCTGGTGCGGGAACTGCAATACGCTGTCGGTACGCATAGCGACGCCCCATTCGGCGTCCATCGTTACCAGCAGCGGGAGGGGGCTGTGTTGTTGCAGCCGGTTGATATCTGCGGCATAACGGCTCGGTTGCGCTTTCATGACAATGACGCCGCCGATTTGTTCTTTTTCAATCAATGCAACGATTTTAGCGGTATTGTTTTTTTTGCCTGCTACGGTTTCCACCGGTACGATAAAAAGTTGGGCAATGCGTTGCCGCAAGGAGAGGGTATTCATCACGGAATCTATCCAGCGTTGTTCCTGCCGGCGTTCCTGCTGCGCGGTGGTATGCGCGGCGGCGCCGGCGGGCAGCAGCACACCGGCAATGATGATCATAATAATTCCGTGTTTATTCATGTATAGCAGTAAAAGTTTACAAAGATACTAAAAGCGGCGGTTGTTTCATAATTTCATAATTTAAGGATTTAATTAAGTTGTTTGTTATGAGTCGGCTGGCGGCTTTATTACCTCGCTTCCCGTTTAAATGCACCTGCTTCCCGTTTAAATGCACCCGCTTCCCGTTTAAATGCACCCGCTCGCCGTTTAAGTCTTGTTGCTTCCTTTTTGCCTTTCCTGCCGGTTTGTTTTACACCGGCGCCAGCCAACTCTCAGTTCTTAACTCTCAGTTCTTAACTCATAGTTCTTAACTCATAATTAAAAAAGCGGCAGCCTTGCATCTTGGAATCTTGAAATTTTCTTTACCTTTGTCAATAAATCCGTAAATGCTCCATGATGGTTCGCGCCGAACAAATAACGAAAACATACGACAGCCTGCAAGTATTGAAAGGCATCAATTTGAACGTCCGCCGGTCGGAAGTGGTAACGATAGCAGGGGCCAGCGGCGCGGGGAAGACTACGCTGCTGCAAATCCTCGGTACGCTGGGCAAACCCGATGCCGGACAAGTGTATATCGACGGGACGCCGGTATTCGACTTGCATGCCCGGGAACTGTCGCATTTCCGCAACAGCCGTATCGGGTTTGTTTTCCAGTTTCATCACCTGCTGCCGGAATTTACGGCGCTGGAAAATGTGTGCATGCCGGCGTTCATCGCGCGGAAAAAGCATGAACAGGCCACCGCCCGCGCCAAAGAATTACTGGATTTTTTAGGTTTAAAAGACCGGATGGCGCATAAGCCGAACGAGCTGAGCGGCGGCGAGCAGCAACGGGTAGCGGTGGCGCGCGCGCTGATGAACGAGCCCCCGGTGTTATTAGCCGACGAGCCTTCGGGCAATCTGGATACTAAAAATAAACAGGAACTGCACCGGCTGTTCTTCACATTGCGCGACCAGCTGCGCCAAACCGTTATTATCGTTACCCACGACCCGGAGCTCGCCACTATGAGCGACCGGGTAATTACGATGAGCGACGGGAGGGTGAGTGACAGTGAGCAGCCCCATTAACCACATCATCACATCACCACATCATCACATCATCACATCACCACATCATCACATCAACTTTCCATTTTAAGCAATTCGGCATCTCGCAGCAGTCGGCGGCGATGAAAGTGAATACCGACGGCGTGCTGCTGGGCGCATGGGCTTCGGCGGCAAATGCCCGGCGGATACTGGACGCCGGCGCCGGCACCGGCGTCATCGCCTTGATGCTGGCGCAACGCAATGCCGGCGCCCTCATTGATGCGGTGGAAATCGACGAACCTTCGGCGCAGCAGGCAAGGGAAAATGTGCAGCGCAGCCCCTGGGGGCAGCGGATAAGGGTTTATGCGCAATCGTTCCAGTCGTTTGCCGCGCAAAGCGCCGAACGTTATGATTTGGTGGTTTCCAATCCGCCGTATTTCACCAACGCGCTGTTGCCGCCGTCGGAAACACGCAGGCTGGCAAGGCACACAGGAGGGCTGCCGCACGAAGCGCTGTTGAGCGGCGCAAAAAAAATATTACAGCCGGGCGGCGCCCTGTGCGTCGTGCTGCCCCTTTCCGAAGGGACGGCGTTTATAGCACAGGCGGCGGGGCAACAGCTTTTTTGCACGCGCCGGACTACCGTGTTCAGCCATGCCGGCAAGCCGCCCAAACGCCTGCTGCTGCATTTTTCAGCTACGCCGGCAGGCTGGCAGGAAGA
Source organism: Prevotellaceae bacterium (assembly GCA_031290935.1). Lineage (GTDB taxonomy): Bacteria > Bacteroidota > Bacteroidia > Bacteroidales > UBA932 > JAIRKX01. Next base: position 5,219 of record JAISLK010000066.1, on the reverse strand, counting down.
CACGCTGGTTATTCACCGCAACGACGGCGGCTATACCCCCGAATACAAAACGCTCACCGGCGCATTCTATTTGAAGTTTTGAGGAATGGGGAAAACAATCCGCATTTTTTTGTACCTTTACGCACACTAAAGAATGTGTATGGCAACCGTATCTTCCCCTAACGACAAAGCTACAGTAGAAACGCCGCTGATGAAGCAATACGCGGCGATTAAGGCGAAATATCCCGATGCGATTCTGCTGTTCCGCATGGGCGATTTTTATGAGACCTTCGGCGAAGACGCTATCCGCGCCAGCGAGATTTTGGGCGTTACCTTAACGCGGCGCGCCAATGGCGCTGCAGCGTCTGTGGAGCTGGCCGGATTCCCGTACCATGCCATAGATACCTACCTGCCGAAACTGGTGCGCGCCGGGCAGCGCGTCGCCATTTGCGACCAGCTGGAAGACCCGAAACTGACGAAGAAGCTGGTGAAACGCGGCGTAACCGAACTGGTAACGCCCGGCGTGGCGTACAACGACCATGTGCTGACAAATCGCGAAAATAATTTTTTGGCATGCGTGCATTTCGACGAGCATAATGCCGGCGTGGCCTTCCTTGACCTGTCTACCGGCGAATTCCACATGGCGCAGGGCAGCGTGGAATATATCGACAAACTGCTGTCGAACTACGCGCCGAAAGAAGTACTGTATAAAAAAGGGACGGAACAGCAATTTACGGAAACGTTCGGCACAAAATATTATACCTACAAACTGGACGAATGGCTCTTTGTTCCCGACGCCGCACGCGACAAGCTGTTGAAGCAATTTGAAACGACGTCGCTCAAAGGATTCGGCGTGGATAATTTGCAGGCGGGCATAGTGGCGGCAGGCGCGATACTGTTTTATTTGGAACTTACGCAGCACGACCGCCTCCGGCACATCACCGCCATCTCCCGCGTAGATGAAGACAATTACGTCTGGCTGGATAAATTCACCGTGCGCAACCTCGAATTGTTTTCTCCGGCGAATGACAACGCCAAAACACTGATTGACGTCATCGACAAAACCACGTCGCCGATGGGCGCGCGGCTGCTGAAACGCTGGGTAGCCATGCCGCTGAAAGAAGTGCAGCATATCCATGCGCGGCTGAATGTAGTGGAATATTTTTTGCAAAACGCCGACGCCAAAGACATGCTGGTTACCCGCATTCACGAAATCGGCGACCTCGAACGGCTCATTTCCAAAACGGCTACCGGCCGCATCACGCCGCGCGAAGTAATACAGTTGAAAAATGCGCTGACGGCCATCGCGCCGATTAAAACCTGCTGCCGGTCGGCCGGCGAGCCGACATTGCAAAAAATCGGCGAACAGCTCAACCTCTGCGAAAGCATGCGCCGGCGCATCGTGCATGACCTGTGCCCCGAACCGGCCAACCAAATAGGTAAAGGGAATGTGATTAAAGACGGCGTCAGCGATGAACTGGACGAGTTACGCCGTATTTCGCGGCACGGCAAGGACTATTTATTGGAAATCCAGCAGCGCGAAGCGGAACGCACCGGCATCACATCGCTGAAAGTAAGTTTCAACAACGTCTTCGGCTATTACATCGAAGTGCGCAATACGCATAAGGACAAAGTGCCTCCTTCGTGGATTCGCAAGCAAACGCTCACCGAAGCGGAACGCTACATCACGGAAGAGCTGAAACAGTACGAAGAAAAAATATTGGGGGCGGAAGAAAGAATCCTTGCCATCGAGCAGCAGCTGTTCAATGAGCTGGTGGTGGCGCTGGTTGATTACATTGCGCCGGTACAGCTGAACGCATCGCTTATTGCGCGGCTTGATTGCCTGCTTTCCTTTGCTGCGGCGGCTGCCGGCAATCACTATTGCAAGCCGGCGATAACGAATGAGCATGAAATAATCATCCGCCAGGGGCGGCACCCGGTTATCGAACGCATGCTGCCGGCGGGGGAAACGTACGTGGCGAACGACGTGCTGTTAGACGAAAAAGAACAGCAAATAATTATCATTACCGGCCCCAACATGTCGGGAAAAAGCGCGCTGCTGCGGCAAACAGCATTGATTGTGCTGCTGGCGCAGATAGGCAGTTTCGTACCGGCCGACGCCGCGAGCATCGGCGTGGTGGATAAAATTTTTACACGCGTCGGGGCGTCCGACAATATCTCGCAGGGCGAATCCACCTTCATGGTGGAGATGAACGAAGCGGCGAGCATCCTGCATAACTTGTCGGCGCGTTCGCTGATTCTGCTGGATGAAATCGGGCGCGGCACGAGCACGTATGACGGCATATCCATTGCGTGGGCGATGGTGGAATATATCCACGAGCATCCTTCGATGCGCGCAAAGACGCTTTTTGCTACGCACTACCATGAGCTGAACGAAATGGAAGAGCTTTTCCCGCGTATAAAAAACTATAACGTATCGGTAAAAGAAGCCGGCAACCGGGTGATTTTCCTCCGCAAGTTGCAGCGCGGCGGCGTGGAACACAGTTTTGGTATTCACGTGGCGCGAATGGCCGGCATGCCGCAGCAGGTCGTGCAACGCGCCGATGAACTGTTGAAGCAACTGGAAGCAGGCCGCGCCACCGCCAACAGCGAACGGCCAACAGATAACGGAAACAGGCGAACGGAAGAAGGCTACCAGCTGTCGTTTTTCCAGCTCGACGACCCGGCGCTTGTGCAAATCCGCGACGAACTGAAAAATATTGACATCAACACCCTCTCCCCGCTGGACGCCTTTGATAAATTGAGGGAGATAAAAAAATTAGTCGTAAGTCATAAATTGTAAGTGTTCCGGCGTCAGCCCAAATCTGTAAATTAACAAACCCGTAAATCCATAAATTATGCTATCGTTTCTTCTACGCACGTTGACTGCATCGCGGTTCCGCCAAGCGGAAGATTGCCGCCGGCAGCCGCAGCGTTACCAGCAAGCGTTGTTTAAAACATTGATAAAAGCCGGCAGCGAAACATGCTTCGGCAAGCAGTACCGCTTTTCCGAAATTTCTACGGTCAATGACTTTCAGCAATGCGTCCCGCTGCACGAGTACGGCGGGTTGAAACCGTTTATCGACCGCATGCGGCAAGGCGAACAACGGATACTCTGGAATACGCCGGTACGCTGGTTTGCCAAATCCAGCGGCACGACCGCCGATAAAAGCAAATTTATCCCCGTGAGCCGCGAAGCCTTGTACGGCTGCCACTATCAAGGCATGCGCGATGTGCTGATGTACTACCTCCGCAATTACCCCGGTTCCCGCCTGTTCAGCGGAAAGGCATTAACGCTGGGCGGCAGCCACCGCCCCGAAACCGACGGCAAGATACACACCGGCGACCTGTCGGCGGTGCTCATTCAGCACTCGCCGTGGTACACCGAGTGGGTGCGCACGCCGTCGCGGGAGGTCGCGCTGTTGCCCGACTTTGAAACGAAAGTACAGCGCATCGCCGAAAAAGCCATTACGCAAAACGTAACCAATTTTGCCGGCGTGCCCTCATGGAACCTGGTATTGATGAAACGGGTTTTGGAAATATCCGGCAAGAAAAACCTCCTGGAAGTATGGCCGAACCTCGAATTATTCATGCACGGCGGTATCAGCTTCGAGCCTTACCGCGAGCAATACCGCCGCCTCATCCCCTCCAGCCGGATGCGCTACATGGAAACCTACAATGCGTCGGAAGGCTTCTTTGCCTTGCAGGACAACCCGGACGATACGGCCATGTTGTTGCTGAACAATGTCGGCGTCTTTTACGAATTTATTCCGATGCCGAAACTCGCCGCCGCGCTCGCCGGCGCTTTCACGGCGTTCGACACCATTGAAACGGTGCAAACCGGCGTGAATTACGCGATGGTCATCACCACCAACGGTGGCCTGTGGCGCTACCTGATTGGCGATACGGTGCAGTTCGTATCCACGTTCCCGCATAAAATAAAAATCACCGGGCGCACGCGGCATTTCATCAATGTCTTCGGCGAAGAGTTGATAGTCGATAATGCCATTGCCGCCCTGCGCGCCGCCTGCAAAGCCGCCGGCGCGCAGGTGGCGCACTACACTGTAGCGCCCGTTTTCATGGACGCCACCGCCAAAGGCGCCCACGAATGGCTCATCGAATTTGACACGCCGCCAGCCAACGCCGAACAGTTCGCCGACAGGCTGGACGACGAGCTCTGCAAAGTCAATTCCGACTACGAAGCCAAGCGGTCGAACAGCACCACGCTCCGCCGGCTAACTTTGACCGTCCTGCCCCCCGGCACGTTTTACGAATGGATGCGCCGCCGCGGCAAACTCGGCGGGCAAAACAAAATCCCCCCGCTGTACAATACCCGCGAATATGTGGAAGCGTTGAAAGCCTTGTAAAGCGGGAGATGTGCTAATGTGATTAATTGGGCTGGCGCCGGCATACCTCATACTTCATACCTCAAAGAACAACCGCCCGCACTTTCGTGCAGGCGGCGGTTGTTAAAGGCTGCCCCGCGCAGCCCCCTCCCGCCGGATTCATAGATTTATATGTTGAAATATTTAAATCAGGTGGGAGGGGCGAGGGATACAGCAAACAACGTGCTATAAGATCAGTACGCAGCGCACAGGCAGTCCGAAGTACTTCTCTTTCACGGCAACTTTTGTATTTTGTGCTTCTTCCAACACGTAAGCATAATGTCCGGCACTCATGTCGTTAGACCAGTAGTAGGTGATATTCGGCAGCCCTTCTGCACTCCCGCTGTACCAACCACCGGCGTACGGGAAGTGCCCCGCCGCATGCGACGTGTAGTAAGTAAGGTCACCGTGAGATGGCACACGCCAAGGCGAGGGGCACATGGTCGAGTGATTGTGATTCACGTACGGCCAATTATAGTAGTACCACGTGTTCGCGCCTTCGGTATAGCTGCGGCATTGCGGATTAGTATTACTCTTTTCAAAAGTTTCTTTGTGGCAGCCGGGTATTTGAATGGCGTCACTCCACGTTTGGTTACCGAATGTCCATGTTCTTGTTGAAGCAGCATGAGGCGGGGTGTTCTGGGCGTAGCCGCAGCAAACCCCGAAAAGCATGATAATAGTTAAAATTTTTTTCATACTGTTTTATTTTAAAAATTCATAATTCATAATTCATAACTCATAACTCATAATTCATAACTCATCATTACGGAATCACCGCGCTCCTGATTTCGCTCCAGGGGCCTTTCAGTCCGGTGGTGTTTTCCCAGCGGACGGCGTACCAGAAGGTTTTCCCGC
>JAISLK010000065.1 GCA_031290935.1 Prevotellaceae bacterium | reverse complement strand
ATGAATTATGAATTATGAATTATGAATTATGAATTATGAATTATGAATTATGAATTATGAATTATGAATTATGAATTATGAATTATGAATTATGAATTATGAATTATGAATTATGAATGATGAATTATGAATTGGCTGGCGCCAGCCCCATTAATCACATTAGCACATTAACTCATCATCACATCACCACATCACCACATCATCACATCACCACATCATCACATCATCACATCATCACATCATCACATCACCACATCATCACATCACCACATCATCCTCAATGAACAGTGCACTCACAGTTAATGACGGCATAGCGCAGCCGCCGATGGTCAATCCCCATGTGGGCGGGCTTTTTGAGAAACGCCGGCAGCCCTTGCCGACGGTGGAGGAATATGTGCGCGGCATCCGCGAAAGCAATATCACCATGCTGAGCCGCGCTATCACGCTTATTGAAAGCCGCCGCCCCGACCATCAACAAATGGCGCAAAAGGTACTGGAAGCCTGCCGCCCGTTTGCCGGGAACTCCATCCGCCTTGGCATTACCGGCGTTCCCGGTGCGGGAAAAAGCACGTTCATCGAAGCGTTTGGCGGCATGATTACCGCCCGCAATCACCGGCTGGCCGTGCTGGCCATTGACCCGGGCAGCGAGCGCAGCAAAGGCAGCATCCTGGGCGACAAAACGCGGATGGAAACCCTGAGCGCCGACCCGCGTGCATTTATCCGCCCCAGCCCCGGAACCGGTTCGCTGGGCGGCGTGGCGCGCAAAACATACGAAACGGTTATCCTCTGCGAAGCCGCCGGGTTCGATTATATTTTCATTGAAACTATCGGCGTAGGCCAGTCTGAAGTAGCGGTGCATTCCATGACCGACTTCTTTTTGCTGTTGATGATTTCCGGGGCAGGCGATGAGTTGCAGGGCATCAAGCGCGGCGTAATGGAAATGTCGGATTTATTGCTTATCAATAAAGCCGACGGTAATAATGTGGAAAAAGCGATACAGGCGCAGGCGCAATACCAGAGCGCCCTTCACCTCTTTCCTGCGCCGCCTTCGGGATGGACGCCGCGGGCGCTCACCTGTTCGGCAGTGGACAAAACAGGGCTCAAGGAAGTATTGCAGGAAATAGAAAACTATATTGCCCTGACCAAAGCAAACGGTTATTTTGAGCAGCGCCGCCGCGAACAGGCGCGTTACCGGATGTATGAAACCATCAATGATAATTTGCAGAATACATTTTATAATAACCCTACCGTGGCTGCAAAATTAGCGGAGCTGGAACAGCAGGTTACCAGCGGCGCCCTCAATCCCTACGACGCCGCTGCTGCGCTCTTAGCCCTTAACTTTTAGTTCTCAGTTCTTCACTCTAATGATTATCCTCAAAAATACTTTCCTTCTCACCGGCCTGGTTATGGTGATGCTGTTGTTAATTGAGTACATCAATGTGCGGTCGCACGGGCGTTCGTTGAAACGCCTGCAGCAATCAATGCTGGGGCAGGTTGTCGCGAGCGCGTTGTTGGGGCTTATCCCGGGGTGTGTGGGCGGCTTTGCGGTTGTGTCGCTTTTTACGCACCGCCTGCTGGGGTTCGGCGCACTGGCGGCGATGATGATTGCGACTACCGGCGATGAAGCCTTTATGCTTTTAGCCGCATCGCCGGCGGTAGCGGCGGCGGTGTTTGCCATTTTATTTGCCATGGCCGTAGCGGTGGGATGGGCGGTAAACCGGTATGTGAAAATTTTCCCGTTTTCGTTCCCGGCGCACCCGCTGGAGGTGCATGCGCATGAGCGCCTGTTGCCGCGCCCGAAGTTTTTTTTGGGCATACGGGAAAATTTCCGCCCGCTTTCGTGGCAACGCGCCGTGCTGCTCGGCGGATTATTGGCCTTTGGAACGGCGCTGGCGCTCGGGCTGTTCGACCACCAGCATGTTTTGGAAGGCGGCGTATCTGTTGAACCGGCAAATATATTATTCGGCGAGCGCTGGCTGAACTTGCTTTTTGCGGCTGTCAGCGTGGCGGCGTTTTTTCTGGCGGTTTTGGCGGATAATCATTTTCTGGAGGAGCACTTGTGGAAACATGTCGTGAGAAAACATTTTTTCAAAATATTCCTCTGGACGTTCGGCGCGCTTGCGGTAACGTACCTGCTCCTGGCGCAGGTACACCTTCGCGACTGGATGAGCGATAATCTGCTGTGGATGCTGCTCATTGCTATTCTGGCGGGTATTATACCCGAATCGGGGCCGCACCTGGTTTTTATTTCGCTGTTTGCATCGGGGGCTATTCCGTTCAGCATTTTATTTGCCAACTGCCTGGTGCAGGACGGGCATACCGCTCTGCCGCTGCTGGCGGAAAGTCCCCGCGCGTTTATTTACGTCAAGGGGTTGAAGATACTTTTAGGGCTGCTTATTGGCGGGGGCGGGTATTTTCTCGGTTTTTAGTTTCCCTGTTTTGGCCTTTTATAGGTAAAGACCTCTTGCCCGTCTTTTTTCAGTGTGATTTCACCATGCCATTCTACAAATTCATAGTGGTCGTTGGAGTATTTGATGCCGGAGGCGACGGTATCGCCCGTCATTTCGATGATTTCACCGTTAAAAACGAAGAGCGCCGAGTTCGATTCATTGTCAAACGACATTTCAAGGATAGCGCCGGCGCTGTCTGTAACAGCGCTTTGTACGAGCGTATCAATAAGGGAGGCAGTATTGTTCAATTTGTCCGAGTTTTGCTGTTTGGCAGCATTATTACTCCAACATGATACTAAAAATGCCCCTGCAATAGCGGCAACAGGTAGAATTGTTTTTTTCATTTTCTTTCTTTTTTGTTTGTATTATAATGAATTCCCATTTGTTTAAAAAGATATTATATCATTTACTAAATATTTTTATCCAAAGATAACAAAAATTATCGGATGTCAAAACGGGGTGACGGGGTGGTGGGGTGATGCTGCCGGCGCTCCGGTTAGAATTAAAAAATCTTTATATCATGAGCCGTGAGAAAAAAACTATTAAAACGATTTTTTAAGGGGTGTTGCAGTTGCTTTGTTTTTAGTTGCTTTATTGTCTTTTTTGTTTGGTTCCGGGTTAACCCTTCCCGGTTTCAGGTTAACCCTTCCCGGTTTAAGTTTAACCCTTCCTGCTTCCAGTTTAACCCTTCCCGGTTTAAGTTTAACCCTTCCTGGTTTAAGTTTAACCCTTCCCGGTTTAAGTTTAACCCTTCCTGCTTCCAGTTTAACCCTTCCTGGTTTAAGTTTAACCCTTCCTGGTTTAAGTTTAACCCTTCCTGCTTCCAGTTTAACCCTTCTTGCTTCCAGTTTAACCCTTCTTGGGGCAGTTTTGATTTTTTTTACTTCATTTTTGTTTTTCCCGCCGGGGAGTTTGTTTTTGTTGGTTGAGAGTGGGGCGTTGGCTGGGGGCTTTGCAGGCAGGGGGCCGCCGGCGGCAGCCTGTTTTCTGTTCATTATCCCATCATTTTCCCGGAGAGTTTGTTGCTGTTGATGCTCCAGAGTACGGGGGAGTCGAAGTGTTTTTTCAGTTTGTTGTTTTGGGTGAAGCGTTTAATGGCGTGTTCGATTATTTCGGTCAGGAGGGTGGGGAATTTTTTGCCGGCCGCTTCCCAGAGGTAGAAGGCGAGCGAACCGGGGATGGTGTTTATTTCGTTCAGGTAAATTTTTCCGGCGGCGGCGTCCAGGATGAAATCTATCCGCACTACGCCGGAGCAGCCCAAATGGCGGAATATTTTTAAGGCGTATTCCCGGATTTCCTTTTTGAGGGCGGGGGGGATGTCGGCGGGAATTTTCCGTTTTGTTCCCGCCATTCCTTTGACGGATGATGGCGAGGTGAGGTATTTGTCATCGAAAGTTAGCAGTTTATCGGGTATAACCACGGGTTCTTCGCATTCGGAGATCTCCACGCCCTGCGGGGTGGCCGCTACCGAGCAGTTGATTTCTCTGATAGTCGTGACGCATTTTTCTACGAGCAGGGAGTGGGCGTACAGGGATGCCAGTTCTATGGCGTTTTCCAGTTCCTGTATGTCGGTGGCTTTGCTTACGCCGATGCTTGAGCCGAGGTTGTCGGGCTTTACGATGACGGGGAAGCCGAAGCGTCCGGCGATATGTTTTATTTGGTTTTCTTTGTCGCTGAACCAGCGGCGGGCGTCTATGGTGCAGTAGTCCAGCACGGGTATGTCAATGGCTTTGCTGATTTCTTTTGTAAGGGTTTTGCTCATGCATACTGCCGAGGCCGTTACATCCGAGCCTACGTAGGGCAGGTTCATAATTTCAAACAGGCCCTGGAAGCAGCCGTCTTCGCCATACGCGCCGTGAAAGACGGGGAAAGCGACGTCGATTTTCGTTACCGCTCTGCTTCTTTTCCACAGCCCGCTGGGGTAGGTAAATAGTGTGCCGTCGTGCGTATTCAGTGAGGGCATGATTTTCCTGCAGCGTTTGAGCAGGAGTTTGTAGTTCCTGAAATTGTCGATAAATTTCAGCCAGTTTCCGGTGTACCAGCAGCCGTCTTTTGTGATGTACACGGGTATGGGGTTGTAAGTGTCCGTATCAATCATTTTTATTACTTGTAGGGCGGAGATGATTGATATTTCGTGCTCCACCGAGCGGCCGCCAAAAAAGACGCCAATGTTTTTTTTCATTGTTTGTAGTATTTATTCGTTAAACGTGTCCGGTAAATCATTTTCGTACAGTACTACGTCGCCCGGCTGCATAATGCTTTTTACGTAGTTGTTTGCTTCCGCCAAATTTTTGGCGGTTACCAAGTTTGCTTCCGGGAAGCCGGCAGCTTTGATGCCTTCCCGAATCGGCTGCGTCCGCTGGAGGCCTACCAGCACGGCTATATCGCAGTTTGCGGCGATGGCTTGTCCAAAGGCGTAATTCCGCTCTGTTTCTTCCGCGCCCAGTTCTATCATGCCGGGTGTGATGATTATTTTCCTTTTCCCTTCCATGCGTTTCAGGGCTTCCAGCGCCATCTTCGACCCTACGGGGTTGGAATTAAAAGCATCGTCGATAATCGTTATCCCGTTGGGCAATGGTTTTACCTCCAACCGGTGCGCCACGGCGCGAATGCCTTTGACTGCTTTTTCTATCTTGTATTTCTCCAGCCCCAGCGTTAAAGCTACGGCGCAGCACACTGTCAGGTTCGATACATTATGTTCGCCCAGCAGGGCGGTTTCGAGTGTCAGGAGTTTTTCGCCGCCCCGGTATATGTCGAAAGATATCCCGCGGCTGGTGTAAACAATATTCCGGGCGCAATAATCGGCATCCTTTCCTGCGCCGAATGAAACCACCGGGGCTTTAACGTCCGCAGGGATATCTCCGGGCGCAATATCTCCGGCATTGATAAAGCCCTTGCCGCCGGCCGGCAGCGCAGAGATGATTTCCAGTTTTGCCTTTTTCACGTTTGCCACTGTTCCGAATGTTTCCAGGTGCTGCGGGCCAACCGCCGTGATGATGCCGTACTTCGGCCGTACTATCCGGCAAATTTCCGCTACATCGCCTGCCCTTTTCGCGCCCATTTCAACAATAAATACCTCGTGTATCGGCTGCAACTGTTCGCGAACGGTGCGCACTACCCCCAGCGTGGTGTTAAAGCTTCCGGGCGTAATCAGCACGCTGTACTGCTCCGAGAGGATGTCCTGCAAAAAATGTTTCACGCTGGTTTTGCCGTAGCTGCCGGTAATGGCGATAACTGTCAGTTCCGGGCAGCTGTTCATTTTCTTTTTGGCGTCGTTGACATACCAGCGGTTGATGAGTTTTTCCAGCGGCTGTATCAGCGTATTTGAAAGGAGCGTCAGGAGAAAGGAAAAGGCCATAAGCGCCGCCAGCAGCAACGCCGCATAGCGGGTATTTTGCGTAGCTATAAAGGTTATGGAAAGCGCGGCCGCCGAAAGCAGCAATGACAGGGTAAATAACCGCACTGCCCGTTTGGTAAAATCAAGTTTTTTTTTCGCTTTTTGTTTTAGCAGCGCCGCCGCGCCTGTAACGGACAAAAGGATGCCGGCCGCAGGGAAAAACCAGTAGCCCCACCAGCTGAACAGCACGCAGGACAAAACGGCCAGCGCTTTGATGACGTCGCCGCGCGGCCGGAAGTTTTCTTTGTACCATTTAATATAGCGGGTGTTGAAATATGAATTTAATTGCAGCATGTGCAATTCCTTTTTCAGGATAAGGGCAAGGTAAAAAAACAGGCACAGGACAGCTGCGGCGTCAATGATTTCAATCATGGCTTTCCAAAAATTTATTGATTAGGTTTAAAAACATATTCCTGTTTTCCAGAAAAGCGTAATGCCCGCACCCCGCCATTATTTCCAAAGAAGAGGAAGGGATGGTTGCGTGGAAATCTTCGCCCATCGCCACCGGGGTTTCCTTATCGTTTGCGCCCCAAATGAGCAGCGACGGAATGGAAATCTTCTCTGCAAAAGGCCGCAAGTCTTCGGCGATAACTTTTTTCAGCACTTCCCTCATTTGCGGGGTGGCGCGTTTGTAATCCTCCGAGCCGGCGATTTTTATCAGGAACTCGCGGAGCAGCCCCTTTTTGAAGAAGCCGGGCAGGTATCTGGCCGGCGTTTTTTTCGATGGGCGGTTGGTTGCCGGCAGCCCCGCGCTGCCTGTCAAAATGAGTTTGGAAACAGGGATGCGGGAATTTAAAACCAGTGCAACCCGCCCGCCAAAGGAGTGCCCCAACAGCGCCGGCGCCTGGATATTTAGTTTTTGAAGCAACTGTTGCGTCCAATGCGCATATTCCGCGCAGCCCCATACTGCTTCAGGCGCTTCGCTTCTTCCGAATCCGGGGAAATCCACCGCTATCACCCGGAATTTTCCGGACAAATCCGTTTGCAAATCTTTAAACGTACCCGCGCTGCAACCCCATCCGTGCAATAAAACCAGTGGGCGGCCTTCCCCTGCTTCCGTGTAGGACGACAATAAATTTTCCACCACCAATTGTTTATTCGCTATCATTGTTCTTCCTCCATGCCACTGTCTGTGAATTTATAGTTTTTCCATTTTTCCAGCACTTTTGTAAAGTCTTCCGGCAAGTCCGCCCGGAAAATCATTTCTTCCCTGGTTACGGGATGAACAAATCCCAGCAGCCGCGCATGCAACGCCTGCCGCGGCATGATTTCAAAACAGTTCGTGATAAACTGTTTGTACTTGGAAAAAACCGTTCCTTTGCGGATAGCGTCGCCGCCGTAGCGTTCGTCGTTGAAGAGCGGGTGCCCGATGCTGCTCATGTGTACGCGTATCTGGTGCGTGCGGCCGGTTTCCAGGCGGCATTCGAGGAGGGTAACATACCCGAAACGTTCCAATACCTTGTAGTGCGTTACGGCATGGCGTCCCTGCGTTTCGTCGTCAAATACACGGAAGCGCATGCGGTCGTTCGGGTCGCGCCCGACATTGCCGGTAACCGTGCCTTCGTCCGCCTGCACGTTGCCCCACACCAATGCGACATACACCCGTTTGGAAGTATGGTAAAAAAACTGTTCGGCTAAAAACGCTTGCGCTTCCAGGGTTTTGGCCACTACCAAAATGCCCGAAGTATCCTTGTCGATGCGGTGCACCAGGAAATACATTTCGTTTTTATCCTGCAAATAATACAGCAGCGCGTTGAGCAGTGTGCCGGTATAATTACCGTGCCCGGGATGCACCACCATGCCCGCCGGCTTGTTTATCACAATCACCGCCGCATCTTCGTGCATTATATCCAGCGGGATATTTTCGGGAATAACGTCTATGCCGCGCCTGCGGAAAGGCATCACGACGCTGATTTCGTCGCGGGGTTTTATTTTATAGTTTACGCTTACCGGTTTCCGGTTCACCAGGATATACTGGACGGCCGCAGCCATTTGTATGCGGTTGCGCGACATTCCTTCGATATGGGCGGTAAGGTACTTATCAATGCGGACGGGCGCCTGTCCTTCGTCTACCACAAAGTGGAAATGTTCAAACAGGCGTTGCTTTTCTGTTTGTTCTTCTCTCAATGGCATTGAAGGTAACGTAGTCAAAGGGGAAAACAATTTAGCGTTTAAAATTTACGGACGGAGGTACAGTTCCACCGTGGTACCCAGGTTCCACACATTAGCCGATGAGGCGGAAGGCAGCTGGCGGTATACGCGCGATAAGAGCGAATCTTCATAATTCTTGACGGAGGTATTATCATAGTGCAACTCATAATTCAGGGAATTATCCAGCAGCAAATCCTTTGCCGACTCGGCAGATAAACCGGCGACGGAAGGAATAACCGTACGTTGCCCCGTTTCCATATTCCAGCCCAAAATCAGGTCAATTTCACTGCCGGCCTCTATTTCCCTGCCTGCCGGGATTTCCCGCCCCTTATAGTATTGCGCCAGCACGCTGTTGGTAGCTATATCCGGCTCGTAACTTAATTTTCCTATGGACAGCCCTTGCGACAGCAGCACTGCCTTTGCCTGCCGTAACGAATACCCGACTACTTCCGGCATGGTTACTTTGCGGGGTGAATGAGCGTTAATAACGAGCAGCACCCGGCGGTTATTTTTTACCTCCGCCTGCGGCTCGGGCGACTGCCGGAAAATCGCGCCGCGCGGGCGGTGCAGCACATACACCGAGTCGATGACTTCCAGCCGCAGGTGTTTTGATTCCTTTACCGCCAGGGCTTCTTCCAGGGTCATCCCTGAAAAGTCCGGTACGGGAAACGTCCGGTTATGCTGCGTCAGCTGCAACAATGTAAAATTGATGATAAACAGCAGCGACAGCAAGCCTGCCGCAGCATATACGATATTCCTGAACAGGAAGTTTTTCCATAAGCCTGTAAGGCGTTCCGGTATTTTTGTTACTTTGTTTGTCATCAAAAACAATTCTTAATTCCTGTTTCTAATTCTTAACTTTCTCGTGCCTGTATTGAAAGCACAGGGCAAAGGCAATGGCAATCACCAATGCGTAGGCGGTGAAAATAAACCATGCCGCCGGCCAGCTGGGCGTAGCTGTATTATTGACAAACCGGTTAATGACCATCTCTGCGCCGTAGTTGCCGAGGATAGCGCCCAGCCCGTTTGTTACCATCATCAGCATGCCCTGTGCGCTGGCGCGGAACCTGGCGGGCGTTTCCTTTTCAATAAAGAGCGAGCCGGAAATGTTGAAGAAGTCAAACGCCATGCCGTAAATAATCATGGAAAGCGTCAGCCACACCATTCCCGCGCCGGGGTTGCCGATGCCGAACAGCCCGAAACGCAGCATCCATGCGCCGAGGCTCATCAGCATAACGGTTTTTATGCCGAACCTGCGGAGGAAAAACGGAATGGACAGTATAAACAGCGCTTCGGATATTTGGGAAACGGACAGGAAGATGTTATTGTACCTGACCGCAAACGAATCGGGGTAGGCGCCGGCAAAGCTGCCGATAAACGTGCTGCCGTAAGAATTGGTGATTTGCAGGCAAACGCCCAGCAGTACGGCAAAGAGGAAGAAAACCGCCATGCGCTTTTCTTTCAGCAGCACCAGTGCATCCAGCCCCAGCGCGGATATGAGCGAGCTGCCTTTTTTCGCCCGGGTCGGGGGCGACGGCGGCAGGGTGAAGGCATACACGGCAAGGAATACCGCCGCGCCGCCGGCCAGCAGCAGCTGGTGCGCGCTGGTGCTCCACCCGGCAAGGTTCACCACCCACATCGCTGCGATAAAGCCCACCGTGCCCCACACGCGAATTGGCGGAAATTCCCTGACGGCATCCATATTATGTTTTGCCATCACGCTATAGCAAATGGAGTAGCTCAACCCGATGGTCGGCATAAAAACCAGGGCATTTAGAAACATGTAAAGGTACAGGGTCGAAAAATCGACAGCGAGGGAAGCCATAAAAAGGCAGCACGCCCCCAGCAGGTGCAGGATGCCGAACAGCTTTTCGGAATTGACCCACCGGTCGGCAATAATTCCCGCCACAGTCGGCATGATAAAGGAGGCGATGCCCGCCGTAGCGAACAGCGTGCCTATTTTATCCCCCATGCCCAGCTGGGACATGTAGTTCCCGAAAGAAATCAACCACGAACCCCAAATGAAAAACTCAAGGAACTGTACAATAGTCAGACGAAGTTTTAAAGCCATAACATGTTTTTATTTTGCAAATATAACGAATTTATCCGAAACACGGCAAGTCGCAGGGATGAGCGGAGATGGACAGCCGGCTCTTTCCCGAAAAAGGGCGCAGCCCTCCGTTCACCCTGTTCTTCCCGGCGCCGGTTTTGCACCGGTGCAAACGCATTTTGCATCGATGCAAACGCATTTTGCATCGATGCAAACGCACTTTGCACCGGTGCAAACGCACTTTGCATCGATGCAAACGCACTTTGCATCGATGCAAACTCAGTTTGCATCGATGCAAAACGGGTTGCGTTAAGACGCAAAGGCGTTGTGTTTAAACACAAAGGCGTTGTGTTTAAACGCAGAGGCGTTGTGTTTAAACGCAGCGGCGTTGTGTTAAGACGCAGCGGCGTTGTGTTTAAACGCAGCGGCGTTGTGTTTAAACGCAGACGGGTTGTGTTTAAACGCAGCGGCGTTGTGTTAAGACGCAACCGGGTTGTGTTTAAACACAGCGGCGTTGTGTTAAGACACAAACGGGTTGTGTTAAGACGCAAAGGCGTTGTGTGTATCCGGTAGCGCATGGGGTCATTCATCATTTATCATTCATCATGCTTAATTATTCCGGACGCAGCGGACCTGGAGTCCGTAGCTCTTGTTGGTGTTGCCAGCATACGCACTGCTCGTATTGAAGTACATGTAGTACGCGTTGTTAGTATTGTACTCCGTAGAAGACCAATAGTCGCCGTACGAGCCCACATTGTCCATAGAACTGCCGTTAGCGTAGCCGGCACGCGCGCCGCCCCAGGTAGAGGACTCGGGATAATATTTCCCGTTAGCGCCGGATGTACCCAGGCAATTGCGCAGCGTGGTGAACTCAGTGTTCGACGGCACATGCCAGGGATAAGGACACATGGTATTTTTATTGGCATTCACATACGCCCAGTTGTAGTAGTAATACTTTATACTGTTCCAGGTATCACTGCGGCAATGAGGGGCAGTGGGATCATTAGTAAATTCGTCGTGGTCGCAGTCAGCTATCCTGACCGGCCCGCTCCAGGTCTGCGCACCGCAGGCGTAGGTGTTTGTTCCGGCGCCGGGCGGGGAGCCATAAACGGTCAGCGTACCGCTCGCAGTTTGACTGGGACAGCCAATGCCATTAGTGGTGGATACCGTATAATTAAAGATACCGGCAGCGGAAGGCGTGCCGGAAATGGTGAGGGTATTCGCCGCCCAGTTGCCGGATACGCCGGCCGGCAAGCCGGTAACGGTAGCGCCGGAAGCATTGGCGGTGGTGTATTTTATGGCCGTAACCGGCAAACCGCTGTTTATCGACTGGGTGTTGTTGGCGGTGGTCAGGGTGAGCGTCGGCAAAGCCTGTACGGTAATGGTTCCGGTGGCGGCGGCGCTGATGCAGCCGTTGGCGTTGGTGAGGGTAACGCTGTAGGTGGGAGTGCCAGCGGGCAGCGAGCAGGCGGTATAGTTGCCGGTAGTGGTGGTCACTGTTTCTGCTTCGCCGTCTATTATCCAGGTATAGGTCATGGCGGTGGTGGTTCCGCCGCTTGCGGTAGCGGTGAGTGCCACTTCGCCTGTGCTGCAAATCGCGGCGGGGCTGGTTGTGGTAATCACCGGCAGCGGGTGTACGGTAATGGTTCCGCTGGCGGTATTGCTTTCGCAGTTATTGGCGTTTTTCACTTTTACGCTGTAGGTATCGGACGCCGGAATGGAGCCGGTGGCATAGCTGTTGGCGGTGGTCGTGTAGCTCGTTCCGTCTATCGTCCAGGTATAGGTCATGGCGGTGGTGGTGCTGCCGCTTGCGGTGGCGGTGAGCGTAACCGTGCCTGCGCCGCAGCGGGGGTCGGGGCCGGTTGTGGTAATCACCGGCAGCGGCTGCACGGTAATGTTTCCGTTGGCGGTATTGCTTTCGCAGTTATAGGCGTTTTTCACTTTTACGCTGTAGGCCGCGGAGGCGGAAAGGGAGCCGGTGGTATAGCTGTTGGCAGTGGTTGTTTGCGGGGCGCCGCCGCCGATTGTCCAGGTATAGGTCATGGCGGTGGTGGTGCCGCCGCCTGCCGCAGCGGTCAGCGTAACCGGGCCTGCGCCGCAGCGCGGGG
>JAISLK010000064.1 GCA_031290935.1 Prevotellaceae bacterium | reverse complement strand
GCTACGCCGATTTGCGGGGTGTCGCCGGGTTCACCGTTGTCGCCCTTTTCGCCGTTCGATATGGTGATGGGCTCCCCGGTGGAGAAGGTAATGGTGTAGCCGCCGGGCGCGGGGATGTCGAATGGCGTTACGTTGGTGATGTAGCGACGTTCCTGGAGGGCGTTTACCAGCCCCTGCAGGGCTGTGATGTTGCTGTTCGCCGTAGCCTGCCATGCTTCGAGGGCGGCCACGCGGTTTTTTAATTCATTCACATCGCCGCGCAGGGCGCTGTCGTCGTACTTTTCCGGTTTCTGGCAGCCGGCGGAGGCCAGCAGCAGCAGGCAGTAAGCTGTTTTGAATAAATGTTTCATAATTTAAATATTTAATTAAGTTGTGTGTTATAAGTCGGTTGGCGGCTTTATTACCCTGCTCGCCGTTTAACCCTTCCTGCTTTCAGGTTAACCCTTCCTGCTTCCAGTTTGTCTTTTTCGCCGGGGAATCTGACGGGGTTTTCCGGGAAACGGTGCAAAGATAGTGTTTTTTTAATTATGAGTTATGAATGATGAATGATGAGTTAAGAGTTAAGAGTTAAGAGCTGCCGGCGCCGGCCAATTCTTAATTCCTGAATACCTGCCGGTTTTGCTTCCCCCAGGCTGCGACGGTATGTCGCAGCAGGCTGTGACGATGTGTCGCAGCAGGCTGCGACGATGTGTCGCAAGTTTTCTATTGATATTTTTGCCCTGCGGGCAAAGAAAAGTAGGCAGTAAGCAGTGGCAGTCGCAGTACGCAGGTCGCGATACGGTGTTATCGGTTATGGACGGCAGGTTGTGTATTGTTTACTGGGTACTGCTACTGGTAACTGATTAAAACCGGGTTAAACAATGCCCTGGTCATACATGGCTTTGGCGACTTTCAGGAACCCGGCAATGTTGGCGCCTTTCACGTAGTTGATGTAGCCGTCGCTGTCGGTTCCGTGGAGTACGCATGCTTCATGGATATTTTGCATGATTGTTTTCAGGCGGGCGTCCACTTCTTCGGCTGTCCAGTGGAGGTGCATGGCGTTTTGCGTCATTTCCAGTCCTGAGGTAGCCACGCCGCCGGCGTTCACCGCCTTTCCGGGTGCAAAGAGTATTTTTGCATCGACAAATTCGTTGATTGCTTCCGGGGTGCATCCCATGTTGGATACTTCGGCGACGCAGGTTACGCCGTTTTGTATAAGCAGCCTTGCGTCGTCGCCGTTCAGTTCATTCTGGATGGCGCAGGGGAGGGCGATGTCGGTTTTCACTTCCCAGGGTTTTTTTCCGGGAATGAATTTTGCGCCGGCAAATTTTTTGGCATACGGCGCTACGACGTCGTTATTGGAATTGCGCAGTTCGAGGAGGCAGTCGATTTTTTCGGTATTCAATCCGGCTTCATCATAAATGTATCCGTCGGGGCCGGAAACGGTAACTACTTTTGCGCCGAGTTCCGTAGCTTTCAAAGCCGCGCCCCATGCCACATTGCCGAAGCCCGAGAGGGCGATGGTTTTTCCTTTGATAGCGATATTTTTTGTTTTCAGCATGTGTTCTACAAAATAAATGCCGCCAAATCCGGTAGCTTCCGGGCGAATGAGCGAGCCGCCCCAGGTTAAATTTTTTCCGGTGAGGACGCCGGTGTTTTCGCGCGCCAGTTTCCGGTACATGCCGTAGAGGTAGCCGATTTCGCGTGCGCCTACGCCAATATCGCCGGCAGGGACGTCGGTATCCGGGCCGATGTGCCGCCACAATTCCACCATAAACGCCTGGCAGAAGCGCATGATTTCGGCATTGGATTTCCCTTTCGGGTCAAAATCCGAGCCGCCTTTGCCGCCGCCCATCGGCAGGGTGGTCAAGGCATTTTTGAACGTCTGTTCAAATCCTAAAAATTTCAATGTCGAAGGCGTAACGGCCGGGTGGAAACGCAAGCCGCCCTTATAGGGGCCGATAGCGTTGTTGAACTGTACGCGGTAGCCGAGGTTGATTTGTACATGCCCGGCGTCGTCCTGCCATACGACTTTGAAGGTAAACATGCGGTCGGGTTCCACCATGCGTTCGAGGATGCGGTAATTGAAAAACTCGGGATGCTGTTCATACACGCTTTCGACTGATTCCAGTACTTCGCGTACTGCTTGCAGATACTCTTTTTCATGGCCATAGGTCTTTTCAAGATAGGCCATAATTTCTTTTGTTTTCATACTGTGTTAATGAGTTAATGAGAGTTGTTTTTTGGTTTTGGTTTCTATTTTTTTATTTTTAATTTTTCACTTCCCATGTCGTTCCGCTATGGAGCAGGTCGTCCACGTTTTTGATGGTGGCGGCAGCCTGCACGGCCAGCACCTGGTCGCGGACGTTGTCGTCATACGTTTTGTCGCTCACGGCGCGGATAACGCCCAGCGCTACGGGGAAATCCGGCGCCTGCATATTAATAAGCATCATGTGTATGCCGGGGTTTGTTTCCTGTGCATTGTGCACCAGTATGTCTTTTTCCGTAACGCCCTTTTCGCCGATGCGCACAACCTTTAGCTGCAAGCCGTCCAGCATAAGTCCCTTGTCGCGGTTGATGCCGAAAATCATCGGCTCGCCGTGGCGCAGGACAATGGTGCGTTCTTCGCGTACGGTTTTGCCGGTAATATGGGCATGCGTGCCGTCGTTGAAGATAACGCAATTTTGCAGTATTTCCGTAACCGCCGTGCCGTCGTGTTTTGCCGAGGCTACCATAATTTCGCCGGTCAGTTTCATATCCACATCAAGCGTACGGGCGAAGAAAGTGCCGCGCGCGCCCAATACCAGTTCCCCGGGGTTAAAAGGATGCTCTACCGTGCCGAAAGGGGAGGTTTTGGTAACTTTCCCCAGTTTCGACGTAGGCGAATATTGCCCTTTGGTTAAACCGTAAATTTGGTTGTTGTGCAATAAAATATTTATATCAATATTGCGCCGGATGGCATGGATAAAGTGGTTGCCGCCGATAGCCAGGGCGTCGCCGTCGCCGGAAATCTGCCACACGGTCAAGGTCGGGTTGGCGACTTTCACGCCGGTAGCGATGGCTGCCGCGCGTCCGTGAATGCCATGAAAACCGTAGGTGTCCATATAGTAGGGGAAGCGCGACGCGCACCCGATACCGGATACAAAAACGAAACGTTCCTTGGTATAGCCAAGCGTTTTGCAAATTTCGGGAAAGGCGCGTTGCACGGCGGCAAGAATAGGGTAATCGCCGCAGCCCGGGCACCATTTTACTTCCTGTTTACTTTTAAAATCCTGAGGGGTATATTGCATAATTCAGTTATAATATTGCATTCACCGCGCCTGTAATTTCCGAGACCATGAAGGGTTGCCCCTGCACTTTATTATATTGGCGGTAATAAAATTCCTGGTGCCGGCTGCGCAGGTAGTCGGCGAATTGCCCGTTATTCAGTTCGCATACGAGAATTGTTTTAAATTTCTTGAATACGTCGGCGGTGTTTTTCGGCAAGGGATGGATGTAGTCGAAATGCGCCAGCCCTACCCGCCTGTGTTCCGATTGCAGTTGCTTCACCGCGCCGTAAAGATGCCCGAATGTGCCGCCCCATCCGACCAGCAGCAGGTCGCCTTCCTGTTCGCCGAAGACTTTCAGCGGGGGGATAAAGTCGGCAACTCTTTCCACTTTTGCGGCGCGTTCCCGCACCATTTTTTCATGTACCAGCGGGTCGCTGGATACCTGCCCGGCGTTGTCTTTTTCCAGCCCGCCGATGCGGTGCATCAGCCCGGGCGTGCCGGGCAGCGCCCAGCGGCGAGCCAGGCGTTTTTCATCGCGGAGAAACGGGAAGTACTCCCCGTCGTTTACGGCGTCAACAAGCGGCGGGACGATGGCCGGGTAATCCTTCATTTGCGGGATACGCCAGGGTTCCGAGCCGTTTCCGATAAATCCTTCCGAGAGGAGCATCACCGGCATCATGTGTTCCAGCGCTAATTTCGCCGCCCAGAAAGCCGCATCGAAGCAGTGCGACGGCGAATGGGAAGCCATAATCACCATCGGGCATTCCCCGTTGCGGCCATACAGCGCCTGCAACAGGTCGGTCTGTTCCGTTTTCGTCGGGATGCCGGTAGAAGGGCCACTGCGCTGCACATCGACAACCACCAGCGGCAATTCCGTAATGACCGCCAGCCCCAAGGCTTCGCTCTTGAGCGACAATCCGGGGCCGGAAGTGGTAGTGATGGCCAGGTTGCCTGCAAACGCCGCGCCGATAGCCGTGCAAATGCCGGCAATTTCATCTTCGCATTGCAGGGTTTTTACGCCAAGGTCTTTGCGGACGGCGAGCTCTTCCAGAATACTTGTCGCCGGCGTAATGGGGTAGGAGCCGCAAAACAACGGCCGCCCCGATTTTTCGGAAGCGGCGATAAATCCCCACGCCGTAGCCTGGTTCCCGTTAATATTGCGGTACGTGCCTTTGGGATATTTGGCGGGCTTTACATTATAGGTATTATGGATGGCCTGTATATTTCCTGCATAGTTGAATCCATCTTGCAGTACTTTGTTATTCGCGGCAATCAATTCGGGGCGCTTTGCAAATTTTTTCTCAAAATAGTTAAAAGTCGCTTGCAGCGGGCGATTGAAAAGGTAAAAGCAAATGCCCAGCGCAAACATATTTTTACTGCGTACAACTGCTTTGGCGTCCAGCCCGCTGTCTTTTAAACTTTCTTTGGTCAGCGATGTAATCGGCGCATAAATCACCGTGCGGTCTTCCAGCTTTAATTCCCGGATGGGGTCGCCGGTAGTAAAGCCGGCGCGGGTGCTGCGTTTTTCTTCAAACGCATCGGCGTCTATAATAATGGTAGCGGTTGATTTTGTCCGGCCGGCATTGGCGCGTAAAGCCGCCGGGTTCATGGCCACCAGGACATCGCACAAATCGCCGGGCGTATGCACGTCCACGCTGCCGATATGTATCTGGAAGCCGGAAACGCCGGCTATCGTATCTTGCGGTGCGCGGATTTCGGCAGGGAAATCGGGAAATGTCGAAAATTCATTCCCCCACAGCGCCGCCGCATCGGTAAACAGCGCGCCGGTCAATTGCATCCCGTCGCCGCTGTCGCCGCTGAAACGAATGACCACATTTTTTATATCTACAATTTTATGAGGCATGATAAACGATTTACAGATTTACGGATTGATGAATTTAGGGATTTATGGATTTTTTCGTTTTAGTTTTATTAAATTCAGAGTGCAAAGGTAATAATTTTTATTATTCCGTGTACTTTTTTAAGAAATTTTAATTGCTTCCGCCAAAGTTTTTACAGCCGGGATGGGAACATGCCGGCGCCGGCGCCGGCCAACCTGTCATTTATCATGCATAATTAAGAAAAATGCTGCAACCTTCCGGCATTTCCGTAAAAACAATCGAAAACATACTTCCGCCGCAAGGCGGCAGCATAAAATCACAAAATCTGCTGAAATTTATTCCCCTCAACGGCGCCCGAACAGGAATCAGGAATTAGCCGGCGCCAGCCCCATTAATCACATCATCACATTAACACATTTATTTCTTATCTTTGCAAAAAAAATGCTATTGAAACGATTTGCGACATATCTTCTTTGTGCATTGCTGTTGACGGCATGCAGCACGGCCGGTAAGCTGGAAAAGGCCAACCGCCTTTTTGAAGAGGGCGGGTATGCCGCCGCTGCCGGGCAATATAAAAAAATCATCCGGAAAATACCGAAAGCGCAGGCCGAACAGCCTTATTTCAATTATGCCGAATGCTACCGGCGACTGAGCAATTGGCGCAGCGCGGAAACAGCTTATACCGCCCTGCTGCGCCAATATAAAACGCCCGAAAATCCCGAAATTCATTTGTATTACGGGCAAGTTTTATTAGCCAACGAAAAATACGACAAGGCCGAAGAACAGTTCACCCGCTATCAGCAACAGCGGCCGGGCGACCCGCAAGCCGCCGCCGCACTGGCTTCGCTGGCGCTGGCGAAAAATCCCGGCAACAGCGGAAACACCTACAAGGTAGCACTGGTGCCGGCGTTGAACGCGCGTGCCAACGACTTTGCCCCGGCTTATGGCGCCGACGACTACGAAACGCTGCTCTTTACCTCTACCCGCAAGGAGGATAATATCAGCAAAAAAATATATGACGTTACCGGCGAAACATCCACCGATTTATTTTTTTCCCGCCTGCCGCGCAACGGCAAATGGACAAAGCCGCAAAATATGGGCGAAGAAATAAACTCCAAGCATGAAGACGGCGCGGCAGCCTTTAACCATAGCTATACCGTTTTATATTTCACCCGCTGCCCGAAAATCAAACGCACAAAAACAGGATGCAAAATCTTTTCCATAGAACGCAACGATAACGAATGGGGCGAGCCGCAAAACCTGGAACTCATGCCGGACAGTATCACGGCGGCGCATCCGGCGCTCTCCGACGACGATTTGACGCTTTATTTTGTATCCGATATGGACGGGGGCATGGGAAAAATGGACGTCTGGAAAGTAACGCGCAGCAGCGCCGGCGACGACTGGGGCGAACCGGTAAACATGGGGGCGCAAATCAATACCGCCGGCAATGAAATGTATCCTTTTGCCCGCGGCGCCAGCCTCTATTTCGCTTCCGACGGGCATCCCGGCTTCGGCGGGCTGGATATTTTCAAAGCCGCGCCCGACAGTTTGGGCGGCTGGAAAATAGACAACATGGGGCGTCCCGTTAATTCTTCCGCCGATGATTTTTCTATTATCCTCGAACGCGAAAATGAACACGGTTATTTCGCCTCGCGCCGCAGGGAGAAAGGCGCAAGAGGCGGCGATAATATCTACCGGCTGGCGCTGGATATACAACCGGTCGAATACCATTTTGAAGGGACAGTGAAAGACGCCGCTACCGGCGCCGCGCTGGGAAATGCCGAGATACGCTTAGTAGGCAGTAACGGCGCGGTATTGCGCAAGCGCTCCGAAGCCAACGGCTCCTTTTATTTCCGGGTAAATGCCGGGTTGAATTACCTCGCGCTGGCCTCGCGCAACGGCTACCTGAACGCCAAGCTGCGTTTTTCCAGCGCCGGTTGGGAAAACGGGCACAGCCACCGCGATACCTTCGCACTTATATCCACCGCCAAACCGATAGAAATTCCCAATATCTTTTTCGAATTCGGGCAGGCAACGCTTTCCGACGTTTCGCGCACGGCGCTCGATTCGCTGGTAGAACTGATGAAAGACAACCCGTCAATCATGGTGGAATTACGCGCCCACACCGACAACCGCGGGAATGACGAATCAAACTATGAACTGGCGCAACGCCGCGCCCAGGCAGTGGTCGATTATTTAATCACGAACGGCATTGACGAACCGCGTTTGACGGCCGTCGGGCTGGGCGAAGCGGAGCCGAAGACCGTAACGCCGGCCATAGCCAGACAATATTCCTTCCTGCAGGCCGGGCAAAAACTGACCGAGAAATTTATCACTGCGCTGCCTAACGAAGCGCAGCGGGAAATTTGCCACGCCCTCAACCGCCGCACCGAACTGCAGGTTATCCGCAGCGATTATGTGGTGGAATAAAAAAAGTAATGTATTTGTAGCGTTAATGATATTCTTTGAAATATGGAATTGATTTATTATAGGCGCCAGCCCCATTAATTACATCACCCCATTATCACATCATCACATCAATCTTTTTCTTACCTTTGCGGCAAAAAAACAACGGCATGTACCGGTCTGTAAAGAATTACTTTTCCCTCGTTAAATTTTCGCATACGGTTTTTGCGCTGCCGTTTGCGTGTATTGGTTTTGCGCTGGCGTATGCGCAGACGGGGGCGGCGTTTGAGTGGCGCACGCTTGTGCTGATGCTGTCCTGCATGGTGTTTGCCCGCAATACTGCGATGAGCTTTAACCGTTATGCCGACCGGCAATTCGACGCGCGGAACGAACGTACTGCCTGCCGCGAAATCCCGCGCGGCATTATTACGCCGCAGCGGGCGCTGTGGTTCTGTATGGCGAATGCGACGTTTTTTGTGCTGGCGGCGGCGTTGCTCAACCGTTTGTGCCTGTACCTGTCGCCGGCGGCGTTGCTGGTGATTGTGGGGTACAGCCTCACCAAACGTTTCACCTGGGGATGCCATTTGATTTTGGGCGCGAGCCTCGCCATAGCCCCCGCCGCCGCCTATATAGCGGTTACCGGCGCGGTGGCATTGCCGCCGGTACTGTTTTCCGCAATAGCGCTTTTTTGGGTCAGCGGGTTTGATATCCTCTATGCCTTGCCCGATGAGGCGTTCGACCGGCAGGAGAAACTGTTTTCCATTCCCGCCCGCTTCGGCGGCAAGGGCGCGATGCTGTTTTCCGGCATCCTGCATATTGTTGCGGCGGTGCTGGTGGTGCTTGCCGGGCGGATATTGCATACAGGGATTTTTTACGTTGCAGGCGCCACGCTGTTTTGCGGGTTGCTGCTCTACCAGCATTTGATAGTAAGACCTTCCGATTTAAGCCGCCTGAATGCCGCTTTCGCCACTACCAACGGCGTTGCCAGCATACTGTTCGGCGCATTTACAATCGTTGACCTGCTTTATTGAGGAGGAAGTTTCGGTTGCGCGCTGTTCCTGCTTTTAGCCGGCGCTGTTATGTTTTCACGGGTTTTGCGGCGTACGGCGAGGATATACATATTGAGTTTGAGTACAAAATCGCTATATTTGCTGATACCGTTCATAAGCATCGCCATTTCTATCAATGCCGTCATTTTCGTATACAGGATGTCCACTCTCGCGCGAATCTTTTTTCCGGCCTCAATAAGTTGCATGGTCGCGCGTACGTTTCTGTACCTTCTGGAAAATATTGCGTACATGTTATTGGCGACCGTCAAATCTTTGATGAAATTCGACAGGTGAAGCTGGCTGCAGATGTCCGCGCAATTTTCCAGTTCGTTCAGCAGGCCGTCAATCTTTGTAGTTTTCTCTTCCGGCATCGTCTTGGAGAAATCGCCGAAATCGTCGAAAATGATTCCCAGCTTTTCCGCCATAAATACTTCCTCGACAACAAAGCTGGACAGATAGGTTGTAGCGACAGTCCTTATGGCGTCATACAAGCCGGCGCGCATTTTTTCCGCTTTATGGATATTGTCCGACAGGTGTTTTTTAGAAATCATGTTTATTATCTTGTTTTCCCTCTCCAGCGACCTGGCAAATTCGGGAAAAACTTTAACAACCGCATTCCCCACAGCGACGTTAGCATTGGCAATTAATACCAGCAGGTCGGTCATGAACTTGTAATGTTCTTCGTC
This sequence comes from Prevotellaceae bacterium, assembly GCA_031290935.1. GTDB lineage: Bacteria > Bacteroidota > Bacteroidia > Bacteroidales > UBA932 > JAIRKX01. The sequence goes on along the minus strand of JAISLK010000064.1, from coordinate 12,032 downwards.
GGACAGGCTGCGGGATGGCATGTTTTTAATAAATCTGTTCATATAAATTGTAAATCAAAAGCTGTATTTCAAGCCTTGGTTCTTAGTTCTGCAAAGGCGCGTAGTCCCGTGAGCAGCGTTACAAAAATGAGCGAGCTGTTTAAATATTGCGGCACCAGCGTCCAAAAAATGCACAGCAATATACATGCCGGAAAGGTAACGGCAAAGTACCATTTTACCCAACGCGGGCGCCGCTTCCTGAGCAGTGCAATGGCCACCGCCGCATGCGCCGGGAATGCCCAGAGTAAATTAAAATTTGCTTTGGTAACATAATGTTCGGTGCCAGCCCACATGAACAAAAGGAATAACCCGAACAGCCCCAAAAGCAGGAACCATGCGGCGTCGAAGCCTTTCATCGGAAGTCTTGCCAACGTTGCAATGCCGACGATTACCAGCAATGCAAAGAACAGCACCGTGGGGGTGCAGCAGGGCGCATTGTGCGGCGGTTGTCCGTCCGGGCGGAAGAGGTAGCGGCTTTCCGCTACAGCCGGCTGGCCGTTGAGTTGGGCGCTGCCGACAGCTTCAGAAAGAAAATCCGGCAGGAACAGGTATTCGCGGGGCGATGCGGGGCGGTCGGTACGGCTGCCCAGTAAAATATCAATACCTAATTGCGACCACGGCGCCGTATGCAGGTAGGGGTGCAGCAGCGCGCGGAAAGTGGGTGGGGGCGCGAGCGGCTTATCGGGCAACGCCAGCTGTTCGCCGCATGCTGTTTCCAGCAAATCGCGAATGCGGGTAGTACAGTTGTCGAATAAAAAATCATAGAGGTAGTATTTATTTTCGGGCAAGCTGTTATTTATTAAAAAAGCGAATACGTCCTGCCGCTGTTCCGGCGTAAAGTTCAGTTCCTGCTCAAAAACCCAACGCTGTTCGGCCTCGTAAGCAAACAGGAAGTTTGCAAACTTTGTTACATGCAGCATATAGTTCAGTTTTCCGCGCACAAAGTTTGCATAGAAATGGGGGTCGTTGAAGTCGAATGTTCCGTAATTAAAAGCCAGGTCGATTTGTTGCACCGTATCGCGAACGCGCACCGAACTGTGCCCAAAACTGGCATACAATTCATCGCCCGCGCCGCAGGTGAGCAGTGAAATGCGGGCGGCAGGCGAAAGCGGCTGCCCGTTTACGGAGAATGCCGCGCAGCAAACCGATAGAATAATAAATAAACAGGTACGCATCATTGTTGCTTATTGCGCTATCACCAGCATTTGCGGCTGCTTCCCGCCGGCAGCCCGGAAGCGCTGGTAGGTTTCATTCGCCCTGAGGTAGTCGCCAAGCTGGATGTAAGTAGCTTCCAGGTTGCGTAAGGCCAGCGTGTCGTTTGGCGCTATCTGCAATACTTTTTCAAATGTCTCGAACGCCTTCAGGCTTTTCCCCGAGTTGCCGTAAGCCGCGCCCAAATCTATCAAAGCGGTTGTATTGTTCGGCTCAAGGGAAACGGCTTTTTCGTAATAGGGAACGGCTTTGGCGGGGTCGCCCATTTCGGTCATGCAGATACGCGCAAGGTTGAAGTTCGGTTCAAACCGGTTGGGCGCGATTTGGAGAATTTCTTCCCATTGCCGGATGCGTTCGGCAGGGTCGGGAATGGTAGCCATCAGGTCGCCCAAGGGGCCGAAAGCAAACGGCGTGCCGGCATTGCGGCGGAGCAGCTGCTTCAGCAGGTTTATCGAAAACTGCCGCGGATATTTCGCCAGACTGTCGGGATACATGTTCCCCAGCATGGTGTTTGCCCACGAATATAACGACAGCGCATTTTCATACGCCGGGTGTATTTCTACCGCGCGTTTGGCATAGTCATAAATTTTCCGTGTATAAACAAGGCGGATGCTGTCGTCCGGCGCCGATTGCAGTTTGATATTGTACACACGCGCCGCGTCGTAATTGGCTTTGGCGCTCTTGGGCGATTGCCGGGCATCGGTAGTTGATAACGTAAAATCATCGAACCACGCCTTGTTGCGCGAGATGCTCTGCGCCGAATACAGGCAGAGCACCACGCCGAGAAAACTTATCACCGCTAACCGGTAGCGGCTTTCCTGCTTCATCCATTTCGGCAAATGAACAATAATAAAATAAGCCAGCGCCAGACAAAAGCCCACCGAAGAAATATACACAAACCGTTCGTTCATGAACGTGCCTATCATCACAAACACGTTGGAAACAATGCTCAGCGGCACAAGGTACCAAATGATGGCATACGCATAAACGTTTTTACGCTTGGACGACAAGCCCCATATTACAAAGGCGAACAGCGCGCCGTAAATCAGCAGCGGCGCCCACACCGCCGGATTTGCAATGCTGATGGTATTGATAAATTCATTTACCCCGTTGTTACTGATAACCACTTTCGGGATATGGTACGGGTAATAGTCCGTCGTCAGCGGGTTGGGGTAAACCAGCAGCCACAGGTAACGCCCCAGCCCGTACACAATACTGGCCCATTTCTCGATAGAACGCATGCCTAAAAACGGATTGTTCATCAACTCCGTTTCCGGCAACGGCTCCATGTTGATGACGCTCCAGCGCACGCAGGTAAAGATTAACGCCGCGGCAAACGACGGCAGCAAAGCCAGCGCAATGGTTTTAGTGCGCGAACGCGCCGGCGCGGCAAGTAGCAGCACAAAGAAAGCCGCCACAAACAGGAACGCCAGCCCCTGCCCTTTCAGCAGCAGGAACACGGGGATGACTGTTAATGCCGTGAACAGTAAAAGATGTTTTAATTTATATTGCCCCGTGAAATAAATGGTAACCGGAATAATCGCCAGGAATGTCAGGGCGTTTTCTTTTGCGAATGCGCCGCCGAGGAAACAAAGGAATGTAATAAATAAAAAGTGCGGTTGCCGCGTATCCAGCCAGCGCAATGTGTAGAACAGCGCCATCAAGGCGCCGAGGAAGGTCATGATTTCATCGCGCCCCTTGATGTTCGCCACCGCTTCCACATGCACGGGATGCGCAATAAAAAGCAGCGTGGCAATGACCGGCACATTAAACAGCAACTTCCATCCTGCCGCCTCGCGCACCGGGAACAGCCGCTGCAATAACTTAAAGAGGAAACACGCCACTAATGCATATAAAATAATATTTACAAAATGGCTGGCATAGGGTAACAAGGTTTTCATGTACAGCGGCGCGTCGTCGTCGTTCTGCTTGGGCGCGGTCTTCGCGACCACCGCATAGTCCACCTGCGTAGTGTCGATAATGCGCGCCTGCGTATCCCACACGAGGTATTCGCGCGGGACGTTCTGCTGCATGATAGTTGTATCCAGTTTATCGCGGATGATTTGCTTCACTTCCGAGTCCACAAAAATATCATATTCCGCCGCCAGCAGCGCCACCGACAGGGGGCGGTAGCGGCCGCCCGGCAGGTTCGTTACCTGCTCGCCGTAGCGCCCGATAAACGTATCGTACTTGAAAATTTTAGGGATGCCGCTGATGCCCTCTTTCACAAATTCGTTTTGCGTAAGGACCATCGTATCGTCCAGCGCAAACTCATTCCAGAGCGTATTGCCGTAAATAACGAAGCAGAACGCCACGATAACGGCGTACACCCAACGGGGAAAAGGCGCAGGAATGAATTTTTCCATGACAGCCGGTTTTTGCACCGGCTTTTGTACCGGCTTTGCCGGCGCTGTTTTCTTAACTGTTATTTTTTTGCCTGATTGTTTTTTCATTGCTGTTACTGTTGCTTAATACGGCCGCAAAAATACAAAAAATAAGTGAATAGTCGGAATCTGACGGGATGATGTGCCGCCGGCGACCGGGAGAGCAGCGTGAAGTATGCATAATGCGCCGGCAGGGGCAGCGAGCGGAGGTGGAGGTTACGTATTTGTTCCATATAAATGTGCGGTTAATGACTGTTTATCATGGCGCCGAATGTCTGCACTGTAATTACTCCGAGCCACGTGATGGCTCCGGATGCCTACACTGTAATTGCTCCGAGCCACGTGATGGCTCCGGATGCCTACACTGTAATTGCTCCGAGCCACGTGATGGCTCCGAACGCCTACACTGTAATTGCTCTGAGCCACGTGATGGCTCCGAACGCCTACACTGTAATTACTTCGAGCCACGTGATGGCTCCGAACGCCTACACTGTAATTGCTCCGAGCCACGTGATGGCTCCGAACGCCTATACTGTAATGGCTCCGAGCCACGTGATGGCTCCGAACGCCTACACTGTAATGGCTCCGAGCCACGTGATGGCTCCAAACGCCGGCCTTTTCGGCAGTAAAGATACACACACAGTTCGGCCTGCCGAAGGGCACGCCAGCATGAAATCTTTACATCTTTAAATCGTGGAGTCTTTAAATCATCCAGTCAACTCGGTGGTATCAGGCCACCACCCACACCATTGCATGGTCTTCAATCAGCTCGTAGGACAATTCGTAAGGGATTGTTTTCTCAGATTTACCGGTATAAACGGCATGGAGTTTGCCTTGTTTATGGGGCGTGAATTTCTCTATTTCCAATTGTGTGGAAAAATCAATCCCGCTTTCGCCGATATATTTATAAAGCGCTTCCTTGGCGCTCCAGATAATGCATAGCTGCACAGGGCGGTTTTTTTCATGCAGGTAATCCCGCTCTTTTTCAGAGAGGGCTTTTTTCTCTACGGCCGAAAAATTGCGCAACGTGTTTTCAATATCTATCCCGACATGTTCTTCCGGATGATAGATAAGGCAGGCAAAGCGGGAGGTGTGCGAAATGCTGACGTCGCCTGTTTCGTTTTGCAGGAAAGGGCGGCCGTTGTCATGGTAGCCCAGGTAAATTTTTTTGCCGAATAGATTTTCCAGCAACAAATACACCACTAACCGTTCCTTGCGGCGTTGCTCATGAGCGATAAAACGCAGCTCTTCTTCATCCTTGTGGGGCAACGGGCAGGCTTGCCGCAACTGTTCTTCGGTTTCGGTAATTTCCCAAATCGCGATGGCGCTTCCGTCTTTATATTTTTGAATCTTGTAAAGCACCTTTTTATAATTATGAATTATAAATTATGAATTATAAATTACTGCTTACCGTTCCTCCATTCCAGCGTTTGCATGAGGTGCCGAATATCGGCGGTTAAGAAAACAATGGCGGGCGAGAGGGAATCGACGTTCGGCGTGGCCATGAAATAGAGGGAACCACGCAGGAAATGGCGTGTGCTGTCGGTCATGTAAAATTGCACCGAAGAGGCTACATCGCCTCCTATTTCATACAAAAAGCCGTGCGTTTTTTGCGCTTCGTTGCGGAACGGGGTTTCGAGAATCTCGTCGGCTTTTATCACATGACGGTACACAAACTTGTACGTGTCCTCCAGCAAGTCCGGCAAATTGTTCCGTACAGGCTGGTAAGTCAGGTGCAGCGTGGCATTGTAGGCGGGCATCTGCAGGTTTATCCAAAAAGGTGCAAACCGGTAGCTCCGCCTGTCCTGCTCCACAGTAGCATAATCGGGATAGCGGAAGCTATACGGGAATCCCGGCGTATCGAACGCCAGGTAATTTTTTTCCGGAAAGTCGGTACGCAAATAACCGCGCGGTTTGGGAACCGGCGCACTGCCGTTGCAGGCGGCAAATAATACCATCATCGGCAGCATCCATTCTTTAATCCGTTTCATCTGAAATTTCTCCTACAATTTCTTCGAGGATGTCTTCGAGCGTAACAATGCCTTCGGTTCCGCCGTATTCATCCACAACAATAGCCATGTGTATTTTCCGCTGCCGGAATTCTTCCAGCAGGTCGTTGATTTTTTTATTTTCGGGTACAAAATAAGCGTCGCGAATAAGCGGCTGCCACGCAAAATCCGCCTCCTCGGTATAGAGGTGCGGCATCAGGTCTTTTACATACAGGATGCCTTTCACGCGGTCAAGCGTTTTGTCGTAAACAGGCAGGCGCGAATAGCCGCATTCTATCATTTTATCACGCACGGCCACAAAGTTCATGTGCAGCTCCACCGCATCTACACTGACGCGCGGGCGCATCACTTCATGCACGTCGGTGTTGACAAACCGGACAATGCCTTTTAATATTTTTTTATCTTCCGCCGACTGGCTTTCGGTGATGTCCACCGCCTGCGAAAGTTCGTCGATAGACACATTGCTGCGGGCATTGCGGAAATGTTTATTCATGCGGCCGGCCATGTACGCAAGCAGCCGGGAGAAAGGCTGCAGGACGCCGGAAACAAGGCTTAACAGCGCAGTGGTTTTTTTGGTAAACCGCAGCCCGTGCTGCGCGGTAAACGTCTTCGGCAATACTTCTCCGAAAAGCACCAGCACAAATGTTACGCAAACGGTCTGCACCAGGAACCCGATAAACGGCGTGGAATAGGTAGCGAATTTGTTAATAAGAAAGGTCGACAGCAAAATGATGGCGATATTTACGAGGTTATTTCCCACTAAAATCGTTCCCAATAAATAGTCGGGTTTTGCCAGGTGCGCCAGTACGCGTTGCGCCGCCTTGCTTTCTTCGCGTTTGAGTTTGTCAATATCCTGCGGCGACAGGGAAAAATAAGCCGTTTCGGTGCCGGAAAAAAAGGCGGAGAAAAACAATAACACCAAAAACAAGCATGCGTACAACACATCGGCGGCAGCCGCCGTCGAAAAATGAATGTCTAAAAGTACCCAACAACTCGGAGGTTCCAAAGTCTGATTATTTTTGTTAAGCGTTACAAAGGTAATAAAAAAATTAAGAACAGAGACTGCCTACGCAATCAGTTCCACCGGCTCGTACTGCTGGTTCCGCAGGTAAGGCTCAAATCCTGCTTCCCGGATGGTATGTACCATGCTTTTTGCATCCATGCGCTCTTTCACGCCAGCGGCGGCCAGCACGTTTTCTTCCATCATAATCGAGCCTAAATCATTGGCGCCGGCATGCAGGCACACCTGCGCCGTTTCGCGCCCCACCGTCAGCCACGATGCCTGAATGTTTGTTATATTGTTCAACACAATGCGGCTAATAGCTATTGTCCGGATATATTCCATCGATGTAACCGGATTTAATGAAAAGCGTTTCGCCAGTTTGGTGCCGGCCAGTTGCACCGGCCAGCAAATAAAATTCAGAAAGCCGATCGTGCCGAGCGGTTTTTCATTTTGCAGGGTTCTAAGTTTCAGTAAATGCTGTATGCGTTCCCGCAAGGTTTCGATGAACCCGAACAGCATCGTCGCCGAAGTAACCAGCCCCAGGCGGTGCGCTGCACGCATCACCGCCAGCCATGATTGCGCGCTGGGCTTGGCAGGGGATACCTGTTTGCGCACACGGTCTATTAAAATCTCTGCCCCCGCGCCCGGCAAACTGTCCAGCCCGGCAGCCATTAAGCGTTTCAATGTGGTATGATAAGTCATTTTCTCCAACCGTGCAATATGCGCCACTTCCGGCGGGCCTAACGCATGCAGTTTTAATGCCGGGTAGCGTTTTTTCAGTTCGCGGAACAGCGTTTCATAAAATTCCAGCTTGTAGGAAGGATGCAGGCCGCCTTGCAGCAACACCTGGTTGCCGCCTGCAGCAAAAAGCGCTTCGATTTTTTTGCAGTATTCTTCTATCGTGGTCGTATAATGTTTCGCCGTTTCGTGCGGCTTGCAATGGAAATTGCAGAACAGGCAACCCGATACGCATACGTTCGTGTAATTTACATTCCGGTCGATTTGCCAGCCTACCATTTTTCCCGGCACGTGTTTTTGACGAATCAGGGAAGCCAGCGCCATTAACTCATCGGTAGGCGCATGTTCATAAATATGCACCGCTTCGTCTTCGGTCAGCGGGTACAGTCGCAGGGCTTTAGTGAATATAGTATTTGTGTTCATAGTAAAAACAAAAACCGTAAAACAAAAATCGTAGTCTTACGGTTTATATTGCTATTGTCATTCGGACTACCGGCTTACAATCCGGATTTCCGTTCGACGGTTTAACCGGCGGCCTTCCGCCGTAACATTGGTGGCAATCGGCTTTGTCCACCCATAGCCGATATAGCTCAAGCGTTCGGGGTCAATGCCGGCTTTCACCAGGTAATCCACCACCGATTTGGCGCGCAAGTTCGACAAACGCATATTGGCTTCTTCGGAACCGCGGTTATCGGTATGCCCCGAAATTTCAATTTTCACCGTCGGCTGGCTGGAGAGCATTTTATACAATTGCTCCAGCTCATATTTGGACGGCGGCGTTGGCTGCGCCGAACCGAAATCAAAGAAAATATTGCGTAATGTTATCGTCGCATCCACATCCAGATGCGCCAATTCTACAAACCGGTTGTGTTCTTTCTTGGAGCCATACGGGATGTCTATATTTTCAGACTGGAACATATATCCGGTAGCCGTAATGGTCATGCCGTAATTAGCGCCTTCGGGAACCGAAGCGGTGAAGCGCCCTGTTTCGCTGTTGGATTCAAATTCCGCTACTACTTTCCCTTTGCTGTTATCCACGATGCTGATTTTTGCCTGCACGGGTTGTTTCGAGGCTTTATCAACCACCATGCCGGAAATGGTAACTACCGAACTGGAACGTATTTGTACGAAAGGTTCGATAACATATTCCAGAAAACGCGGCGAATGGTAAGCCAGCATATTGTCTTCGTATGTACTTATAATATTCCTTTCGGCTTTCATCACATTCACGCGGTAGATGTCCTGCCCGCCAAAGCCGCCTTCCCGCAATGAAGAGAGGTAAAATATCTGATTGCCCGGCAGCGGGTAGAAAAATGTTTCGTCGCCGATGGAGTTAATCGGATAACCGAGGTTCACGGCTTCGCTCCAGGTATTGGTAGTCGTATTGTATTCGCTCTTGAAAATATCCAAACCGCCGATGGAATTATGTCCTTCGGAGGTGAAATAAATGGTATAACCGTCCGCCGAAACGAAAGAGATATGCTCGTTATAACGCGTGTTGACGCCTGCGCCGAGGTTCAGGATTGTTTTTTCCCATGCGCCTTTTTCATTCCGGCGCGCCATGTATATATCAAATCCGCCGTAGCCGCCCGGGCGGTCGCTGGAAAAGAACAGCACCGCGCCGTTAGGCGATAGATAAGCCGAACTTTCATTGTATTTTGTTTTCACCGGCCGTTTCAAGGCTTTCGGTTTTGTCCACCGGCCGCCTTCCTGGTAGGTTTCATATATATCGGTTTTATTTTTTTTAGAACTTGAAAACAGCATATAGTTCCGGTCGTCCGACAGGTATAGCAGGGTCGTTAAGGGTACGGTTTTCGGAATGTTTATGTACGACGTGTCGTAACTTTGTCCGTTTTTCGACAATAATACAATTTGGTTCTTATTGTTTTCCGTCCTGTTAAAATAAATTTGTTCTTCACCGGCGCTAACTATCGGATGAAATTCCGAGGCGCCGGAGTTAATTGCTTTTCCGTAATTATCTACAAACACGCGAACAGGCGCATTGATGAGCGCCGGGGCATTCTGGCATTCGCTAATAAGCCGGTCAAGGAAACTTCCATATTCATTAAATTGCTCGATGGTAAGTTTGGTTTTATATTTTTGGTAGTAAGTAATCGCTTCGGCAAACATGCTTTGATATTGATAGGCTATCCCCATAAACAAATACGCATTGGCATCGGTGCGTTCATCCAAACTTAACGCTTTTTCAAGGTACGGAACAGCTTTTTCTTTTTCTACGTAAATGTAACATTCCCCTATCCGGTGGTTTAATGATGCATTGTTGGAGTTGATAGACTGTGCCGTTAAATAGCTTGATAATGCTCGGTTGTAGAAGGACGACACATCGGTGGCGCAAGATATGGCCAGCGACGGGCAAATACTTTTGGCTTGCGCATAATGCTTGTCGCCTTCTTGCAGGGCTTTCAAGGCTTGTTCCAGAGCGGCTTCCCTGCCAATAAAATTATCGATAGTAAAATTGATGTTTTGCGCTGATAATTGAGTAGAGAAACCCAATGCAAAAATAATGCTGATATATTTTAATGTCTTCATATTTTTTTATTCAAACTTAAATTAACGACATTCCTGTAAGTAAACGGCAACTTCTTTTACGCCTAATTCAAGTGCTTTCTGCCAGTCGGCGCAAGCGTCTTTTTCCAGGCGTAACATTTCTTTTGCTACTCCGCGGTTGAAATAAGCGTATCCATAATTTTTATTCAGCTCGATAGCTAATGTATAATCGCTAATGGCGGCTTTGTAGTTTTTCAGTTTGTAGTGTGCATTCCCGCGGTTGTTGGCGGCGTACACATAATCGGCTTTTACCCGCAGCGCTTCCGTAAAGTCGAGGATAGCGCCTTCATAGTCGCCCGAATCAATCTTTGCCAGGCCGCGATTATTCAGGGCGCTGTAATTGTCGGGGTTCATTTTTATGGCTGCGGTATAGTCTTCAATCGCTTCCCTGTAAAGCCCCTGGCTGCGTTTCAGATTGCCGCGATTATTAAAAGCGAAGTCAATAGATGTTTCGTCCAGCGCAATGGCTTTGGTGTAATCAATCAATGCCAGGTCTTCTTTGCCTATTCTGCGGTAGGCGGTAGCCCGGTCGTTGAAAGCGAAAATATAGTCGGGTTTATGTTCAATGGCTTTATTATAGTCGGCGATGGCTTCATTTAAATTGCCGCGTTCAAATGAAATGCCGCCGCGGTAATAATAGGCATTTGCAAAAGCGGGGTCGGCTTTAATGGCGGATGAATAATCTTCAAATGCGCCGTCCACGTCGTTCAGGGCATATTTTGCTTTTGCGCGGCCGAAGAACGCGCCGGCGCTGGCGCTGATTTTTATCGCCTCATTGTAATCGGCAATAGCGGCGGTATAATCTTTTTTCTCGCTTTTAATAACCGCCCTGTTTATGTAGGCCTGATCAAAGCGGGGGCGCAGGCGAATGGCTTTGGTGAACTTTTCCAATGCTTCATCGAACCTCCCTTCTTCCAGTAAGACGACGCCTTCGTTATAGACCGTTTCGGCGGTAACCACCCGCGAGGTAGTGATTTCTGTTTTTGTTACTACTACGGGTTTCTGGGCGTACAGCCCTCCTGCAAGGAAGAGTGAAAGCAATAGACTAAATAATTGTTTCATAACTATTTTTGATATACTTTTTAAATTGTGCAAACTTACACATTTTTTTTGATATAAAAAAATTTCGTGTAAAATTTTTATAAAATGTATTACAAAGTTATTATTATTTTTTAAACTTACCGCATATTTAAACTTCTTTAACAAAGTGCAGATTCGTCAACTGCCCGGTTGCAACCGGAGTTAATTATGAATTATGAGTGGCTGGCGCCCCCACAACTCATAACCTTTTTGTTAATATTAAATAAGTGAGGGCTAATAAACCACAAAAGGCACGGCGACATCCGCCAATTGTAGCGATACAATGACCAATTGCAGCGATACAATGACCAATTGTAGCGATACAATCGCCAATTGTAGCGATACAATGACCAATTGTAGCGATACAATCGTGCATTGTTCCGTATCTTTTGTATTGTTAGCATCGTGTTTTTTATTTTTTTGCTTAGAATTCTTTCTCAGTAATAATTAAAACTTTAAATCTAAGAAGTTCCTGTGGCTACTGCACGCACCGGACCTCGAACCCGTAGTTCTTGATGGCGTTGTCAGTATTCGTACCGCTCGTATCGAATTTTATGAAGTACGCACCGTTAGTACCGTACTCCGTAGAAGACCAATAGTAGCTGCTCGAGCCCACAGCGTTCATAGAACTGCCGTTAGTGCGGCCGGCAAGCCCCCATTCGCTTCCCAAGGTAGCGCCATCAGTAGCGCCGGCTAACACGTCAAAGTCGGCCATCGCAGGCACCCGCCAGGGCAAGGGTGAATTCCACGTAGTCGTCGTGGGAGTTATCCACGCCGTTTGCGGCAAAGATGGCGTCACCCTGCGCGCCCTGCGGGCCGGGTGCGCCGGGGGAAGGGTTGCTAAATGTTTCCACTCTCGTTACATAGTCGTTATGATGCGTTATGAATTATAAGGTAGGGGCGGGGTTCGCCCGCCCGTTTGTCCGCAGGGCAACCACCGGCAGCAGGCAGTAGCATTACTTCGCCCCGGGCAGTAGCATTACTTCGCCCCGGGCAGTA
>JAISLK010000063.1 GCA_031290935.1 Prevotellaceae bacterium | reverse complement strand
CTCCTGATTTCGCTCCAGGGGCCTTTCAGTCCGGTGGTGTTTTCCCAGCGGACGGCGTACCAGAAGGTTTTCCCGCGGTCTTCTTCTTCAAAGTCGATGGTCAGCGGCGTGTGCGTGTCGAAGTACGAGAGGGTCAGTTCGTGCACACTGGCAGGCTTTTCGCCGCCGATGCGCCCGGCCAGTTCCATCCCGTGCTGCCCCTCCGGCTTGGCCTTCGAGCCTTCCGAACCGCCGAAGTCAAAGCGCAGGTGGCGAATAAGGTTGATAATAACCTGCACCCACGGATAGGTCTTTGCCACCGGCGCGGGCGTATGCTTTTTCTTGTGAATCGGCAGGCCGAGGTTATCGCGGTCGGCGTCGGTAACCAGGTGGTTATACGTCAGGTATTCGGCTATCGCCTGCCGCAGGTAATCTTCCAGCGATTTTCTTGCTTCGTTTTTCTCCTGCACCGCCGCTTTGGTGCGCGTGGCGGGCGCTTCGGCAATGTGGAGCTTTTCGCTGAATACAGTCAGCCGGTCATTCAATGCGTAATACACATCATAGGGAAAGCCCACCCGCGGGAGGATGTTCAGCAAAGCCGCCATAAAATTGATGACCCATTCCAGGAATGACTGGTCGTTGGTTGGTAAGAACTTTTTACCGCTCATAGTTTTGTTCTCCTTTTTTTAATTTTGTTAATATTAAGCGTGAATAATTTCATGATAAAAAGGATTCCGCGCGGGCGCAGAAGGATTCCGCGCAGGCGCAGAAGGATTCCGCGCGGGCGCAGAAGGATTCCGCGCGGGCGCAGAAGGATTCCGCGCAGGCGCAGAAAGTTTCCGCGCAGGCGCAGAAAGATTCCGCGCAGGCGCAGAAAGATTCCGCGCAGGCGCAGAAAGTTTCCGCGCAGGCGCGAAACTATATATACAGGTATAAGCAGCCGGTATTTTGCCTGCCATCACGCATCCCTTGTGCCGCAAGGGTTTCAGCGCAAAATACGCTGTAATTAACTTATTCTCAGAAAGTTCGGGGGGGGGGGGTAGAAGTAGGCAGTTGGCAGTAAACAGTGGCAGCAGGCGGTTGAGCGTTTTCAGTAAGCAGTCGGCAGTCGCAGTGCGCAAGTCGCGGTACGGTGTTATTGATTATGGAGGGCAGGTTGTGCATTGTTTACTGTTTAATAACCGGGTGCAAAGGTAATACTTTTTTTTAAATAGCAAAAAAAAAGCCGCCTTTTTCAGGCGGCCTCTTTATTTTGCAATGTATTTTTACGGTCTGCGTTCTCTGCGTTCGTGGTGTTCACCCCGGTCGCGGCGGTCGCCTCTATCCCTGCGGTCGCCCCGGTCGCGGCGGTCGCGTTCGCCGCCGCCACGGCCGCCGCGCGGGCGGCGTTCGCTGCCTGCGTTTGCGCCGGCGCTGCCGCCTACGGCAGCATTGCCTACGTTGGGCGACAAGTCGCGTTTACCGAATACTTCCCCGTTGCATATCCATACTTTAATACCTAACACGCCTACTTTCGTATGCGCTTCGGCAAGCGCATAGTCAATATCGGCGCGGAACGTATGCAGCGGCGTACGCCCTTCTTTCAGCATTTCGCGACGCGCCATTTCGGCGCCGCCCAGCCGCCCGCTGATAAGCACCTTGATGCCTTCGGCGCCCATGCGCATGGTCGAAGCCATCGCCATACGGATAGCGCGGCGGTACGACACACGGCCTTCCACCTGCCGGGCAATATTGTTGGCAACAATGACCGCGTCAATTTCGGGGCGTTTCACTTCGTAGATGTTTATCTGGATTTCCTTGTTGGTAATTTTTCTCAATTCTTCCTTGAGTTTGTCCACTTCGCTGCCGCCTTTACCGATAATAATGCCGGGGCGGGCGGTGTGAATAGTAACGGTGATAAGTTTGAGCGTGCGCTCAATCACAATTTTTGACAGGCTGGCTTTAGCCCAGCGCGCATTAAGGTATTCACGGATTTTAGCGTCTTCTAAAATCTTTTCGGCGTACCCTGTGCCGCCATACCAATTGGAGTCCCAACCGCGGATAATGCCTAAGCGATTGCTGATAGGATTTGTTTTTTGTCCCATATTATTGCTCTTCTGTTACTGCTTCGTTGTTTACTGTTATTTCTTCGCCTTTTTTGCTCAAGACAACTGTAACGTGGTTCGAGCGTTTGCGAATGTGTGCGGCGCGGCCTTGCGGCGCAGTACGGATACGTTTAAGCGTGCGTCCCTGCCCTACGGAGATGTGCTGTACATACACATTCCCGCTCTCCAGTTCCTTGCGGTCGGCTTCGTTCTTGGCTTCCCAGTTGGCGATAGCCGATTTCAGCAATTTTTCCAAACGCACGGAGGCTTCCTTCTTGGAATATTTTAAAATATCCAAGGCGCGGTTCACTTCTATACCCCTTACCAAATCGGCGACTAAACGCATTTTGCGAGGAGAGGTAGGAATATCATTCAGCTTTGCAATAGCTGTCTGTTTTTTTATTTCTTTAAGCCTTTCGGCCATTTCTCTTTTTCGAGCTCCCATTTTTTTTGGTACTTTTTAATTTGACATTAGATTACCTGTTACCCGAATGGCCTTTGAATGTACGGGTCGGGGCAAACTCACCAAGTTTGTGGCCTACCATATTTTCCGTTATATAAACCGGAATAAATTTGTTACCGTTATGCACGGCAAATGTAAGCCCTACAAAGTCCGGCGAAATCATACTGGCGCGCGACCATGTTTTGATGACCTCTTTTTTCTTTTTGCCTTCAACGATGTCAAGCACTTTCTTTTCAAGGCTCGGTTCGATGTATGGCCCTTTTTTTACTGAACGACTCATAGTGTTATCCTTGTTTTATCCGGTTATTTTTTTCTTCTTTCAATAATAAACTTCTTTGAGTTTTTCTTCGGGTTACGCGTCTTGTATCCCTTAGCAGGAATACCTTTGCGCGAGCGCGGATGCCCGCCCGAAGCGCGTCCTTCGCCGCCGCCCATGGGGTGGTCAACGGGGTTCATTACTACGCCGCGGTTGCGTGGCCGGCGCCCCAGCCAGCGTTTGCGGCCGGCTTTGCCGTGCGATTCAAGGTTGTGGTCGGGGTTCGACACGGTGCCTATTGTAGCGCGGCAAGTAATCAACACCATGCGCGTTTCGCCCGAAGGCAGTTTCAGCACGGCATGTTTGCCTTCGCGGGCTGTTAACTGCGCGTATGTTCCGGCGCTGCGTGCCATTGCCGCGCCCTGTCCCGGATGCAGTTCGATATTATGCACCAGCGTTCCCAAAGGAATTTCGGAGAGCGCCAGCGTATTTCCCAAATCCGGCGCGGTGCCTGCGCCCGATTTGATTTGCTGCCCTACTTTCAAGCCGCTCGGGGCGATAATGTACCGTTTTTCTCCGTCGGCATACAATACCAATGCAATGCGAGCGCTGCGGTTGGGGTCGTATTCAATCGTTTTTACAGTAGCGGGGACATTGTCTTTGTCGCGCATAAAATCAATTACACGGTACATTTTCTTGTGTCCGCCGCCGATGTAGCGCATGGTCATTTTGCCCTGTTTGTTGCGGCCGCCGGATTTACGGAGCGGGGCCAGCAATGATTTTTCAGGCGTTGCACAGGTGATGTCATCAAATGCGCTGATAATCTTGTGTCGGGTGCCGGGTGTTACCGGATTAAATTTACGTACTGCCATAGCGCTTAAATATTACTGTAAAAGTCAATTTTATCTTCTCCCGCCAGCGTAACAATCGCTTTTTTGAAGTGATTGGTGCGGCCTGTCAGTAAACCGGCTTTGGTATATCGGCTTTTGCGTTTCCCATGGTAGTTAACGGTATTCACTGTGGAAACCGTTACTCCGTACATCTCCTCAACCGCTTTCTTTATCTCCAGTTTATTGGCGTTGCGGTCAACTACGAAACCGTAACGATTCAACTTCTCGCCCTGAATCGTCATTTTTTCGGTTATTAGTGGCTTTATGATTATTTCTGTCATTGCTGCAAATTATTTGCGTGCGAGTAATTTGTTCAATATATCGGCCGTATCGCCTACCAGCACGAGGTTGGTGGCGTTTACAATGTCGTAAGTGGTTAATTCCGTTACGGGAACCACTTTAGTGCGTGGCAAATTGCGCGACGATAAATAAATATTGTTGTTATTTTCGGGCAGCACCATCAGCGCTTTTTTATCGGCCATATTCAAGTTTTGGCAAATAGTGATAAATTCTTTGGTCTTCGGCGCTTCCAGGTTAAACGCTTCCACACAAGTAATGGCATTGTCTTTTACTTTATAGGACAAGGCGCTCCGGCGTGCCAGCTGTTTAACTTTTTTATTCAGTTTAAAACCGTAAGTATGCGGTTTCGGGCCGAACACCCGTCCGCCGCCGACATAGATATTGGCTTTGATACTACCGTGACGTGCACCGCCGCCGCCTTTCTGACGTCCCATTTTTTTGGTGCTGTAAGCCACTTCACTGCGTTCCTTTGTCTTGTGCGTTCCCTGCCGTTGATTGGCTAAATATTGTTTTACGTCCAGGTAAATAGCATGGTCGTTGGGTTCGATACCGAACACTGCTTCGTCGAGGGTAGCTTTAGCTCCCGACTCCTTTCCATCGATGTTGTATATTGATAGTTCCATTGTCCGATTACTCCTCTATTAACAAATACGCCCCTTTAGCTCCGGGGATAGACCCTTTTACTAATAACAAATTATTTTCGGGTATTACTTTAAGTACTTTCAGGTTGAGCACTTTCACCTTGTCGCCACCCATGCGCCCGCCCAGGCGTTTGCCGGGGAATACGCGGGAAGGCCACGATGAAGCGCCCATAGAACCGGGCGCACGCAGGCGATTGTGCTGGCCGTGGGTTTGTCCGCCCACGCCGCCGAACCCATGGCGTTTTACGACGCCCTGAAATCCCTTTCCTTTTGAGATACCTGTTACATCGACCCACGCATCTTCGTTGAGTACGTCGGCAACAGTGATAACATCTCCCAATTGCAATGCTTTGTTGAAGTCGCTTGCGAACTCCGCTACTTTGCGTTTTGGGGTGGTGTTTGCCTTTTTGAAATGGCCTATTAAGCCTGCGCTGGTGTGCTTTTCTTTGGCTTCGTCATAGGCAAGCTGTACAGCGGCATAACCATCTTTTTCTTGTGTACGAACCTGCGTAACAACACACGGACCAGCTTCAATTACGGTGCACGGTATATTCTTACCGTCGGCGCCGAATACGGATGTCATTCCGATTTTTTTACCTATTAGTCCAGGCATTTGTTTATTATTAAAAATTTAATTTATAGTTTATTAGTTTATTTTATCCTAAAAAACAGGGCTGCAAAGATAATACTTTATTTTGAATTTACAAACAAGCGCTTGACATTTTTTTTGAAAATGTGCGGTAGAATGATTTTTTATTTTTGGTACTGTTATATTTTAAAACTGTCGCGCGTTGAAAGTATAAAGGGTGTCAGGCATAAGACAACCTTCCCTGATTATTTAAGAAATCAATCATCATTGATAAATAGCTGCTAAATCTGTAAGATACTTTGATTATCTCACACAGTATTTGGATACAGCTATACTGTTAAAGATTGACCATTTGCACGAGTCGCCCCAGCAATGGTTTGCGCCATTAGCGACACACACATATGCACCCACATATGTGCAATAGGCACATGTACTGGAATAAAAAGTGCAATATATCCTACATGAGTTGTCACTTGAGATTGCCGTGTAAGTATAGCCCAGTGAATGCATCTTTTTTGCTTCGGCTTCCGTCGGGTAACGCCAACCAGAAGGGCAAGATGAATAATAACCGTTTGAGATTTCTAAATCAAGAGTGGCATCACAACGCGCATTATCAGCTGCTAAATCCCTACAGTAACCACCACAGGGTGTCAGCCACGATAAACAGTTGCCATTGTTTTGCTCAACATTACGCTCCACGCCGCCCGGACAACCGGTTGCGTCGGTCAAAGAGGTGATCGTTGTTACAGCGTATTGGTTATCGTTCACCTCCGTTCCATTCACAATAAATGGCTTTGTCCCTTTGAAAGTATAAGTCCCTCCGTTGTACGATGCAGCATTCGGCGGATAGTCGGACGCATACGCGCAGGCATTAAATTGTGCGGGCATCCCGCTGGCTAAGGTTACTTTAACCGTTGCATTGAAAGTATTGGTAGTAACGGACGAAGTGCCCTTCACCCATACGCCGCGCGTATTGCCGCTGACCGCTGTATAAGTAAGCGACGAATACTGGTTGCCGCTGCCGGCGGTAACTGTAGTCGCATTGGGTACAAGCGTAGCAGGCGTCCAATTTCCTTTTATTACGCCGGTGATGGGCTGCATATCCACAAATACCCATACTTCGTCGCGGTGTGAGGCGTCGCTGCCTTTCCACGACAAATCAAAGGTTACGGTTTTCTGCGA
>JAISLK010000062.1 GCA_031290935.1 Prevotellaceae bacterium | reverse complement strand
CCCACTCTTAGTTCTTAACTCTTAGTTCTTAACTCATATAAAAAGGCGGCTGCCGGCTTTTCCTTGCCCGGGGTCGTTACGAATAGCGGGACGCATACGCACCCTAACGCAGGGTGCATGCGCGCCCCAGCCTGGAGTGCATGCGCGCCCCAGCCTGGAGTGCATGCGCGCTCCAGCCTGGAGTGCATGCGCGCTCCAATGCGGAGTGCATGCGCGCTCCAGCCTGGAGTGCATGCGCGCTCCAATGCGGAGTGCATGCGCGCCCCAATACTGAAGGTGCATGCGTTCATACCCGGGGCGCCTCCCCGCGCCCGGTAGTGGATACTGTAACAGTAAATTCGCTCCTGACCTCGCGCACGTGCTTGAGCAGTTTGCCGCCGCGCCCTGCTTTCGACTGCGTCCGCACTATTATATAATAGGTCCTCCCCGGCGTTACCCCGCAGGCGGCCGCGCCGAGGGTAGAAGGCTCGTTGAGTACAATATTGCGGTCATCTTCCCGCAGCCGGGCGCCGGTTTCCGCATCTTCATAATACAGCCCCGCGTCGCCGGCATGTTCGGCGTCGGAGGTGATTTTCAGCCCGCCGCCACGGAGGATAAACAGCCCCCCCGGGGTCAGCACCGTATCGGTTTCCCCGGTCGTCCTGTCCAGGAGGCTGCGGATAAAGCCCTCGTTGCGCTCAATCCCGGCAAACTGCAGCGTTACCTTTTCGGCCAAATACTTCCGGAGGCCCGGCGCGAGGGTGAGGCGGCCGTGCGGGCGGAGGCCTTCGGGGAGCGCCGTCTCATGCCCTTCGTACTCGCCGGGGACGGTTACCTTGAGGGTGAACACGGGGGTTTTGATTTTGTACCCGTCCGCCGCCAGGTAGTACATCAGTTCCATCCCTGCGGCCAGGCCCTCTTCAATCACCTCGGGCGGGGTGAGGACGCTGTACAGGGCGGCCTTGGAGGCGATGGCGTGGATGTCCAGCTCCGGCTCGTGCACCACGCGCAGGTTGTAAGGCTTCTTTGCCCCCGGCAGGTTGGCCGGAAAGAACTTCACCGTAATGCGGTGCAGCACGTCTCTTGTCTTGAAAATTATTCCCATAATGTTTTTTTTTTAGTTAAGAGTTAAGAGTTAAGAACTAAGAGTTGGCTGGCGCCGGCACTCTTAACTCTTAGTTCTTAACTCTTAGTTCTTAACTCTTAGTTCTTAATTAACGTCGCTGCGTCGATGGCCTTTTTCAGCGCGCCCAGCTTGCTGTTGACTTCCTGCAGTTCCGATTCCGGGCGGGAGCGCGACACGATGCCCGCGCCGGCCTGGTAATAAAGCACGTTATCCTTACTGATGAACGAGCGGATGGTGATGGCCTGGTTCAGGTCGCCGTTCAGCCCGAGGTAGCCGATGCACCCGCCGTAGGCGCCGCGCGCGTGCGGCTCGATGTCGCGGATGAGCTCCATCGCGCGCACCTTGGGCGCCCCCGAGAGCGTGCCGGCGGGAAACGTGCCGGCATAAATCCGGATGGGGTTGCTCCCCTCCGGCACGTCCCCCACTACCCGCGACACCAGGTGGATGACGTGCGAATAGAACTGCACTTCCTTGTAGAATACGACCCGCACGCTGTCGGTATTCCGGTTGAGGTCGTTCCGCGCGAGGTCAACGAGCATCACGTGTTCCGCGTTTTCCTTCGGGTCTTCGAGCAGGTCGTGCGCCGCCTGCTTGTCTTTCTCGTCGTCGCCGCTGCGGCGTACCGTCCCGGCAATCGGGTCGATATACGCCTTGCCCTTGATAATCCGGCAATGCGTCTCGGGGCTGGAGCCGAAGATGCGGAACGACCCGAAGTCGAAATAAAACAGGTAGGGCGACGGGTTAATCGACCGCAACGCGCGGTACACCTTGAAATCATCCCCCGAGAAGGCCTGCGAGAAACAGCGCGACAGCACAATCTGGAACACATCCCCCCGCTTGCAGCGCTGCACGCCCTGCCGCACCATATCCATATACTGGTCGTCGCTGATAACAGACTGCTCCGCGCCCTTCGTCCGGAAGTTGTACGACGCATAGTTCCGGTTGTTCAGCAGCGCCAGCACCTCGTTGATTTTGCCGGCCTCGCCCTCCCGCCGGTTCTCAATGACCGTCATCTCGTTCTTGAACGGGTTAACGATGACAATATACCGGTAAAGGATGTAAATCATCTCGGGGATATTGCTCGCGCCCGACGCGGCATCGCCGGTACGGACGTCTTCGAAATACTTCACCGCGTCGTAGCTCGTGTAGCCGAAGAAGCCGTTGTAGCGCGTTACGGGCGCCTGCCACTCGAACGAGCGGATGAAGTCGTTCAACTGTGTGATGAGCGGCGCGCCGGGGGTGATGGCCGTTTCGGTCACCTCGCCCGCCACGCCCGCGCGCACAACGCCGCCGCTCACCTCAAACCGCGCGAACGGGTGCAGCCCGATTACCGACACGGCGTTGTCGTTACCGTGGAAGTCGGAGCTTTCGAGCAGCACGGATTCCGGGAACACGTCCCGCACCTTCAGGTAAATGCCCACCGGCGTTTGCAGGTCGGCAAGGATGGATTTTGTTTCTGTAAGAAGCTTCATGTTGATGTGATGATGATGTGTTAATGTGATGATGTGATGATGTGAT
Source organism: Prevotellaceae bacterium (assembly GCA_031290935.1). Classification (GTDB taxonomy): domain Bacteria; phylum Bacteroidota; class Bacteroidia; order Bacteroidales; family UBA932; genus JAIRKX01. The sequence goes on along the minus strand of JAISLK010000062.1, from coordinate 25,773 downwards.
GATGTGATGATGTGATGATGTGATGATGTGATGATGTGATGATGTGGTGATGTGATGATGTGGTGATGTGATTAGTTGGGCTGGCGCCAGCTAATTCATAATTCATAATTCATAATTCATAATTCAAAAAATGGTTTCTATCAACAATATTACAGTAGAATTTAGCGGTTACACGCTTTTCGACAACGTATCGTTTGCCATTAACCCGCGCGACCGCATCGGGCTGGTCGGAAGGAATGGCGCGGGGAAATCAACCCTGCTGAAAATCTTAATCGGCAAACAAACGCCGGCAGCCGGGCAGGTAGTGGTTCCCGGCGATTGCACCATTGGCTACCTGCCCCAACAAATGGCGGTAGCCGACGGACGCACGGTGCTGGAAGAAGCCTTGCAGGCATTTGCATCCCTGCACGAACTGCAGGACCGCATCAACCGCATCACCCGGGAACTCGCCTCCCGCACCGATTACGAGTCGGGCAGCTACCACCAACTCATCGAACAGTTGAACGAAGCCAACGACCGCTACCACCTCCTCGGCGGCGACAACCAGGAAGGCGAAGCGGAAAAAACATTGACAGGGCTGGGCTTTAAGCGCAGCGACTTCACGCGCCCTACGGCGGAATTCAGCGGCGGCTGGCGCATGCGTATCGAACTCGCGAAAATCCTCCTCCAACGCCCCCAACTCCTCCTCCTCGACGAACCGACCAACCACCTCGACATTGAGTCCATCCAGTGGCTGGAAAACTACTTGAAAGACTACAACGGAGCCCTCACGCTCATTTCGCACGACCGCGCATTCCTCGACAACGTCACCAACCGCACCATAGAACTGTTGCTCGGCAAGGCCTGCGACTACAAAGTGAATTACTCCAAATATGTAACCCTGCGCCGCGAACGGCGCGAACAGCAAACAGCCGCCTACGAAAACCAGCAACGCATGATTGAAAAAACGGAAGAATTTATCGAACGCTTCCGGTACAAACCCAGCAAATCCAACCAGGTGCAGTCGCGCATCAAACAACTCGAAAAAGTAGAACGCATAGAAATTGACGACGAAGACACCCGCTCCATGCACATCAAATTCCCCCCCGCGCCACGCTCGGGGCAGGTCGCCCTCACCGTCAGGAACGCCGGAAAACGCTACGGCGGGCATACCGTTTTCTCCGGCGCGGACATTACCATTGAACGCGGCGAAAAAGTCGCCTTCGTCGGCCGAAACGGCGAAGGAAAAACCACCATGCTCCGCATGATCACCGGCCACCTGCCTTACGAAACCGGCGAAATCAAAACAGGGCACAACGTCCATATCGGCTACTACGCCCAGAACCAGGACGAGATAATGGATAATAAAATATCCGTCTTGGACACGCTCGACAACGTGGCCACAGGCGACGTCCGCACCAAACTCCGCGACATCCTCGGCGCTTTCCTCTTCCGCGGCGACGACGTAGATAAAAAAGTACAGGTATTGAGCGGCGGCGAACGCTCGCGCCTCGCCATGGCCAAACTCATGCTGCAACCCTACAACTTCCTCGCCCTCGACGAACCCACCAACCACATGGACATGCGCTCCAAAGACGTCCTGAAAAACGCCCTCATGAACTACGACGGAACCCTGCTCGTCGTCTCGCACGACCGCGAATTTTTAGACGGCCTGGTAGCAAAAATCTATGAATTCCGCGACGGGCGCGTAAAGGAATACCTCGGCGGCATCAATGACTTCCTGCAACAACGCAAAATAGAAAACCTCCGGGAAATAGAACGCAAAGCCACCCCGGACGCCCCCGCTACGCCTCCGCCGCCGAAAGAGCCGGCAAAAAACTACGAAGAAAAAAAGGCCAGGGAACGCCAGCAGCGGAAACGGAAAAACGAAATAGAAAAAACCGAAACCCGCATCCGGCAACTCGAACAGGCCATTGCCGCCATGGATGCACAGTTAGCCCAACCCGAAGCCCAGCGCCTCGACGACGATTTCTTCCAACGCTACCAGCGGGAAAAAAGAGCCCTCGAACAGGCTATGTACGAATGGGAAATTTTACAGGAAATGGGGAGTTGAAAGTTGAAAATTAGCCGGCGGTAAGTTCAAATAGTAAATGCAACCAATTTTCTTAATGTATCCATATATACTACGTATAATGTATATATGATAAACTGTCCATTTTTTGTGTCAACCCAGAGCAGGACAAGACAATCGCGCTGCCTTATTTTTCCACCGACAGTTTCACGTAATCAATCTCGAAGGCCGCCGGCAATTTTTCATCACTGGTCTTGCCCAGCACGCCGGCGGTAAAAGCAATATAAAGCGGCTGGTGGATGGAATTGGCGCATTCAAACATTTTTTTCCCGTTGAGCCGCCACACCAGTGTCTTTTCTGTACGTTCCAACTGGAAAATATAACACTGGCCGCGGTGCAGCGTTAATTTTTTCACTGTAGACGCCGTATGGCCGGCCGCATATGCGCCCATCGACAGCCGGTTGTTGCAGTAATGCGCAATGCTGATAGCAGGCGTACCTTTTTCGCTCCCCAGCCAGCAAGCGCAGTAAATATTCTTTATATCCGGCACGCTCAACTTCGTTTCCAGCCGCCCATTCGCCATTTGAAAACGGTGCGCGGTGCTAATCATGCCCGAAGTATAGGGAAATTCACGGGTAACGAACCCGTTCTTTTCATCCCATGCCGTGCCCGCAACGGTTTCTTTCCGGACGATTATTTGCAGCGCGTCCCCCGAAAAGGCGAGGTTTTTCCCGTCGCTCAAAAAATGCTCTTCGGCATTGAACGAATAACTTTCCGCAGACATGGCTTCGCTCCAGTAGGGCTTGGTATCCCATTGTGCAGACAGGCGCTCATGATGAAACACGTCTTGAAACGTTACCTTCCACCGCGCCCGTTCTTCAAAAACCGCGGCATACCTTTTCTGTATCTTAAAAAACTCCCGGATGTATTTCGACTTTGCGAGGCGCCTGAACTCAAGAAGTTTTAAATAAGGTTCGCTGTTTTTATGGCGGTTTTTATTTTTTAAATAAGCCTTATGCTGCCGGAACGAAGGCGAAGTGATTTTATTCTGCAAGCTGATATATTCCTGCACATACGCCTCTGCTGTATGTTCGCCGGTTTTCTTGAACTTTTTCACTTCGGGGTAGCGGCGCACTTCTTTGAGCCGTTTCACCAGCAAATGCTCCTTGCTCGTTTTGTAGGACAGGGAACGGATATGGTTCAATTCACTGGTAAATTCCGGCGATTGCACGTATGTTTTCAGCTCATTGTAACGCACAAAATTATCAGATTTTTTAATATCATTGTAACGTGCATGCATGGTTTCATACAAGTGCTGCTTGCGCTCGTAGGCGGCTGCGGAAGGAATAGTAGAGAAAAAAATCATAACGGTCTTTTGAATTTAACGCTTCAAAGGTATAAAATTTTTATGATACCAGCTTAAAACCCCTCCCCCGCTCGTTGATAATAGCCACCGACGGGTCTGCCCGGAGGTATTTCCGCAGCTTGGTAATATACACATCCATGCTCCGGGCGTTGAAATAATTTTCTTCTTTCCATACCACACTCAAGGCAAAATTACGGTCAAGCACTTTATTTTTATATACACACAGCAGCCGCAGCAATTCCGCTTCCTTCCCGGTCAAGGAAATATGTATCCCTTTCTCGCCATTGGCCAGGCTTTGCTTTTCAAAATCAAACACGAGGCTGCCGATGCAGAATAATTTTTCCGACGTTAAATCTACCTGCGCGATTCTTGTACGGCGCAAAACAGCTTCTATCCGCAGCAACAATTCTTCGAGGCTGAACGGTTTCGTAATATAATCATCCGCCCCCGAAGCAAAACCTTCCATAACGTCATCATGAATGGATTTTGCCGTCAGGAAAATAATCGGAATATACGTATTCTTTTGCCGTATTTCCTTTGCTACCGTGAAACCGTCTTTTTTCGGCATCATCACATCCAGGATGCAAAGGTCATACTTTTTTGAAGAAAAATACTTGGATACCTGCTCCCCGTCCTGATACCAGTCAACCTGGTAATTTTTCAGGACAAGGTACTCCCGCAACAACTCGCCCATGTGCTCTTCATCTTCCGCCAGTAAAATTTGTGTCTTTTTCATTGCATACCTTTTTATTATAATAACGTTATTACTACCCGCCCGTTTTATTATTGCACACCGGCAGTTTAAAACCGAATGTACTGCCCGCGTCGGCGCTTCCGGCCGCGAACAGTTTCCCGTGATGCGTTTCAATAATATTTTTCACATAATACAACCCCAGCCCGAAACCCTTTATCGCGTACATATTTTCCGACGGATAGCGGTAGAACTGCTGGAATAATTGTTTGCCCGCCTTTACCCCGATGCCGTTATCCGTTACGGTGATGATAATACTTTTCCCGGCGTTTTTCGTCTCTATTAAAATATGCAGCGGCGTAGACGCCTTGCGGTATTTAATAGCATTATCGATCAAGTTCGACACGGCATTCGCCAAATGAATTTCATCGCCCGAAACACACGCATTGGTAGCGTGGAAAGCACATGCCACCGTTACTTTTAACGTATCGAACTGTAGCGAAAATTGTGCAAGTACATTTTGAAGCAATACATGCATATCTATTTTTTGGACGCTTAATTTCACGCCCCGTTTAAAAATCGCCGACTGCAAAATACTTTCTACTAACTGCGACAAACGCTGGCTTTCTTTCCTGATGATACCCGACAGGCGCGGGATAGCCGCAGTCAGGCCGGGCTCCGGCGTTTCCTGCAACACTTGCGCCGCCAGCGAAATGGTAGTAATCGGCGTTTTCAGTTCGTGTGTAATATTATTCACAAAATCAGCTTTTATTTTCGACAGGCGTTTTTGCCGGAAAATAATGAACAGCGTCGCCGCAAACGTAGCAACAATAACCAGCGTCAGCAACGCCGACGCCACAATCATCCACGTAATAGAATGCGTAATATAAGAAACGTATTGCGGGAAATACACACTCAGGTAATAATGCGCCGCCCCTTCCGGGTCGTCCGGGAATAACGTGACGCTGTAAGTATCTTCCGGCAGGGCATGGGAAAAATTATCCGTTTCAAAAAGGATAGCGCCTAGTTCGTCCGTTACGGCAAAATCACAGGCAATGGAAATAGCCATTTCGTGGAAAGCCTTATCCAGCAACGAATCTATCTGGCGGTATGAAATACGCCGCTCCATCGGAACGAGGTGATTGCCGCCGCCTGCGTTTGATTGAAAAATACGCACCGACTGTATGGCTTGCAATTCCCGCGCGGTAATATCATTAACCACATGCTCCAGAGCCAGCGTTACCGTACGGGAAAATTGTGATTTGGCCACTTTTTCCGTAGCCTGTATCCATTGCACTTGAACGCTTATTAGCCCCAGCGTACAAATACTGATAACCACAGCCAGTAATATTATGGAACGTTTATACATAGCCAACAGCCCATGACGCCAATCGCCATTCTTAATTCCTAATTCTAAATAATGCCCAGCCGGCGCGCTGTTTTTGTAATTTTATCTATGGCAAAATCTATTTGTTGTTGCGTATGCGTAGCCATTAGCGAAAACCGGATAAGCGTCGAATCTTCCGGCACGGCGGGATGCGGCACGGGATTGACAAAAATCCCGTCTTCCAACAAAAGTTTCGTCATCAAAAAAGTTTTATTATTATCCCGAATCATAATCGGGATAATCGGCGTACAGGAATGAGCAATATCGAAACCCAGGCTGCGGAAAGCGGACAGGCAGAAATGCGTGTTTTTCCACAACTGTTCCATATGCTGCGGTTCCGTTTTGATAATTTCAAGGGCGGCCAGGGCGCTGGCGGTAGCCGCCGGCGTAGCGCTCGCGCTGAAGATAAGCGAACGAGAAGTATGTTTGATAACATTAAGCGTATCTTTATCCGTCGCCAGGAACCCGCCGATAGAAGCCAAAGACTTGCTGAACGTGCCCATAATAATATCCACATCATCCGTCAGGCCGAAGTGCGACGACACGCCGCGTCCCTGCTGCCCGATGACGCCAAATGAGTGCGCGTCGTCCACCATAATATTGGCATTGTATTTCTTCGACAGGCGGACAATCTCCGGCAGGTCGGCAATATCGCCTTCCATGCTGAAAATACCGTCCACCACAATTAGCTTCAACGCTTCCGGTTCGCACCGCTGCAATGCTTTTTCAAGCGACAGCATATCGTTATGGCGGAATTTTAACGTTTTTGCAAACGACAGCCGTGCGCCTTCTATAATAGAAGCATGGTCTAAATCATCCAGCAGGATATAATCATTCCGGTTGGTAACGGTCGGGATAGCGCCCAGGTTCGACTGGAAGCCGGTACTGTAAACCAGTGCGCCGTCTTTGCCGACAAACGCGGCGAGCTTTTCTTCCAGTTCGATATGAATATCCAGCGTACCGTTCAGGTAACGGGAGCCGGCGCAACCGGTGCCATACTTCTTCACGGCGGCCACAGCGGCTTCCTTCACTTTGGGATGGCTCGTCAGCCCCAGGTAACTGTTAGAACCGAACATCAATACTTTTTTCCCGTTTATCAGCACTTCGGTATCCTGCTCCGACTCAATAGTTCGGAAAAACGGATAGACCCCTGCCTCTTGTACTTTCTGCGGTTCTTTATACTGCGCCAACCGCGTACGCATGATATTTTTATACGTTGTCATCTAAATTTGTTTTATAAAAAACAAAGATAGTAAAAAATATACTATTGATTTTTTACCGTCGCTCCCCGGTTGGCAGGAAACAAATTTATTGAGTTACAAAAAAATTGCAGATAAAAAATAAAGGTTTACATTTGCGGCGTTAACAGGTAACGCATGTCGAACCTGTCAGCGCAAATTATGCAAACAAAACCGTGTCTTTCCGCGTATGGTGGAATGCCGTGATGATGCTCACAAAATTATTGGTAGTGACAAAGCGTTCGTCAATACTGCCGTGCTAATTTCCGTATGAGTGACTAAAAAAACACATATGGGATGGTTTTCATCCCATACGGGATAGCTTTCATTTTTTTACCTGCATTTTTTTCCAAGCGATGTTTGTATCGGGCGGACGTTTTTTTGTAAGGGAATGAAATATTTTACGTATATTTGCAAGCGGTAAATTCACGCATTAATAAGCATATAAACCAATAAAAAAACACACATGAAAAAAATCATTACACTTGTACTGTTCATTTCGTTTGTTGCCGCAGCCTTTGCGCAAGACGAAAAGAAAGAATCCGGCTATACTTTTACCACAGTAAAAGAATTAAAAGTTACGCCCGTAAAAAACCAAAACCGTTCCGGCACCTGCTGGAGTTTTTCCGGCTTGGGATTTATTGAATCGGAATTGCTGCGCTTGGGTAAAGGGGAATACGACCTTTCGGAAATGTTCGTTGTCCACCATTCGTATTCCGACAAGGCCAAAAGATACGTGCGCCTGCACGGCTACAACAATTTTGCGGCCGGCGGCTCATTCTACGATGTGCTGTATGTATTGAAACATTACGGCATTGTTCCCGAAACCGTCATGAACGGCTTGCAATATGGCGAAGAACTGCATGTACACAGCGAACTGGATGCGCTCACCAAAGCGTATATCGAAGCGGTGGTAAAAAACTCCAACCGGAAACTGACGCCCGTATGGCTCGAAGGTTTCAACGGTATCCTGGATGCGTTCCTGGGAAAATTGCCCGACACCTTTTCTTATAACGGCAAATCCTATACGCCGCAAAGTTTTTTCCATTCGCTCGGCGTTAATGCGGATGATTATGTATCGCTGACTTCGTTTACGCATCACCCGTTTTACACCACTTTTGCGCTGGAAATCCCCGATAACTGGCGCTGGTCGGAATCCTACAACCTGCCGCTGGATGAGTTTATGAGCATATTCGACAACAGCCTCAACAACGGTTATACGATTGCCTGGGGCGCGGATGTAAGCGAAAAAGGTTTTTCGCGCGACGGCGTCGCCATTGTTCCCGATGTAAACCTGGAAGAACTGTCCGGCTCGGACCGGGCGCGGTGGTTGGGTTTATCGCAAAAGGATAAAGATGCGGAACTGTATAAAAACACTCCGGGGTATGAAAAAACCATTACGCCGGAATTGCGCCAGCTGGCCTACGATAATTATGAAACAACCGACGACCACGGCATGTTGATTTACGGCATTGCCAATGACCAGAACGGCGCCAAATATTATATGGTTAAAAATTCATGGGGCGAAACCGGCAACTACAAAGGGTTCCTCTATGCGTCGGAAGCATTCGTAAAATATAAAACCATCAATATTGTGGTGCATAAGAATGCCATTCCCGCTGCTATTAAACAAAAGTTAGGTATTAAATAAATTTCCCCGCAGGTGTATAATATACGATGGTTTTTAGGGTGGCTGTTACTGTGCCCGGCGGCGGCGTTCGCGCAGGCGCCGGGAAACAATAACGCCGTAGCAAGCTATGTCGAAGCATTGAGCAACGAAGAAATATGCCGCCATGTATCCATGAGCATACTGGCGATAAACGCCGCAACGCAGGAAGTAATAGCGTCGTATCACCCGCAAACGGCGCTGCTGCCTGCGTCCACGCTTAAACTGGTAACCACCGGATTGTCGTTGCTGTCGCTCGGAAGCGATTACCGTTACCGTACTTCGCTCTATTATGATGGAACGATTGCCGATTCGACGCTGTCCGGAAACCTTTACGTGGCCGGCGGCGGCGACCCCACTTTCGGCTCTCCGGATTCCATTGCCACGCCGGTGGACGAAGTCTTCACCGATTGGGTAGCCGCGCTAAAAGCCAATGGCGTCAACCGCGTAGCGGGGGATATTATCGCCGACGATACTTTTTTCGGTGCGGCCGAAACGCCCGATTCGTGGATGTGGGGCGACATCGGTAATTATTACGGCGCACGCCCGTCGGGGCTGTCATTTCATGAAAACGCCTACCGCGCCGTATTAACGCCCGGACTACAGGAAGGCGACAAAGCGGCGCTCCGCAGTTATTATCCCTACATTCCCGGCGCCGAGTTTGTAAATGAAGTAACCACCGGCGCCCCCGGTTCCGGCAACCAGGCGATGATTTATAATTCGCCTTTTTCCGTGCGGCAGCGGCTTACCGGAACTATCCCTGTCAATCGCGACAGTACGATAGCAGAAGGGTCGAACAATAGCTCCGCCTACACTTGCATTTACTATTTCAGCGAATTTCTGCGCCGGCAGGGTATTCGTTTCGACGGTGCACTCCGCGTGGTTTCCGCGCCGGAAATACCTTCTGCGCCCCGGACGCTGGCGGCGAGCCATCTTTCGCCGCCGTTGAAAGAAATTGCTTCCGCTACCAATAAAACCAGCAATAATTTTTTTGCAGAAACATTGCTTAAAACCATTGGGCTGCAACGGAAACAAAATGCTTCTTACGATTCGTCGCTGACGGCGGTGCATGATTTATTGGACAGCATGCAGGTGCCCGCATCCGGTTTCAGGATGGCTGACGGAAGCGGTTTGTCGCGCAGGAACTATGCTTCGGCGCAGTTCATGGTCGATTACCTGATGAGGATGTATAACTCGGCGGCGTATAAAGATTTTTCCTACACACTGGCCACGCCGGGCGACAGGGGGACTTTTTCTACCCTGTTGCGTTCGTCGCCCCACAAAAAGCGGCTGCATGCCAAAAGCGGCTCTATGGGTGGCGTCCGCTGCTATGCCGGTTATGTGGAAAATCCGCGCGGCACAATTATTTTTGCCATTTTTATCAATAATTTTAATTACAAGATTTCGGACATACAGCCGAAAATAGAAAAATTCCTGGCGCTTCTTGCCGGGTTATAAAAAGAAAAAAAACCTGTTGCCGGCAATATTTCGCCTGCTGCCACTTATGACTTACAACGAAGTACGCCTAAAAGAAATTCCGTATTATATCATTGCCGAAGGCGAAAACCATGAGGAGCATGAGGAGTACCAGCCCAATCCATTGCGCGGCTTCCAATACTTTTTCGCTGGGCTTGCGGCGTGTAATCACTTCATACAGTACAAACATTAAATGGCCGCCATCGAGGGCGGGTATCGGCAGGATGTTCAGCACCGCCAACATGATAGACAGCATGGCGGTGATTTCCCAGAAAGCATACCAGTTCCAGGCGCCGGGAAAAATATTGGCAATGGTGATGAAGCTGCCAAGCGATTTATAGGCTTCCGTTTCCGGTGAAAATATCAGCCCCCATTCTTTTATGTAATTGACAATCGCCGTATAGCCCTTGGCGACGCCGGCCGGGAGGGCGGCAAAGAATGAATAGTCCTTTTCCACTGTCGGGAAAAAATCGTTCAGCAGGATATTCATATTTACCTCTATCATTCCTTTTTCATTGACGCCGGCCTGCACGGTTAGCAGTGTATCGCGGCGGTTGACGGTAAGCTGTACGGTCCGGTTTTTCCGCCGCTGCAGTTCCTGCCGGATGTCCTGCATGATGAACATCGGGAGTGAATCTACCGCTATTACGCGGTCGCCGGGGCGTAATCCCGCATGTGCATTGCGGGAGGTATCGGGGATGGCGGCTATTTCAAACGGGATGCGCGGTTCAAATACGAAGCGTTTGCTGTTCAGCAAGGCTTTCATGTACCGCCCGTCGATACTGAAGGTAACGGTATCGCGGTGGCGGATGACCGTCGCTTCCTTCGCCTGGTTGCGGATGAGGTTGAATTGAATGTCCCGGAAGCGTTCTACCGGCTGCCCGTCGAGGGCAAGGATTTTGTCGCCGTGCCGGAAGCCCATTTCCAGTGCGAGGGTGTCGCACTGTACGCCGTAGGCCGCATCCTTGTTGGCGAGGTATTGTTCGCCCCAGGTGAACAGCATGCCCCAATATACCAGCACGCCAAAGAGGATATTGAACAGTACGCCGCCCGATATGGCGAACATCCGTTGCCAGGCGGGGTGGGCGCGATATTCCCATGGTTGCGGCGGGAGTTGTAGTTGCTCCCTGTCCATGCTCTCGTCCACCATGCCGGAGATTTTGCAGTATCCGCCCAACGGCAGCCAGCCGATGCCCCATTCGGTTTTTTCGGGAAAGGCTTTCCAATGGTCGGGCGGCGCGGCGGATAACCAGCTGAACGACCACCGCCCTTTTATCCGCTTCATGCGGACAAGCGAAAACCCGGGATTGAAGAACAGGTAAAACTTGTCAATCCGTATTTTGAACAGGCGGGCAAACAGGTAATGCCCCATCTCATGCACTGCAATTAACAGGGACAGTGAAACGATTAGCTGAATAATTTTCATTAAAACTTCCATAACATTTTATTTCTAATTCTCAATTCTTAATTTCTAATTCTTAATTCCCCTCTCCCGCGCCATTTTATCGGTTTGCTGCAGGTCGTCGAGGGTGGGGGCGGCGATGAAGGGGACTTGTTGCATCGCCTTTTCGACGACTTCGGCGATTTGCAAAAAGGTGATGCGTTCCTGCAGGAAAGCTGCTACAGCCGCTTCATTGGCCGCGCTCAGGGCGCAGGGGATATTCCCGCCGCGTTTCAGGGCTTCACAGGCCAGTGCGAGGCAGGGGAATTTTTTCTCATCGGGCGGGAAGAAAGTCAGCGCCCCCACTGTGGAAAAGTCCACGCGCGGGGCGGCCAGCGGCAGGCGTTGCGGGAAACTCAGGGCATACTGTATCGGCAGTTTCATGTCGGGTATGCCGAGCTGCGCTTTCACGGCGCCGTCGGTGAACTGCACCATGGAATGGACGATGGATTGCGGATGCACCAGCGCCGCGATTTTGTCGGGGGGCAATGAAAACAGCCAGTGCGCTTCTATTATTTCCAGCCCTTTGTTCATCATCGTGGCGGAGTCAATGGTGATTTTTGCGCCCATGTTCCAGTTGGGATGCCGCAGCGCATCTTGCAGGGTGATTTTTCCCATTTGTTCCGGCGGCGTATGCAGGAAAGGCCCGCCCGACGCCGTGAGGTAGATTTTTTCTATTTCGTTCCGTTCGCCCAGCAGGCACTGGAAAATCGCCGAATGTTCCGAATCCACCGGGAGCAGCGGCACGCGGCGTTCCCGCGCCGCCTGCATCACCAGCGAGCCGGCTACGACTAATGTTTCCTTATTGGCCAGCGCCAAGGGTTTCCCGGCTTCCAGGGCGCGCAATGCCGGCTGCAGTCCTGCAAAACCAAGGAGGGCGGAGAGCACTATATCTGCCGTATCCCAGGCGGCGACGTCGCACAGGGAAGCCGCGCCCGCAAATACTTTTACCGGATACTTTTTCAATGCCGCCGCTACTTCGGGGTATTTCGTTTCGTTGCCGATAACCACGGCGTTTGGCTGGAAAGCGATAGCCTGGTCGATGAGCAGCGCCGCGTTGTTCTGCGCCGTCAATACTTCTACGGTGAACGACCCGGGGTGCTGCGCAATGACTTCAAGCGCCTGTACGCCGACAGAACCGGTAGCGCCTAATATGGTAACCCGTTTCTTATTCAAAGCTGATATATTTCAACGGATCTACCGGCACACCCTTGTACCAGAGTTCAAAATGAAGATGGGGGCCGGTGGTGAGTTCGCCCGAATTGCCGACAATGGCTATTACTTCGCCGGCTTTTACGCGGTCGCCTTGCTTTTTCAGCAGTTTCTCATTATGTTTATACACCGAAAGAATATCGTTGCTGTGCTGGATTTGTATCACATGACCTGTCTCGGACGTCCAGTTGGCCATGATGACCGTGCCGTCCAGCACCGACTTGACCGCTGCGCCGGGCGCTGCCACAATATCCAGCGCCATGTGTTTTGTTTTTACGTCAAACTTGTCGGACACCACGCCCTGCACCGGCGTGAAGAGAAACAGGTTTTCCAGCGATTCCTGTTTAGCCGCCGGAGAAATGATTGCCGGCGCGGGGTCATAAATATCGTGCTGCTCTATTTCCTGCCGCAGCAGCGAATCTTCGCGCGAAGGCACAAATGCGGAAGAATTGCCGGCAACCGCCGTGGACGAGGCGGATTGCTCCGCGTCTATCGGCAGCGGGTCCTGCCCCGATAATAATAAATTGACATTGGTCAGGTGCCGCTCCCACTGGTGCAACAGCGATTCCAGCGAATCGGCGCGCAGGGCATTGGCCACGATTTTTTCGCGGGTAGTAGCGTCAGGATAACCGGGGATAAATTCCCGCAAGCCGGTAAATGCTATCAAAACGGTTACGGTAGCAATCACCGCGACCACCAGCATGGCCCCGGTAATAATAGCCCCCAGCCCCGAGATGCGGAAATGGCTTATCTGTTCCAGGGAAGTGTCATTATAAACAGTAATCAGGTATTTATTTTTCAGCATGTCCGACTTCTTCTGCGTATCGGCCGGCTCTTTATTTTTTGCCATGATAAATTAAAAATAAGAACGGACAAAGATAAAGAAAATTTATATAAGTCGTAAGTTGAAAGTTGAAAAAGGGCGAAAGCCCCCTTTCCCCCTTCTTCCCCGGGCTGCCCGCGGAGTTTGCCTCCGCGCCCGTGGTGTTTGCCTCCGCGCCCGTGGTGTTTGCCTCCGCGCCCGTGGTGTTTGCCTCCGCGCCCGCGGTGTTTGCCTCCGTGCCCGTGGTGTTTGCCTCCGCGCCCGCGGTGTTTGCCTCCGCGCCCGTGGTGTTTGCCTCCGCGCCCGCGGTGTTTGCCTCCGCGCCCGCCGTGTTTGCCTCCGCGCCCGCAGTGTTTGCCTCCGCGCCCTCGGAGTTTGCCTCCGTGCCCGCGGTGTTTGCCTCCGCGCCCGTGGAGTTTTAATGTTTTTGCTTCGTTTAATTATGCATTAGGAGGCAGGGGTGGGGGAGACCCACCGGACAAGCCGGCGCCGGCCAATTCGCCAGCCGTAACAGCATTTTATTGTCTGTTTCTGCAACTCTGTCATGTTATTTGGCTGCTTTTGTCGCCGTATAATGAAAAAATGGCAGTAAAATACCTTTGGCACTGCTTTTGTCTGTACGGGAAGCAAAAATTTATTATTATTAATTAAAAATAGAAAAATATGAAAATTAAACCATTAGCAGACCGCGTGCTGGTAGAACCGGCGGAAGCGGAAGAAAAAACAGCCAGCGGAATCATCATTCCCGACACGGCCAAAGAAAAACCCCAACGCGGCAAAGTCATCGCCGCAGGCAACGGCAAGAAAGACGAGCCGATGGAACTCAAAGTAGGGGATGAAGTGCTCTACGGCAAATATGCCGGTACGGAAATCAATTATGAAGGGAAAGACTACATGATGATGCGCCAGTCCGACGTATTGGCAGTGATTTAACCAAATTATTAATCATTAAACTTACAAGTATTATGGCAAAAGAAATTAAATTTAACATCGAAGCGCGGAACCTCCTCAAAGAAGGAGTGGACGCATTGGCCAATGCGGTCAAAGTAACCCTCGGCCCTAAAGGCCGCAACGTGGTACTGGATAAAAAATACGGCGCACCGCAAATAACCAAAGACGGCGTAACGGTCGCCAAAGACATTGAACTCGAAGACCGCTTTGCGAACACCGGCGCCCAAATGGTGAAAGAAGTAGCCTCCAAAACCGCCGACCAGGCCGGCGATGGCACCACTACCGCTACGGTACTGGCGCAGTCTATTATTAACGTCGGGCTGAAAAACGTAACCGCCGGCGCCAACCCGATGGATTTGAAACGCGGCATCGACAAAGCGGTAACCGCCGTAGTTGAAAGCCTGAAAAAGCAAAGCCAGTCGGTAGGCGACGACATCACCAAAATCGAACAGGTAGCGACTATCTCCGCCAATAACGACGGCGCTATCGGCAAACTGATTGCCGAAGCAATGAGCAAAGTGAAAAAAGAAGGCGTCATTACCGTTGAAGAAGCCAAAGGCACGGACACGGAAGTGAAAGTCGTAGAAGGAATGCAGTTCGACCGCGGCTATATCTCCGCTTACTTCATGACCGACGGCGAAAAAATGGAAGCCGTACTCGAAAACCCGCTTATCCTGATTACCGACAAGAAAATTTCGACAATGAAAGACCTCATGCCGGTGCTCGAACCGGTAGCGCAAGGCGGCCGCGCCCTCCTCATCATTGCCGAAGACGTGGACGGCGAAGCGCTGTCCACATTAGTGGTAAACCGCCTGCGCGGCACTATCAAGATTGCCGCCGTGAAAGCCCCGGGCTTTGGCGACCGCCGCAAAGAAATGCTGGAAGACATTGCCATCCTCACCGGCGGCATGGTGATTTCCGAAGAAAAAGGCTTGAAACTCGAAGGCGCCCGGATGGATATGCTCGGCAAAGCCGAAAAAGTAACGATTGACAAAGAAAACACCACTATCGTGAACGGCGGCGGCGAAAAGAAAAATATCGACAACCGCGTAGCGCAAATCCGCAAGCAAATCGAAACCACTACCAGCGACTACGACCGCGAAAAATTACAGGAACGCCTCGCCAAACTGGCCGGCGGCGTAGCCGTATTATATGTAGGCGCTGCTACGGAAGTAGAAATGAAAGAAAAGAAAGACCGCGTAGAAGACGCCTTGAGCGCTACCCGCGCCGCCGTAGAAGAAGGCATTGTCCCCGGCGGCGGCGTAGCCTACATCCGCGCCATTGACGCCTTAGACAAAATCAAAGGCGACAACGACGACGAATCTACCGGTATCCTCATCGTGAAACGCGCGATTGAAGAACCCTTGCGTCAAATTGTAGAAAACGCAGGCGTAGAAGGCAGCATCGTAGTACAGAAAGTGAAGGAAGGTAAAGCCGACTACGGCTATAACGCCCGCACCGACAAGTACGAAGACCTCTACAAAGCCGGCGTTATCGACCCGACCAAAGTAACACGTATTGCCCTGGAAAATGCAGCGTCCATTGCCGGCATGCTCCTCACGACGGAATGCGTACTGGTTGATAAGAAAGAAGAAACCCCTGCGGTTCCGCCTATGGGCGGCGGCGGCATGGGCGGCATGATGTAGAAACGCGGGATTACCGCGAATTACGCGAAAAATGATGGCAGAAAGGCTGTTCACACGAAGTGGGCGGCCTTTCTCTTGCAGCCAGCTTGCTCTGCTCCTTTGTAATGTATTCCGACACGAGCCGGCCAACCGCCGCCCGCACGGAAGTGCGGGCGGCGTCATTCAAGGATTTCAAAATTTAAATCCCGGGAAAGATTTCCGGATAATCGCGATGTTTAAAAGGTCTCCCCATAAATTGGCTGGCGGAAGCGCAACGCAAATCCGTCAATCTGCCCAGGCAGCAAATATTTTTTGTATTTCAATAATTTATTTGTACTTTTGACGCACTGAAACCTTTTAAATTTTTTAGTTATGAAACGCAGAAATTTTCTAAAGACACTTGCATTGGGCGGCGCTGCCGGAGTGGTACAATTGCGCCCGGAAAGTTTGTTGGGCAAACCGGCAAAGGCGCCCGCCACGGCCGATTTGGTGGCGGTAATGGGCGGCGAGCCGGTACCGCTTTACAGAAAAGGCATTGCCGCGATGGGCGGCATCGGAAGATTCGTGAAGAAAGGGCAACGGGTCGTCGTGAAGCCGAATATCGGCTGGGACCGCAAACCCGAACTGGCGGCAGATACCAATCCCGAACTCGTAGCGGCGATTGTGAAAGACTGTTTGGCGGCAGGCGCTTCGGAAGTAGCCGTTTTCGACCATACGTGCGACGACTGGAAACAATGCTACAAAACCAGCGGCATTGAAGACGCCGTGAAAGCGGCCGGTGGGAAAATGTTGTTTGCACACGAAGAAAAGTACTACCGGGAAGTATCCATCCCGCAGGGAAAACGCCTGAAAAAAGCCAAAGTGCATGAAGCGATTTTGGATTATGACGTGTGGCTCAACGTGCCGGTATTGAAAAATCACGGCGGGGCAAAGATGACGATTGCCATGAAAAATAACATGGGCGTGGTGTGGGACCGCCGCTTCTGGCATTCCAACGACTTGCAGCAATGTATTGCGGATTTTTCTACGTATAAAAAACCCGCGTTAAATATTGTAGATGCTTACCGGATTATGACGCAAAACGGCCCGCAGGGCACCAGCCTGAACGATGTGCAAACGCCCAAAGCGCTCTTTCTCGCTATTGACCCGGTGGCGGTGGACACGGCTTCCGTGAACTTTTTCAATCAATACAAGACCATGTCCATTAACGACGCCAGCCATATCAAACTGGGTGAAGAAATGAAGGTGGGAACAACCAAACTTGATACCCTGAAAATAGAGCGCATCAGATTATAACCTAACAAATCATAAAAATTACCCACAGGTCAAAGTTATGTATAAAATACTTCGTCGGTTACGCATTATTATTGCGTTGTTGGTTTTAATACCCATTACGCTGGTTTTTGTAGATATTAGCGGGGAAACAGCAGTTCTTTTCCAGGGGCTGCTACGCTGGCAGTTTACACCCGCTTTGCTGGGAGCTACGGCCGGGACATTGGGGATATTGCTGTTGATTATATTGCTTACCCTGCTGTTCGGGCGTATCTATTGTTCCGTGCTCTGCCCTGCCGGCGTCTTCCAGGACGTGGTTACGACTGTCGCCAATCTTTTCAAAAGCAAAAAAACACGCCGTTACCGGTATGCAAAGCCGCACCGCTGGCTGCGTTACGGTATTATGGCGCTTACCGCAGCCCTGATGATTTTAGGCAGCGCAACCTTGTTACTGCACTTAGATCCTTACAGCAATTACGGGCGTATGGCGGAAAACGTGTTCCGCCCGTCGGTAACCGGCATTAACAATTTTGGGGCATCCCTGTTCTCTACAACATTCTACCGCGTAAGCTACAAAACGTTTACTTACGGCAGTATTATTGGCGGCATGGCGTTTTTTGTGCTGATTACCGTCCTGAGCGCCTGGCGCGGGCGTTTGTACTGTAACACCATTTGCCCTGTTGGTTCGTTGCTGGGCTTGGCGTCCAAGTATTCGCTGTTCCGCATCGGCATCGACAAAGAGCGGTGCACCCATTGCCGTATGTGTGAAATTTCCTGCAAGGCGCAATGCGTAAACGCTAAAGAAGAGCAGGTGGATACTTCTCGTTGCGTGCAGTGCTATAATTGCACAACCGTTTGTAAATTTAATGCCATTGGCATCAGGTACTCCTATGCCCGGAAAAAACAACCGGCATTGCCCGACCCGTCTAAACGCAGGATATTTATCGCTTCGGCAGGGCTGTTGGGCGCGGCAGCGCTGGCGAAATTAGTAATCCCCAAACTGCGGCTGTCTGCCAGAAACCCGAAAGCCATTGCGCCGCCGGGCGCGCAAAGTTTGGAGCGCCTGAAACAATATTGTACGGCATGCCATGCCTGCATAGCCAAATGCCCTTCTCAAGTATTGCGCCCGGCGCTGGGCGAACACGGGCTGGACGGCATAATGATGCCGGTCATGGACTACGATAATTCCTATTGCAACTATGAATGTACGGAGTGTTCGTCCATCTGCCCCAACGGCGCGCTGCTTCCCTTGACCGTAGCGCAAAAGAAGACCACGCAGATTGGCAAAGCTACCTTCAAACCCGGCAATTGCATTGTAGTGATTGACGGAACGGATTGCGGTGCCTGCGACGAACACTGCCCCACCAAAGCCGTACACATGGTGCCGTACCGCGACGGGCTGCTGGTACCGGAAGTTGATACCAGTTTATGTATCGGCTGCGGCGGCTGCGAATACATTTGCCCGGGGCGCCCCGGCAAAGCCATTTTTATACAGGGAAACGCCGAGCACCAGATAGCGCAACTGCCCCAACGTGAACAGCAGGAAGAAAAAAATGTAACCGATTTCGGGTTTTAGTACGGCTGTAGCGAGGTACGTTCAATTAGTAAATGCAACTTGGGCTAAATCAACGCCTGCGTTAGCTGGTGCGGTATTAAAACCGCACTACCCGTTGGCCGTTTTTAGAGAAATACAAATACACGTGCAGCGTATCGGGAGGCAAAAGGGTAAGTACTTTTTCAGGCCATTCGATAAGGCATAAATGCCCGCTGTAAAAATATTCTTCATATCCTAAATCGTATGCCTCTTCAATATTCTGGATGCGGTAAAAATCGAAATGATAGACAGGGATTCCTTTGCTGTTGCGGTATTCGTTGATGAGCGCAAAAGACGGGCTGTTCACTGCGCCGGTAGCGCCCATGGTTTGGCAGAGTACTTTTATCAATGTTGTTTTCCCGATACCCATATCGCCATGGAAAGCCACCACTTTCGTATGCTGCAAAGCAGGCAACAGGGCTTTGGCAGCCAGCGGCAGGTCTTCTACTCCCGGAATAATTATATTCATGGCTGTATATAATTTTTTGTAAAGAAAATCAAGTAAGCGGCAAGGTTTTTCGATTGTATTAACAGGCTTAAATTTTCAGGGGTTATAAGTACTTTCCGGTATTCCTGCGGCGGGAAATCCTCTATTGCAGCGCTGTGTTCCAAAGCATCCATATAACTTTCTGCTTCCTGTAGCGTGGGGAACGTATGTATAGCCGCCATCACATAACTATCCCCGATTTTTTGAATATCCACCTCCAGGTTTTTCTCAATGTATGCGTCGGCATTATAGGATTCAAGGGCGAAGAGCAAAGCCGCCGTATCTTTTGAATTTTCGCAAATGATGCCGGCATAATGTTCCTTATCGGAAAACAGGTAGGGCTTAGCTGCTGCTGGCGTTACCGGCGTCGGCGCAGTAACGTCGGGTTTGTTTTCGGGCGTCGGCGTGTATTGCAATTCCTGTTTTTCGAGCAGGGCAATCATTCCGGCGGCGGTCTTGGCCACGTCGGACGAGGGATATTGGTTGACTACCGCCGACAGGGCGTTTTTGTAAGCGGCAATATTCCCGCCGTCGCCGGCGCTCACTGCCCGGATAAATTCCAGTTGCGGTTGCAATAAACTGTTGGGAAACCGTTCTATCATCTGTTGCGCCAACGCGCCTGCTTCGGCGTAGCGTTGGGCATTGTAGGCGTCAAATATTTTTTCGTACTGCGCATCCATTGCCGCTTTTTCCGCTTGCTGTTCCGCAAAATAGTTAGGATTGGTCAGCTGTTGCGCCAGCGGCGTTTTCGGATAGTTGGTTATCAAAAGTTGTTTATAATAATCAGCGCTGTCGGGATTATGCGTTTCGGTGTATAGGTCATACAAATAGTAATACGTCGATGCACGGTTATCGTTTTGCGGGAAGCGGCTGTCTAATGCGCGGAAAGTAGCGATGGCCGGCAGCGGTTCGCGCACGTCGTCCTTGTATGCTTCGCCGAGGTGGAACAGTGCATTGCTCAAGCGTTCGTTGGACGCCGCCATGGCTTCGGGCGTGAGCGGCAAGTCGCGGGTATAATATTCGGGTGATTTGTTAGACAATTCCGGTTTCCCGTCGCTGACGTTTTTGTTTTCCGCCTGTATGGCAAACGAGATGTCCTGTTTATTCCTGCGCCGCCAGTTGTCTTCCAGTTTGCGCTTCCCCCAACGCATATTGAACGACGATACGCCCGAATTGATAGATGATACGTTATAGAAATACCATGAATTGCTCTTGGTTTGTTGCCCCATGTTGCGGTTATATTCTTCCTGGTACATGAAATATTGTTGTTGCCGTTGTTGCTGCCGTTGCTGTTCTTCCGCCGCTGTAATTTCCGCGATGACGCCGGCAATCCATTGATCCCGTTCGGCGGCGGGCATATTCGCGATGCGTTGCAGGCTGTCTTCGCGCTGGATAATTTTCGTATTTGCCGCTAACCGCTGCAATCCGTTGGCGGTTTTTTCCAGCGAGTCATATTGCGGGTAATCGGTAGAAAGCCGCGCCAGCGCTTCCTTGTAGGCGGCATAGGCTTCGGGAAATTGCTTGTAGGCATATACGTAGTGGGCGTGCATAATGTAGGCTAACGCTTTCTGGTGTTCGTTACTGCTTTCGGCGGCGATGGATTTTTTCAGGTAATCCATCGCGAGCGAATCATTCCCTGAGAGGTGTTCTACCTGTGCAAGCGCAAAATAAATCTGGTCGCTGTATTCTTTATTTTTCTCGTCGTTCAGCATACGGCGTAATTCTTTTTTCAGTTGCGTATCATGCGCATTCGGGTTGTACAAGGCTGCTTTGCGCATTTGCGCTGCAAACGCTACGCTGTAGGCCGGGTTCGATTGCATAATTTTATTCAGGCAGGTGGTGGCTTTGTCGTAGTCGGCCGTTTGGCTGTAAAGTTCCGCCAAGATAAAATAATACCGGAGCTTGATGCCTTTTTGGGTTTCCTGTTTCAGGGCGTTTCCCAAGTGGATGGCGGCTTGGCGGTAGTTTTTTTGCTGGATATACAATTCGGCGCGGGTAGCCTCCAGGAGGGTATTTAATTTTTTCGCCAGCGATTTCTTTCCTTTACCGGCAGCGTTTAACAATGTTTCCGCGCGTTCCAAATCATTGGTATGAACGAACGCGGCGGCAAGGCGTATCTGAGCTTCCGGCGCTGACGACGATTTCGGGTATTCCGTTAACAGGTGGTCAAAAAGCAGGATGGCCTTATCGTATTCGTGCAAATATAAATGCGCTTTCCCGCTGAGGAGATAAGCGTCGTCCACCGCCGAATTAAATTCTTTCCGGTTATAGAAATCCTTTTCTTTCCGGCTGGCTTTGCTGTCCGGCTTTTTCGCCGGCTTCGCGGTGATGGAATGTTTGAGGATAAGTTTTTCGCATTTTTCTATGGCGCGGTCCATGTCTCCCGACACCAGCCCGGGAATGTTCTTGTGGGAGTAAGAAAACACCGGCGGTATTTGTTCATATTCTTCCGGCATGTACCTGTCGGCTTTCCGCGCACCTTCCTTAAAACTTTCGTTGCCGTTGAATTTGACATTAAACTCCGACGTGATGTTATGGTAAGTGCGCGACGGCCATGTATTTTTTTTGGTCGAACATCCCGCCGTGCACAGCCACAGCAGGGCGATTATAACAGCCCCCCGGCTCCCAAAATGAAAGTAACAAGTAGATTTTCTATCCCTGTATTTCCCATGCGCCATAATTCCTAATTCTTAATTCCTGATTCTTAATTTGCATCATCCTGCCCATCCTTCGCGGTCTAAACTGCGGTACTGGATGGCTTCCGCCAAATGGTCGGGCAATAAATTTTCTGCGCCGGACAAATCGGCAATGGTACGCGATACCTTCAAAATACGGTCATAGGCGCGGGCGGAAAGGCCCATGCGTTCCATAGCGTTTTTCAGTAAAGAGCTGCATGCGCTGTTCAGGACGCAATATTTCTTCAACAAACGCGACGGCATCATGGCGTTATTGTAGATGCCCGGTTCTGCGGCAAACCGCTGTTCCTGCACCTGCCGTGCACGGATGACGCGCTCGCGCACGGTGGCGCTGTTTTCCGATGCTTCCATTTCCGACAACTTGGAAAATGGCACGGGCACAATTTCAATATGTATGTCTATGCGGTCAAGCAATGGCCCCGACAGGCGTCCCAAATATTTCTGCACGGCGCCCGGCGGGCAAAGGCATTTCTTTTCGGGATGGTTATAGTTGCCGCAGGGGCAGGGATTCATCGAAGCTACCAGCATGAAGTTTGCCGGATAATCTACCGAATATTTTGCGCGCGATACTGTGATTTCACGGTCTTCCAACGGTTGCCGCATTACTTCCAGTACCGTGCGCTGAAATTCCGGCAATTCATCAAGGAACAGCACGCCGTTGTGCGCCAGCGAAATTTCGCCCGGCTGCGGGTTGCTGCCGCCGCCTACCAGCCCTACGTTGGAAACAGTATGGTGCGGCGAACGGAATGGCCGCTGTGAAATCAGTCCGGTATTTTTCCCCAATTTGCCGGCGACGGAATGGATTTTGGTTGTTTCCAGCGCTTCCTGCAATGACAGCGGCGGGAGGATGGTCGGCAGCCGCTTCGCAAGCATCGTCTTCCCTGCGCCCGGCGGGCCTATCATAATCATATTATGCCCGCCGGCAGCGGCTATTTCCAGTGCCCGCTTTACATTTTCCTGCCCTTTTACGTCCGAAAAGTCCACATCATAAGCGGCGGAATGTTGCGCAAACTCTTCGCGTGTGTTTACTGCCAGCGGTTCCAGCGTCCCGGCGCCATTGAAGAAGTCAATGACTTCCTGTAATGTCTCCACGCCATAGACATCCAGTTGACTGACAACCGCCGCCTCGCGCGCATTTTCTTTCGGCAGGATAAATCCCCGGAAGCCCTCGTTCCGCGCCTGTATCGCAATGGGCAATGCGCCGGCGATGGGGCGTAAAAACCCGTCCAGCGACAACTCGCCCATTAATACATATTGCGGCACCCGTTCGGCATTCAGCTGCTCCGACGCCGCGAGCATACCGACAGCCAGCGGCAGGTCATACGATGAGCCTTCCTTGCGGATGTCGGCAGGGGCCATATTAATCACTATTTTGCGGCCGGGCATCCGCAGCCCGATAGTCTGCAGGGCAGTGCTGATGCGCTGTTGGCTTTCTTTTACGGCGCTGTCGGGCAACCCGACCATTGAAAAGCCGAAGCCCGGCGAAGCGTCCACTTCTATGGTTATGGTAATTGCTTTGACGCCATAACACGCGCTTCCGAATGTTTTTACCAGCATGGTTGTATCTTTTGAGCGACTGCAAAGGTAAGAAAAATTTACTTATTGACGGATTTACGGATTCAGGCTGGCCCCGGTTAATTCTTAATCACTGATTTTAAAAATATTATGAGGAATACTGTCTAAAACAACAGACAGGATGCCTCACAAAGACAGGCGCAAGGCAAAGGGCGGATGCACTGTGGCTGCGCCCGAAAGCAGGCCGCCCTGCCTGATGCCGGCAGGGCGGCAGGCAGTGGCCTGCGCCGGCCTGACCCCGTAAATCTCCCCCCTTTTAAAATGTACCGTTACAACCGCGCTTTTTTTGTATATTTGCAACTTCTTTTACTTATTAAAAATAAAATTGATGAACAAAAAAGTTTTACTGATGATTTTAGACGGGTGGGGCGAAGGTGAACACAACCACTCCAACGTGATTTATACTGCCGGTGCGCCGAACTTTGAACGCCTGAAAGCCGCCTGCCCGCATGCGCAGCTGCTGGCATCCGGCGAAAACGTCGGGCTTCCGGACGGGCAAATGGGCAACTCCGAAGTCGGGCACCTCAATATCGGCGCCGGCCGCATCGTGTACCAGGATTTGGTGAAAATTAACCGCGCCTGCCGCGATAACTCCATTTTGCAAAACGACGAAATAAAACAAGTATATTCCTATGCCCAAACCAGCCGGAAACAACTGCACTTAATAGGTCTCGTATCCGACGGCGGCGTGCACAGTTCACTGGAACACCTGTTCAAACTGTGCGACGCCGGCAAAGCATACGGCCTTGAAAAACTCTTTGTGCATTGCTTCCTGGACGGCCGCGACACCGACCCGCACAGCGGCAGGGGATTTGTCGAACAGCTGCAACAGCATCTGGCAAAAACCACCGGCCGCATCGCCAGCGTTATCGGACGTTACTACGCAATGGACAGAGACAAACGCTGGGAACGTATTGCGGAAGCCTGCGACTTACTCGTTCACGGCAAGGGAACGCCCGTAACCGACGCCGTACAGGGCATACAGCAGGCTTATCAAGCCGGCGTAACCGACGAATTTATTAAACCCCTCGTCTGCACTGACGGCGGACAGCCGGTAGCGCTTATACAGGAAGGCGACGCCGTGATTTTCTTCAATTTCCGCAACGACCGCGCCAAAGAATTAACGATTGCCCTTTCGCAGGACGAACTCTTGCAGGGCCTGCAAGCGGATGCACAAAAACCGGACAGCGCAATGTCGCCGGAAGCAAAGGCCGCTATTTTGAAGATGAAAACCATTCCCCTGCATTATTGCACAATGGTACCCTACGACGATAAATTCAAGGGGCTGCACGTACTCTTCGACAAAGACAATGTGCAACACACACTGGGGGAAACCGTATCGCAGGCCGGCAAAAACCAGTTACGCATTGCCGAAACCGAAAAATACGCACATGTAACCTTTTTCTTCTCCGGCGGCCGCGAAGAAGCATTTCCCAACGAAGAACGCATCCTGATTGCATCCCCGAAAGTCGCAACCTACGACCTGCAACCCGAAATGAGCGCCTACGAAGTTACGGCAGCGCTGGTAAAAGCATTACAATCGCAAAAATTCGACTTGGTAGTACTCAACTTCGCCAACGGCGATATGGTAGGGCATACCGGCATATATGCAGCCATCCGCAAAGCCGTAAAAGCAGTAGACGAAAACGTGGGAACCCTGGTAAAAACCGCACAGGACAACGGATACACCGTGCTTATCACTGCCGACCACGGCAATGCCGACTATGCCGAAAACCCCGACGGCTCACCGAACACCGCCCATTCTTTGAACCCTGTTCCCTTCATCGTCGTAGATAACGACATAAAAACCGTGCGCAACGGCGTCCTTGCCGACATTGCGCCCACCATTTTAAAACTCATGGGTATTCCGCAACCGGCAGATATGAGCGGGAAGACGCTGGTATAAACGCCGCGCCTGCACCAGCCTCTTCTTTTACGGTATTTTACCGCATCGCGGCTATCTGCAAAAAAAGCCGTCCGGTTCTTTATTGAACCGGACAGCTGTAAGATTGAAAAACAAGCAAAGAATAAAACTCAAATAGCAAGTCAGCTCCAAAAAGGAGGTGTTCCAGCCACACCTTCCGGTACGGCTACCTTGTTACGACTTAGCCCTAGTCACCGGTTTTGCCCTAGACCGCTCCTCGCGGTTACGACCTTTAGGCACCCCCAGCTCCCATGGCTTGACGGGCGGTGTGTACAAGGCCCGGGAACGTATTCACCGCGCCATGGCTGATGCGCGATTACTAGCGAATCCAACTTCAC
>JAISLK010000061.1 GCA_031290935.1 Prevotellaceae bacterium | reverse complement strand
GTAAATTTCGCCAAAGCGGCGTTGTTTACCACAGGCCCTATCGCAATGCCCATTTTATCGTGAAACTTGACCGAGCAGTTATGCGCCCGGGCAATGCTTTCGCTCACTGTCCGCAAAATGGCAAAGGCTTTTTCTCCTTCCTGCAAGTCGAAAAACCGAATCGTTCCGCCGATGTACACGGAGTTGGGAATCACGTTGTAGGTTTCCCCGCCTTGCAGCTGCGTAATGCCCAGCGTAACCGTTTTGGTCACATCCCGCTGATTGTTCCATGCCACGGAAATGCCTGTCAAAATATGCGCCGCCGCAAATACCGGATTAATGGATAAATCGGGGCGGGAAGCGTGTCCGCCCCGTCCTATCACATCGAACGCCACGGTGCCGGTGCCTGCCATGATCGCGCCTTCCTGCACATAGATTTCGCCCGTATTCAGCGACGACTTTAAATGATTGCCGTAAATAGCGTCGATGTGCAAGGGACGTAAAGCCTCAACCATGGCATGGATGCCGGAATTCGTTTCTTCGCCTTCTTCAAAAATGAAAATAATCTTACCGCTGAGTTGGTCTTTCAGTTCGTGGAGAATCTTTAGCGCACCTAACAAAATCGCGATATGCCCGTCGTGTCCGCACGTATGGGAAACGCCGGCATTTTTGGAAATCCATTTCTTTGCCTGCTTTAAATTTTCGGGATTTTCAGGAACAGGTAAAGCGTCTATATCGGTGCGCAAAGCAATGGTTTTGCCCGGCCTGTGCGTGTCCAAAACCACATAAAATCCTGTCCCGGGCACTTTGGTTACGGGCAATCCCCATTGGGCGATTTCGTGTTGAATAAACTTGGCTGTTTCAAATTCTTTGCCCGACAATTCGGGATGTTCGTGCAGATAACCTCTGACTTCCCGTATGTAAGGGTCGATTTGTTGTACTTTTTCTAATACAGTTTCTTTTTTGATTGCTTTTTGCGCTTGCAGGGAGAATATCCCCGCAAGGCAAAATGCAAACAATAAGATTAATTTTCGGTTCATGGTTGTGCTCAATAACCGGGGTTTTGCGGACGAATGCCCAAATCCTGGAAACTTGCGCCTTGCGGAATCGGGAAGCGATAGTTCCGGCCTTTAATGTTGTTGAATTTACCACGCAAATGATTGTGATACCTTGCAAATACGGCGCCAACCTTGTGTGTAATTCCATTTACGGTTACGGTATTTTCGGCATCTGCAAATTTTTCGTCGAAGTAAGTATAGGTTGGTACTAACGTTTTAACGGTAGAAATCAAATTTTTCCAACGGGTAAGATTCAACCAGCGGTGCTGTTCGTACTGGAACTCATATTCCCATTCATCCTGAATATCTTTCAGTGTAACCGATGCAAGGTTGTGGCTGCTATTGCCATCGAACCCGCGCGTACGAATCAGGTTGATCAACCGGGTGGCTTCGGCATTATCTCTTCCGATTTGCACCAGTGCCTCGGCTTTGGTAATTAATACTTCGGCATAACGAATTTCTATTCTGTCCACATCGTTTTTCAACTGGGTGAGATATTCGGAGTTCGGATAGCTGCGATCCACCCCTTTGCCGTTGTGCGGTAATTGATGGGGCCAGCGATAGTAATGGATGGAGTCGGGTTTGCCGGCTCTTTTTTCGACCACCGAATCCAGGATGGCGAACGATTTGCGCGGATCATCATTGGGCCACCAGTCGTAAGTGTGGGCAGGTTGAATGTGCGCCGGCTCATCTTCGTCAAACGGATTGTGGCTTGCACAATGCGCCTGATGGTTGCCTTGCTTGTCAATACCGTCGCCATCGTGGCGAATCGTGAAGATTTGTTCTGGCCCTTTGCTTTCGTTGGCAAGTCCCCACAATGTACGGAAGTCGGACACAAGACTGTAAACGCCACTGTTAATCACTTTGTCTGCATATTCAACTGCTTTTTCCAGTCGTTCTTTGTTGTATGAAACGGCAGGGTCGGTTGTTCCTTCTGCTATTGCAGCCACTTGCTCTTGTGTAAGCGGGTTGTTGCCCCAGGCCAAATAAGCGCGTGCCAAAATCGTATTGGCAGCGCCTTTGGAAGGGATAATCGGGCTGGAATCGTAAGCAGGAAGGTCAACTTCTGCTTCCGTCAGGTCTTTTACGATTTGCGTATACACTTCGTCAATAGGTTTACGCTCGGTAGCGTTCCCCACGTTATTGTCGAGAATGATGGGCACTTCGCCCCAAAGCTGCACCAAATAGGAGTAGAACAGTCCGCGCAGGAATTTTGCCCTCGCAATAGCGGTTTTCTTGCCGGCTTCAGTCAATTCGTTTGATGCATTGATGTTGTCAAGCGCACTATTGAGGATACCGATAGATTCGTAGAGTGCGTTAAATGTTTTACGCGGATACAGGTTGGTATATTCAATAGCAATCCGCGCCGCCCAGGTGCAATCTTGTTCATCTTGCCCCAGGAAACTGGTATAGCCGTCCACAGGTGTATCAATCAGCGACGTAAAGGTCGAACTGAGCGTTTGATACGGACGATAGGCCGCATTAATCAAAGCAAATGCTTCGATGTCTTTAGGAGAGTAATTACCGTCGATCACGATAATCTTTTCTTTTTCTTTCTCACTGCACTCTGTAAGAACAATGGGAGTCAGCGCGACAAGCGCAAGTAAATAAAACTTTTTCATTTTTTTTTAAAATTTAGTTGTTAGTAATAAGATTTAATATTTAATTTTTTCTCAATGAATTGTCAAACTAAGTCCCGCAATAAATGTGCGGGCGGTGGGATACGCACCGATGTCTATACCGTCTTTCACTTCGGGGTCGTAACCTTTGTAAGAAGTTAGCGTAAGGAGATTCTGCGCCGAAACAAATAGCCGGATGTCTGTGGACAGGGCTTTCCACCTCAGCGTATAGCCCAGCGTAATGTTTTTGAGCCGCAAGTAAGAGGCGTCTTCCACATGGCGGCTGTCAATCTGTTGTTCATAGCCGGCCTTGATTGCCGGCACTTCGTTCGAGGGATTTTCCGGCGTCCACGCATTCAGCAATGCCGCCGACATATTGTAGCTCGAACCGGCGCGTTCCAAATGCCGGCGAAGCGAATTGACCACTTTATTACCCTGCGAGCCCTGCAAAGACACAAACAAATCGAAATTTCCGTAAGTCAGCGACGACGACAGCCCGTAAGTGAAATCGGGATGAATGCTGCCGAGCACTATCCGGTCGTTGATGTCCACGCTTCCGTTTTCATCCGTATCCGCCAATTTTATATCGCCGGGTTTTTTTGACGTATTTTCATTTAGCTGCACCACACCATCAAATTTATATCCGTAAAAGGAGCCCAGTGGTTCGCCTACTTTTAAAATTCGTTCGCCGTATTGTCCCGACAGCAAATTGTCGTCGCCGCCTAAATCGGTTACCGTATTGATGTTGCGGGCAATATTAGCCGAAACATGCCAGTTAAGTTTTTTATTGCTTATCAACACGGCATTCACTGCCAGCTCCACCCCTTTATTGGTTACATTTCCGATATTGACCATCTGTTTTTCAACGCCCGACCCAAGCGGAGCCGGTTTCTCCAGCAATAAGTCGTGTGTTTTTTTGTAATACACGTCGGCCACAAGGCTCAAGCGGTTGTCAAATAATCCGGCGTCAATGCCGGCGTTGTATTGCGTGGTTGTTTCCCAACCCAAATCGGGATTTCCCAAGTTCTCCATCACAAAAACAGGTGTTCCGTTATACATTTGCGGGTTGTAGAATTGCAAAAACAAATAATCGCCGATCTCCGTATTGCCAACCGTTCCTGCCGACAAGCGCAGTTTGAGTTCGTTCAACAGGTGCAGGTTTTCCAAGAAGGTTTCCTTATCCACATTCCACGAGAAACCTGCCGACGGAAAATATCCCCAGCGTTTCCCTTCCGCAAAACGATCGGAATAGTCGGCGCGAAAAGTCACCGTTAGGTTGTATTTGTCGAGCAAAGTATAATTCAGCCTCGAAATAAGCGAGTGAAGTTGCGAGCCTAAAACGCCGTTGACAGGCAACGATTGCACTTCGCCAAATCCCAATTTGCTATGTTGTAATGTTTCGTTAATAAAATGGCTGGATCTGTTAATCAAATAATTTTCATCTTGTTTTTGATAGGTATAACCGGCCATAAGATTAATGAAATGCTTGCCGTTAAAATATTTGGAATAGTCGAGGGTCGCATCGGTTTGCCATATTTCATATTCTTTTTTCCCTATGGAGCCAACCCCAACTTCGTTCATTCCAAGTGCGGAGAAGGAAGGCGCAAAAAAGTTTTGCGTAATGGCGCCTTGATCGCTTGATAAGCTCACTTTGGCCACTAATCCGTTAAATATAGTATAAGTAGCATAAAAATTCGCCAACAGCGAATAATTAATTGATTCGGCGACGCTGGTTTCCAAATCCGATACGGGGTTTGCCTGATGCCCGTTGAGCGAAAAGTGGGAACTTTCCCATGGATTTTCGTAATTATAGCTGCCGTCGGGCTTGTAAACAGGCACGGTTGGCGGCATAAACAAAGCGTAGGTCAGTGAATTGGTAATGCCATCGCCGAAAGGCGAAGAATTATAATTCACCTCTTTTGAGGTCGTCAAACTGTTTTGTGTGCTTTTGCCGAAAGTGGCGGTAGCGCCCACCGTGAGGTTTTCCCGCACGTTGCGCTCAACGTTGATCCGCAAGTTGTGTCGGCGAAATCCGGAATTGAGAATGATTCCGTCTTGATCCGTAAAATTTCCGGAAATCAGATATTTTGTTTTTTCGTCGCCGCCGCTTACCGACAGGTTGTGATTTTGGCTAAAACCGTTTTGCAGCACGGCGTCTTGCCAGTCGTAACCCTTGCCAATGGATGCCAGATAGTCGTCTGTAAGCTTTCCTTTGTTGCCGAAATACGTTCTTTGTATTTGGCCCCATTGCTGGGCGTTTAGTAATTCCAGGCGCTTGGCAGGCGTACTCCAGCCGGCAGTAACAGTATAATTGATGAGGGCGCTTCCTCTGTTTCCTTTTTTAGTGGTCACGATGATAACGCCATTCGCACCGCGAGAGCCGAAAATGGCTGTAGCCGACACGTCTTTCAAGACCGAAATGGATTCGATGTCGGCAGGATTGATAGAAGCCAATGGGTTAATACTGCTTTCGACGGCGGTGTTAGCGCTACCGGCTCCCGCGCCGGTTGAACGCGGATAAACAATTACGCCGTCAATTACGTATAGCGGCTCGTTGCTGGCGTTGATGGAATTGCCGCCGCGGATACGAATGGCACTGCCTGCCCCCGGCTGTCCCGATACCTGTGTAACGTTTAGCCCGGCCACGCTCCCGCTCAGCAGTTCGTTGATGGAGGTAGAGGATTGCTCCAATACCGATTTTGACACGGATGCCACCGCGCCGGTGAGCTCCTTGCGCCGTTGCGTGCCGTAGCCTATAACCACTATTTCATCAAGCAGGCCGGCGTTTTCTTCCAGTTCCACAGTGAAGGGGGCGTATTTTTCAATCTTAATTTCCCGTGTTTGATAACCTAAATACTGCACGGAAATGGTAACAGGAAGCGAATCTACAGCGAGGGTAAACGCACCTTCGAGGTCGGTCATGCCGCCCTTACTTTTATCGGCAATTAAAAATACACTCGCCCCTAAAAGCGGCTCTTTGCTCTTTTTGTCCACCACTTTGCCTGTGATATGCTGGGCATATCCGAAAGAAAAAGATGCAAAAAGCAACACGATTATAGAAGTTATTTTCCTCCTCATTTATTAATGACATTTTGACGGGCAAAGGTAAAAGTATCCCGAAAGTTGTACAATACCACATTTAGGGTATTTTTTCATTAAAGTAAATCTATGCTCCTTGCGGCCGGGCGGCAATAAATAATCCCCATTTATAATCGGGATCGAAATAGTTTCGCCAAATGCCTTCGTAAAAGTGTTGCAGCGGAATCGTAGTATAACCATCCTGATTATGGTCGGTGGTATCGTAAGGTTCGGCCAAAACGAGTACATCATCGGCCGTATAAGGCGTTCCCATGGTGTCGTATCCGATGATGATTTGCCAATGCCCGCCCCACGCATTCGTTCCCACAATAACCGGAATACCCTGTTTGATATATTCCATGAAAAATGTCTCGGAAATGGTTTCCGGATTCGCTTCCGGGTAATCGTAAGTCGAATGGTATTCAAAACCGCCAATCTCATCAAAGATACGTTTGATATGCCTTAAATAAGTCGTGTCTTGGGCTGTTCCCCGCAACTGCTGAAGTTGTTTCTCGTTATAGTTATTCCGTTTCCCGAAGTGTTCCAACACCATGAGCACGCACACAGGGCCGCAGGTTACATTTGTCGCTTGTTGAATCGTTTTAAAATGTTCAATCAGCGTCAGTGAGCCGGTGCTTTTTTTGTTGTAGAAATCAATTGACCGATAGTACGGAGAGTTTTTCACATCGAACTGTCTTTCATATTGAGCGGCGCCGCCTAACGGCAATCCCGAATCGTAGGGGATTTTGGGATTGCCTTGCTCGGCGCTGCATCCTGCAGCAAAAAACAATAAAAGCATGTATGCAAATAACGGACGTGTCATTTTAATATCCCGGGTTTTGCGGCGTTATTCCCAAATCTTCATACTCATATCCGGCAGGAATCGGGAGACGATAGAACTTCCCGTTCAAGCGCTCCAGTTTGGCATTTTGGTTTGTATGTAATTTTACATAGAACGGGTAATTGACGCCATCTACAGTAGGGAAAGCTGCTTGGATGCTTTCTGCTGATGCATATTCGTCTTTGATGTATTCAAATCCTTCGAGCGCCGTTTTGACGGTCGATACATAGTTTCGCCAGCGCACCAGGTTGAACCAGCGTTTTTGTTCGAAAGCAAATTCCTTATCCCATTCGTTGTACAAGTCTTGTGCCGTCAGCGATGACAGAGGCGTCACGCCGGCTCTGTTGCGGAGTTGGTTGACCAATGGTAATGCCTCGGCGGTGTTGCCCAGAAAGAACAAGGCTTCGGCTTTGATGAGCAACACTTCGGCGTAGCGGTAGTCGATGCGGTCGATATTGTTGGGCTGCGCAATGGTGGCTTTGGTTACATCGCTCGCCGTGCGATGAATCCATTTGCCCGGGCGCACCACGCTTATGGGCCAGGTCAGCGTATCTATCTCGCCGTCCTCGTAGTCAAGGTATGTTACATACGAAAGTAATTTACGGGCATCGCCGTCCGGAATACGGTCTGCGAGCGTAACATCCGCGTAATTGAGGTGTGGGTCAAGTCGCGGGTCTTTCGGCCATGTGAATCCGCAATGCGTTTGGTGGTTGCCCATGCCGCCGGCAATGCCGTCAATGTCGTCGCCGTCGTGGCGGACAGAGAAGATGACTTCGGCATTATTTTCATGATTAACGCCCCAAATATCGTTAAAATTAGTGAGCAAGTGATATTGGCCATCTGCAAGCACGGCATTGGCATAAGTAACGGCTTGTTGCAGTTTTGCCGCGTCCGGCGCAGGTTTCGCGGGGTCGTTTTGGGTGTTTGCAATACTTTGAATTTCTGATGTGGTAACCGGTTTTTGTCCCCAGGTGAGATACAGTTTTGCCAAAATCGTATTCACGGCCGCTTTGCTGGGGTTGGATTTCTGCGGGTCGTACGCAGGCAAATGTGCTGCCGCTTCGGTCAGGTCTTTGACGGCTTGTCCGTAAACCTCATCAATAGGTCTGCGCTCGCCCACAATAGCGTCCGAAGTCAATATCGGCACTTCGCCAAAGGTTTGCACGAGCTTGAAGTAACTGTGTCCGCGAATGAATTTGGCGCGGGCAATCTGATAGTCCTTTTGCGCTTGTGTGAGATTGGCATTCACCGGCGCGGCTTCAATTTGTGCGATGGCCAAATTTGCACTGCCGATACTCGCGTAGGGGTCGCTGAAAAGTTCGATAACTATATCGTTTAGCCTGTCAATCTCGAACCGGCTCACCCTGGCGGAGGGTGCGACATCTTCGGATACGGAGGAAAGCACCTCGGTAAGCCCTTCGAGGAAAACAGAGTTGTACGAGCATAACCACTGCAAGGGCACGTACGCGGCATTGACCAGCGCACTGGCTTCCGCTTCGGTTATTACTGCTGAAGGGTCATCGTTGTTGTTGTTGTTGTCCTCATCATTGCAAGAAGCGAATGTAAGAATCAAAAGTGCTACCGGCACTACGGATAAAAAAGATTTCATGTTAATTTATTTTTAAATGTTAATACTTACTCCTATTAGAAAACTCCGCGCCGAAGGATAAATCCCCAGGTCAATGCCGCCGGCTACTTCAGGGTCATAGCCCCGGTATTTTGTCCAAGTGTATAAATTGTGGGCAGCGACAAACAGGCGGACGGTGACGCCGCGGGATTTTGCTTTGAACGGAAAACTGTAGCCCAACGTAATGTTCCGTAATTTGAGGAACGAAGCATCTTCCACATAGCGGCTGTCGGAACGAATTATTTTCGTACTGTTGACATGGGGCATGGTGTTGGACGGATTTGTGGGCGTCCAGCTGTCCAACAACGCTGCCGACATGTTATGGGCGTCGGAAGAGCGTTCGAGATGCCGCCGCAGCAAGTTATATACTTTGCCGCCATGCGAGCCGCCCAAGTGCGTATAAAAGTCGAAATGCCCCCATTTGAAAGAAGAAGAAAAGCCATAGGTAAAGTCAGGCTGAACGCTTCCCAAAACAGTTCTGTCATAGTCGTTGATGTTTCTGTCGGTATTGAGGTCGCGGAACTTGACGTCGCCGGGAATTAACGTCCGTCCTTCTATGGTGGGCAGGGCGGCAATATTTTCATCGCTTTGTACAATGCCGTCGAAAATATATCCGTAGAACGAGCCCACCGACTCACCCACGCGCAAGATGTGTTCCTGCTCGCTGCCCGAAAGAAGGTCGGCATATTTTCCAAGGCTCGTAATGGTGTTGGTGTTATGCGCAAAATTGGCAGAAAGCGACCACGACAATTTTTGGCGCGCTATTACTTTGGCGTTAACGGCCAACTCAAATCCCCGGTTTGTTACGTTTCCCACGTTCTTCAACTGCGGCTGCGTGGAGCCTGAGCCGAGGGGCGCGGGTATGCGCAGCAACAAATCCCGCGTTTCCTTGTAATAGGCGTCGGCCGTCAGGGTTAGCTGGTCGTCGAACAATCCGGCGTCAATCCCGATGTTGTATTCCGTGGTGGTTTCCCATTTCAGGTCTTTATTGTCCAGTGTAGTGAGCGTATAGGCGGTTTCACCGTTATATCTGCCTGCGGCAAAATACTGTTCATATTCATTAAAATCAATTTCCTGATTGCCGGCTTCGCCGTACGTGAGGCGGAGTTTGAGGACGCTCAATACCGGAGCCAGCGGATGCAAAAAGTCTTCCCTGTCCACATTCCACGATAGTCCCACGGATGGAAAATAGCCCCACCGGTGTCTTTTTGAAAAACGGGAAGATCTGTCGGCGCGGTAGGTGGCCGTCAAGTTGTATTTTTCCAATAACGTATAATTCACCCTGGCCAACAGCGAGTGGAAATTGGCCTCCTGATTGCGCGAGGGCGAAGGCTGTTCC
This sequence comes from Prevotellaceae bacterium, assembly GCA_031290935.1. Classification (GTDB taxonomy): domain Bacteria; phylum Bacteroidota; class Bacteroidia; order Bacteroidales; family UBA932; genus JAIRKX01. The sequence goes on along the minus strand of JAISLK010000061.1, from coordinate 7,826 downwards.
TTCCCCATCCCCAGATTGTCCAGATTGTCTAAGTGGGAAGCCCTGCTGAGCGACACGGCGCTTGCGGTTTTTTGCCAGGTATACCCCGCAAGCAGGTCGATGAAGTGAATCCGGTAGAGTTGCTTTTTGTAACTCAGCAACGCTTCGGCCTGCACAACGTCCGTGCGCCGGTTGCCAATGGCGCCCGAGCCTCTGATGTCCTGATTCATGCCCAGCGCAGAGGTGGGCGGTGCAAAATAACTTTGCGTAATATAATCGACGTTGGCGCCTGCGCTCACCCGCGCCTGCAGTCCGTTTATAATAGTATATTGGGCAAAAAAATTGCCTTGCAACGCAGTGCCCCGCGTTTGCCCGATGCTGTTCTCCAAGTCGGATACCGGATTGGCGGCATGGCCGTAGTAACTCAGGTCTGTGTACTCAAACGGGTTTACATAATTGTAGCCTCCGGAGGCATCGTAAATGGGCAATACCGGGGGCATATAGAGCGCGTAGGTTAGCGAATTGGCAATGCCGCGGGAAAAGGGAGAACTGCGGTAATTGGTACCTTCAAAGGTGGTGAGCGCATTTTGCGTACTGCGGCTGGCCGAAGCGGTAACGCCGGCAGTGAGGCCGTCAAACACTTCTTTCTCCAGATTCAGCCTGCCGCTAAATCGCTCGAAGCCCGAATGGAGGACAATCCCTTCCTGATTGGTATAATTGCCGGAAATCAAATAGCGCGTTTTCTCGTCGCCGCCGTTGATGGACAGTTCGTGGGTTTGCGAAACACCGCTCTGCAGCACGGCGTTTTGCCAATCGGTGCCCTTGTCGAATTGCGCCAATTCGTCCGGCGTATAATATAAGGCCGGTTTGTTGTTGAAATATTCTTTTTGTATCGTGAGCCATTGTTTTGCGGATAGCAATTCAAGTTTTTTGGCCGATTGATCCGCACTGATGGTGTATTGATAATTGATGCTGTTGGCGCCGCGTTTCCCTTTTTTGGTGGTTACGAGGATTACCCCGTTGGCGCCGCGGGAGCCGTAAATTGCTTTGGCGGAAACATCTTTCAATATTTCTATGGATTCGATATCCGCAGGATTGATGGACGCCAAAGGGTCGAGGCTGCCGTCAATTCCGCTTACCCCGGCTTGCGTGGCATTTTTTTCATTGAAGAAAATAAATCCGTCGATGACATACAGGGGGTCGTTGCTGGCGTTAATGGAATTTCCGCCGCGGATACGGATAGAGGCCCCGGCGCCGGGCTGTCCCGAGGTTTGCGTAACATTTAATCCTGCGATATTTCCGCTAAGCAGTTCGTTGATGGAGGTTGACGGCTGCTCCATGGCCGATTTTGACACGGACGCCACCGCGCCGGTCAATTCCCTGCGCCGCTGCGTGCCGTAGCCTATAACCACTATTTCATCAAGCAGGCCGGCGTTTTCTTCCAGTTCCGCAGTGAAGGGGGCGTATTTTTCAATCTTAATTTCCCGTGTTTGATAACCTAAATACTGCACGGAAATGGTGACAGGAAGCGAATCTACAGCGAGGGTAAACGCACCTTCGAGGTCGGTCATGCCGCCCTTACTTTTATCGGCAATTAAAAATACACTCGCCCCTAAAAGCGGCTCTTTGCTCTTTTTATCCACCACTTTGCCTGTGATATGCTGGGCATATCCGAAAGAAGAGCATGCAACAAGCAACACCATTATGGAAGTTATTTCCCTCCTCATTATTCATAATAATTCGAGGGACAAAGGTAGAGGCATGCCGAACGTTGTACAATACCACACTTAGGGTATTTTTACTTCCATGCAGGCGAGGTCATTCAAAGATTTCAAGATTTAAACATTTAAATCTTGAAATTTTAAATCTTCTTTCATTTGTTCAATGACTTGAAGTAATGGTAAAATATCGTTACGAACAGTGTTGAATACCCTGTTGGCGTCAATTTCAAAATAATGATGGGCAATAATATCCCGCATTCTCATTATTTCTTGCCAATTAACAGAAGAATAACGCGACAAGAACGAGTTGTTAGTATGTTTGTCAATCGCTTTCACGGTTTCACCAACGGCAAAAAGTTTCATGCAAACAATATCTAATAAATCCATTCCGGAGGGTGAACGCACAAAATCATCAACGGAAGTAACGTCTGCTGTCCGCTCAATGATTTTTTGCAGTGATGCCGCTATATATTGCAGCGAATTTAATAGTAGTGACTTGTCATACATATATCAGTTCTTTCTCTATCCGTTGCTTAAAATAGGCGTTCATATTGTCGTGCTTGCAAGTAATATCTACGGGCGTTTTCAGGTGCTTCTCTAATGCAATATGAAGACTGGCCAATCCAAACAGGCTCATTTGAGGCGCTTCTATGTATATGTCCACGTCGCTATCTTCGGTTTGGTCGCCGCGGGCTACCGACCCGAAAATCCCCATACGCTCAATACCATATTCCGCCGCATGTTTGTGTTTATAGTCGCGCAACAGAAGACAATACTCATTTGCTGTTTTCATAACCTTTATTTTCCTGCAAAGGTAAGAAAAAAAATATAATACAAATTTTAAAAAAGTTGCATTTCTTAGTTGAATTTAACAACGCCGCCCACATTTCCATGCAGGCGGCGTTATGCTATAAGTTTGGGTGAGGTTCAACCTCGCCCAAACAGGGGGTGCGTCCTGTTAATAGCCCGGGTTCTGTACCGTTATTCCCACATCCTCTCCATACTGTTTGGGGATGGGGAAGCGGTAGAATTTGCCGGTCACGTTGTCGTATTTTTTGTGAAGGTGCGTGTAAATCTTGGCAAAGAATGGGTAGTTCGTCGAAGTGGGGTAGTTGGTGCCCGACACTGCCGGCCCGTGGGCGCTTACGATGGAAGCAACACTTTGGTACTCGGGCTTGAAATACTCATATTCGCTCACTTTCCGCACGGTTTGAATCAGTGTGCGCCAGCGGGTGAGGTTCACCCAGTTCCGCTGTTCGAAGAACTGTTCCAGTTTGTATTCCTTTTCCAACGCCTCTTTGGTGAGTGTGGCCAAGGGGTCTAATCCGGCGCGCGCTCTGATTTGGTTGACTTCCGCCAGGCCTTTGTCGCCGCTGTTGAGGTAGAATTTGGCTTCTGCCTTGTAGAGGAGCACGTCGGCAAGGCGTATTTCCACGCGGTTGATATTATTGGGCTGTCCTGCATAGTTTACGCCCTGGTCATAAGCTACTTCAATGAGCGACGTCCTATTGTAACGATGAATCCACTTGGCATAGCGCGGCGAAGTAACGGGAAATGTAAATCCGTACTTTTTATACGCTTGCGGCGTATTTCCGGCGCCTGTCTTCTCGTCTGCATTATACAGTGAATCCGCGATGGAGAAGCGTTTGCGCTTGTCGCCTGGCTCAAACCAGCTGAGCAGGCTAACGTCGGCCGGGCCAATGTGGTTGTCGGTGTAGAGGTCGAAACCGAATGTGAACGGGCAATGCGTTTGGTGATTGCCCTGGGCGTCGCCGTTACCGTCGCCGTCGTGGTGGATGGTGAAGATATGTTCCGTCGAACGGTTTTCCGCCTGCACGCCCCACAAATTCTCGAAGTTGGGCTCCAGCGCGAAGTTGCCGCTGCTGATGACCTTGTCGGCATATTCCACCACCTTTTGCAGGCGTTCATTATTCCACGTGGGCGCGGCCGGGTCGGTTTGGCCGCCGGCGATAGCGGCTACCTGCTGTTGCGAAAGCGGGTTGCTTGCCCATTGCAGGTAAGCGCGGGCAAGAATGGCATTGGCCGCACCCTTGCTTGGATTGGAGCGGGTTGGGTCGAAATCGGGCAGCAAGGCTTCGGCTTCCGTCAAATCCTTAACCGCCTGCGTATAGACTTCGTCGATGGGTTTGCGCGTGGTGCGTTCCGCGTCTGTGGCGTTGGGCGAGGTGAAAACCGGCACTTCGCCATACAGCTGCGTCAGGTAGAGGTAATCCAGTCCGCGGATAAACTTCGCCCTGCCCTTGGCCAAATCAATGGTTGCCTGCGTGAGGCTGCCGTTGGCGTAAGAGGAGTCAAGCCGGGCAATGGCTTTGTTGGCCTCGCCCACGCTCACGTAGAAGTAGCGGAACAGCTTGTTGGCATACGAATTGTTTTTGGTGGTTTCAAAACGGCTTACCTCGGGGCCGCCTGCGGTTTCGGCGCCTTCAAAACTGATGGTTGATTCCGTAGCTGATTCCAGCAGGAATGAAAACGAGGAACTCAATCGCGCCCAGTCATAATAAGCGCCTGCCGCCACAGCGAGCGCCTCTTTATCACTCTTAATCGGCGACTGCCAATCGATAACAGGCAGTTCCCCTTCCTCTTCGCCGCCGCCGGGGGGAACCACAGGGGTGTCGTCTTCCTTGCTGCAAGAAACCAGCGAGAAAACTGTTACTGCAACTGCAAAAGTTGCAAAAAATCTTAAGAAATTTGTTTTTTTCATAATTGTAAAAATTTAAATTTGTAAATAATATAAAGTAATTAAGTTAATATAAATTAACTGTTTTTTTATTCAAAACGAAACGTTTGCGCCCAGTAACACCGTCCTTGCCGCCGGATAGACGCCCAAGTCCGTGCCGCTGGCTATTTCGGGGTCGTAACCCTTGTAGCGCGTGAGGGTAAACAGGTTTTGCGCGGTTACAAAAAAGCGCAGGTCAATTTTTTTGGCGATGGGCAGGCTATAACCTATGGTCAATGTTTTCAGGCGCAGGTAGGCGGCGTCTTCGATGTAGCGGCTGTCCAACTCGGTAGAAAACTGGCTTTGTGTTATCTTTGGAACGGTATTGGAGGGGTTGCCGGGCGTCCACGCATCTTGCAGTGTGGCGGCCATGTTGTAGCTGTCGGTGGGGATTTCCAAAAAGCGCCGCAGCTGGTTATACACTTTGTTGCCCTGCGTTCCCTGAAAGGCAATGTACAGGTCGAAACGCCCGTAATTCAGGGTGCTCGACAGTCCGAAGAGGTATTCGGGCTGGCGACTGCCGAGCACGACCCTGTCGTTGCTGTCGATATGGTTATCGCCGTTTGTGTCCCGGTATTTGGGGTCGCCGGGCTGCAGCGTGTTATACGACGGGGAGGTGGGCAGCTTGGACACGTCTTCGCCCTGTTGTACTACGCCTTCAAACACCAAACCGTAAAACTGTCCGAGCGATTCGCCCACTTTCAATATTTCCACGTCGTTGACCCTCATCTCTTCCGCATCATTATAGAGCGCCGTGATGCGGTTGATATTGCGGGCTGCGTTGGCAGTGACCCTCCAGCGCCATTTGCGGCTGTCGAGCAGTGTGGCGTCGATACTCAATTCAATACCTTTGTTGGTTACATTGCCGGCGTTTACCAGCTGGGTGTTGCTTTCTCCCAATTTCGGCGGAATGCGCAGCAGCAAGTCGTATGTTTTTTTGTAGTACACGTCCACGGTGGCGATGAGGCGGTTTTTCCACAGCCCGGCGTCAACCCCGGCATTATATTGCGCGGTGCTTTCCCAGCGCAGGTTTTCGTTGCCGCTGTTGTTGACGATATAGGCCGTTCCGCCGCCGTAACGCACGGCGGTGAGGGTTTGCAGGAACTCGTATTCGCCGATGCCTTCCTGATTGCCCACCGTGCCTCCGCTGAGGCGCAGTTTCAGCAGGGATAAGGTATGGTTATTCGCCAGAAACGGTTCCTCATTGATATTCCATGATAAACCGATGGAGGGGAAATTTTTTCTCCTGTGCTTTTTCGCCATCCGCGAGGAATAGTCGCTGCGGAAATTTGCCGTAAGATGGTACCTGCCCAGCAGCGAATAGTTGAGCCTGCCCAGCAGCGAGTAAAGGTCGCCTTCGGAGGCGCCCGTAATGGGCGACAAGTATTCCTCGCCGTCTTGCAGGTTATTAAATCCCAGTTTTTCGATCACATAATTGGAACTTGATGCGGAGGCATAGTTCTTCTTCGTTGTTTCCTGTGTGTAGCCCACAAGGATGTCGAAGCTGTGCTTGTCGGCAAAAGTCTTGTTGTAGGAGAGGGTGTATTCATACAGCATGGCCTGTTGCCGCTTGTTGCCCACGCCGCCCACGCCATGCAGCGACAGCCCGATAGCGGTGTAGGACGGCGCAAAATAATTTTGCGTAACGTAGCTGAGGTTGCCGCCTATGTTCACTCTTGCCGTAAGGCCTTCCAGGGGCGAAATCTCTGCATATACGCTTCCAAGGAACACGGAAAGGATGTTTTGCGCCGAACTGTTCTTCAAGTCCGAAAGGGGGTTTGCCGTTTGGTCGCCATGGCGCAGGTAGGCATATTCAAAGGGATTACTGTAATTATACCCGCCATTCGCATCGTAGAGCGGCACCACCGGCGGGATGTACAGCGCGTAGGTCAACGAATTGGCAATGCCGTGGGAGTAGGGGGAGTCGTTATAATTTACTTCCTCGAAAGTGGTGAGCGTGTTTTGCGTGCTTTTGGTAGCCGTAACGGCCACGCCCGTTGTGATGATGCGCGACAGCTTCTTTTCTACATTCACCCTGCCGACGAAGCGGTTGAACCCCGAATTGAGGATGACGCCATCCTGTTTCAGGTAATTTCCCGACAGGAAGTAGCGCGTGGTTTCGCCGCCGCCGCTGAGTGAAACGTCGTGGGTGTGCGCCACGCCTGTTTGCAGTACGCCGTCCTGCCAGTCGTAGGTGGGGAGCGACGGGATATCGCTGTCGGCATACTGCCCCTTATTCAGAAAATAATCTTTTTGCAGGCGCGCCCACTGCGGGCCGGTTAATAAATCAAGTTTCCGCGCCGAGCGGCTGAAGCCAACGGAATAGCGGTAGTTGACCGAGGCGCCGTCGCGCTGCCCTTTTTTGGTAGTAACAATAATCACGCCGTTAGAGCCGCGCGAGCCGTAAATCGCCGTAGCCGACACGTCTTTCAATATTTCGATGGAGGCGATATCGGACGGGTTCAGCAGGCTGAGCGGGTTGATTTCTCCTTCAATGACGCCGACGCCGGTTTGCACCGACGAGTTGTCGCTATAAAAGATAAAGCCGTCAATCACGTACAGCGGGTCGTTGCCCGCATTAATCGAATTGCCGCCGCGGATACGGATAGATGCGCCGGCGCCGGGCTGTCCCGAGGCCTGCGTCACGCTCATGCCCGCCACCGCGCCGCTCAGCAGCGCATCAACCGACGGGGCGACATTGTAGTCCAAATGCGCTTTGGACACGGTGGAGATAGCGCCGGTGAGCTCCTTGCGCCGCTGCGTGCCGTAGCCCACCACCACCACCTCGTTGAGGTAGCTGACGTTCTCCATCAGCAGCAGCATGGCGTTTTCGGCCGAATCGGCTACCGCCACCTCTTGCGCCTGCGCCGGCACGAGGCAGAGCCCTGCTGCCACAATAGCTATATATTTCTTAAAACCGTTTATCATCGCTTATTTTTAAAACTGTTTGCACAAAAAAAGTCCGGCTTTCGGCCGGACTTTCTCCATTTAATTTTATATAGCATTATAAAGTAGAAAAAGATTCCGGCACAGCAGCAACCTGCATACACATGCACATGCACATTGGCATATTCATTTGCAGTTTGTAAGTCCGTATTTTTTCTTTTTTCATAAGAAATGATTAATTTTCGGGTGCAAAGATAGTGCGACGGTCGTACCCCTGCAATAGCACAAATGTGGTATTTTTATTCCGGCGCGTCCGTTTTCTTTGGCGGGTCGGGGTGCTTTTCGGCCGTATAGCCCAATTTCTCAATGGCTTCTTTCAATTTCTCTGCGGTGCTTTTCTGCGGGTCGTAGGTAATGGCAACGGTTTTCTTCTCGAGGTTTACCGTGAGGTCTTTCACGCCTTTTTCCCACGAAATGTTTTTTTCAATTTTCGCTTTGCATTT
>JAISLK010000060.1 GCA_031290935.1 Prevotellaceae bacterium | reverse complement strand
CCGGCGTCACCCCCAAGCTCCGCATCAATGCCGTTACCGGCTACTGGCAGGTATGCGTTACCGGCGCGTGCAACGTAACGGCCGACGAAGGCTGGACGGACGTGCCCGGCAGCGACGGGCAACCCGTTAAAGCCACCGGCAATGACGGGCAACACGGCTCCACCGGCCCGCAGGGCGACGCCATCTTCGCCGAAAACGGCGTGGATAACTCCCACCCCGACTATGTGGTATTTACCCTCGCCAATGCCGGCGGAACGATTACCCTGCCCAGGTACAAGACGATTGGCATCGACTTTGCCCAGCCGGAAAAGTTTGATGCGGGCGACGTCCAAACCCTGCCTCATACGCTCACCGGAAGCGTGGAACATGTCAAAGTAATAAGCGTAACGCCGGACTGGACGGTGGCGCATGTCAAAACCGGGAACGCCGGCACGTTTACCATCACCGCCCCGGCCACCTTTACCCCGGACAATGAAGCCGGCGAAGCCGTACTGCTGATTTCCGACGGCGCCGAGCGGACGCTGGTGCGAACCATCGCCCTGGTGCGTATCGACTACGTATCAACGGATGTGGACGCGATAATAGCAGTACCGGCCGGCGGCGATTACCCCGTACTGCTTGCGAGCAATACCTCCTGGACAGCCGCCGTGAGCGAAGAAGGCGCCGGCTGGTGCACGGTAACGCCAACCGCCGGCACGGGGCGCAGCGCCTTGACCGTTACACTGGCGGAATTAGCGACGGGCGCTCCCGACCGCTCCGCCACCGTTACCGTTACCGCCGGCACATTGACGCAGACGGTTGCTGTAACGCAGACGCTAACGGCAACGCCGACGTATGCCGCCAGCGCCCAGACGTGGACATTCGGCGCCAGCACGCTGGTGTGGAGCGACGCCATCCAAATGCCCGAATGTAACAAGGACGCTTACCCGAACGACCATATCTATCCGCAATGCCGGAGCTATACTTCGGGAACAAACACGTGGTATTACTATAACTGGCTGTACGTCGAAGCGAATAAATCGGCCATGTGCCCCTCGCCGTGGCGCGTGCCTGCGAAGGACGACATGGACGCCTTAATCGGCGCTACTAATGGCGCTGACCTGGGTACCGCCTGGGGTTATAGCGGCTTCGCTGGCGCTTCCGGTTCTATGGCCGATATAGGCACGCACAGCTTCTATTGGTCTTCGACAGACAACAACTCTGCCACCCAGGCGTACTGCATGTACTTTATTACGACCGGTGCGCACGTGTACTACACCGCCAAGTACCACGGGCTGCAGCTCCGGTGCGTCCGGTAAGGGTAATTTAAAAATTCAAAGATTTCAAGATTTAAATCCGCACAGCATTTCCCGCTTCAATCCATCCTTCCTTGCCATCGCGCAGGCGGATGTTTTGCCAGTCGGACAGTTCGTCGATAATGATAACTTTCGCGCCTTCATGAAGGATGAAGAGGTCTTTGCCGGTGTTGTCCGGTGCGCTTTTCACGGTAACTACGGCGGGGAAGATAATCGCCTCGCTGCGGCTGGTAACGGCGGTACGTTGCGCTTCGGCGAAGATGACGCTGCCGGCCGCCAGCAGCGCACAGGCCGCCGCCGTAAAGAATGAGAGCTTGCGCAGCCGCACCGAGCGGATGAAAAAGAATCCCGCCAGGCATAGCAGCGTAGCCGCCACGAGGAACAGCGACAGCGTCGCCCAGCCGTCTGCGCTTGCCCATTGGCGCAGGTGGCGTATCCGGGTGAAAAGGAAAAATTCGGGGATGGCGTCAATGCGGTCTAACGTGCGGAGCTGCGCCATCTCGAGGTTATAGGCAATCGCGGCGTCGCCGGGCGACAGGCGCAACGCCCGTTCATAATAAAGGATGGCATTGGCCAGCTCATTTTGTTTGTAATAGGCGTTGCCCATGTTGAAGTACAAATCGGGCGACGCCTTGCCCGCCGCTTCGATACCGGAATATACCCGGATAGCGTCCGGATATTGCCCGTTGGCATAAAACGTATTTGCCTGCGCCCAGAGGGAGTCGGCGGTAGCAGTGGCAGCGCTCCCGAAAGGAAGGAGGAGGATGGCAGCCAGTATAAAAAATCTATATTTCATACAACTTTTAACTTTTAGTTTTTAACTTTCAACAGTTGCTCGAAGCGGCTGATGGCTTTTATGGCGTCGTCGTAAATTTTCTGCATCTGCACGCTGCCGCCGGCCGGCGCATAGCGGGCAAATTCGCATTCGTCGATTATCTGCAGGAATGTTTCGGCTTCGGCGCCGCTGATTTGGCGGTTGAGCAGGGCTTCCCGTGCGTTTTCGCGCGAGAGGCCGGCTACGGCAATGGCTAATTTATCACCCAGGTAGCCCCATAGCGCTTTGGCTAACTCTTCGTAGAAGCCCGGTTCATTGCCGGATTTCAGCAGCTGGTTGGCTGTATTCAGCCGCCGGCGAGCTGTTTTGTTGGCTTTCCGGTGGCGCACCAGTACTACGTTTTGCAAGTCTTTCCGCCGTTTCGAAAGGAACAGGTAACATAGTATAAAGGCCAATATTTCCGCCCCTGCCAACAGGTAATACAGCGGCGAGCCGAAGAACAGGCTGTTCTTTTCCTGCCATTCGGGAACGCCGGTTTTGATGTAGCGGATGTCTTCGCCCAATGCGCGTACGGACTGTCTGTTCACACCGCCAACCGTAACGGACGAACCGGCGTTCGGGTCTTTCCCTACGCGGATGTCAAGCGGTTGGGAAGTGATGGTTACGTATTGTTTTTTTGCAATATCAAAGTACGTAAATTCCACCGGGGGAATGGAAAATGTTCCTGCGCTGCGCGGGATAAAAGGGATTTCAAACTGTTTCGAGCCGCTCACGCCGGAGGCGGAGGTTTTGCTGTTGTCCGAAATTTTCACGTCGTATGTTTCAAAGTCGGGCGGCCAGGCGATTTTCGGGGCATCCACGAGTTTTACATTGCCTTCGCCGCTGATTTTAATAATTGCCGAAGCCGCATCATTGGCGGTAACCGAATCCCGCGCCAGCTCCGCCGACATCTTGAACCCGACGCCTACCGCGCCGGCAAACGACGCCGGTGCATTGGCCGGCAGCGGCTGTACCTGCACGGTAACTGTCGGCGAAGCGATATGCTTGCGCACAATCTGCGCCGACGCCCCAAAGAAATCGTCAAAGATGCTGCGCGGGGCGGCATGCACCTGCAAAGCGCAGGTGATTTCAAAGGGGTCTATTTTCAATGCGCCCGTTTGCTGCGGGAAAAGCACATAGCGGCGCACGACGGCGCTGTTGTATATTTTCCCGTTGACGTTCTCGCGCTGGAATTGCAATTGTTGCGGCGCTTCTATTTCCTGGCTCCAAAAGCCGTTGAAGGTAGGAAATTTCACGTCTTCAAAACCGGCGATATTCATGGATTGCGAATAGATTTTTACCGTCGCCGTCAAATATTCGCCGCGATATACATTGGATTTGCTCACCAGTATTCGCACGAAAATATCGTTTCCGCCGCCCGTTTCCGCCGCCCGTTGCGCGCCTTGCTGCACCTGTTGTTGCTGCGCAGCTTGCGGGGCTTCTTCCGCTTTGACTACTTCAATGGCGAGCGGCTGTGTTTGGTAGGTTTTCTTATCGACAGCCACGCTGGCCGCGCCCAGTGTAAATTTGCCTTCCTGCTGCGCTTGCAGGACATAGGTGAAACTGGTGGTCTGGCTCTGCGACACCGTTCCGTTGATGAATTGCACCTGCTGGCTGGTGGAACGCGAAGGGCCTGCGATTACCTGGAACCCGGCAAAATCGGGCGGCGTGAAATCATTGGCGTTCGCGTTCACCGAAAACGTTACCCGGAACGATTCGCCCGTCCCTACCACGCGCGGCGCCGATACGTTGAAAGAAACATCCTCCGCACGCGCTGCGGAAAGGCTGCAACAGAGCAGCAAAAAAAGTCCCATCCCCCTTCTGCTAAAAAGGGATTTTTTTAAACGCCATCTTTGCATTCGTGTATCCATAATTGTTCGTATAATTCGTCAAAATTTGTGTAATTCGTATGCTCACCAGTTTTTCTCTATCTGTTGCCGTTGCAGGGCTTTTGCTTTTTCTTTGTTTACTTTGTCCTGTGTTTCCTTTTCATCGGCTTGCACGGCTTCCAGCATGCGTTGCGCATCTTGCGGCGAAATTTTTTGTTGTTGCTGTTGTTCGTTCTGCTTGTCCTGCGGCTGTTCCTGCTGGTTTTGTTGGTCCGGTTGCTGTTGCTGCTGCTGTTCGTCTTGTTGGCCTTTGTTATCCTGGTCTTGCTGTTTGTCCTGGCCTTGCCGGTCTTGATTTTTATCCTGGTTATCCTGGTTATCCTGATTATTCTGGTTATTTTGCTGCTCCTGCTGTTGTTGTTGCAGCATTGCCTGCGCATACGCCAGGTTGGTGCGTGTTTCGTCGTCGGCGGGGTTCAGGCGCAACGACTGCTTGTAGGATTTTATGCTTTCCTCATATTTTTGTTGTTTCAGTTGCGCATTGCCCAAATTATGGAAAACTTTTGCTTTCCGCTCATCGTCTGTTTCCGCGCCGGTCAAGGATTGGAAAAGTTTTTCCGCATTTTCCGTTTTCCCTTGCTTATACAGCGCATCCGCCACGTTGAAGCGTGCGCCGAAAGAGGTGGAATCTTTTTCCAGCCCGTGTTTGTAGGCGATTTCAGCCTTATCGTATTCGTGCTGTTTGTACAGTTTGTTTCCTTTGCGCATGTCGTGCCGCTCCGGCGCCTGCGCGGCAGCGTACACGCTTCCCGTTCCCCAAAAAGCGAGAAGAAGAAAGAAAATGCGCAAACATCCTGACTCCCGAAAAGAGTAGAAGAGCGAAGCGATTATATTGTTTTTATTTTTCATACTTTAATAATCATTGATGTCTTTTTGATTGGTAATTTTATCGAACCAAAAATAATTTGTCATTTTAACAAACTCTTTTTTACTTGATATTTTTTGTTCTATTTTCTTCTTCGTTTGCCTGCTGATTTTACCGGTTAAAGTCAGTTCCGTGCCGGCTTTTTTCATGTTTTCCAGAATCTCTGTCTGCGCCTTGTAGAAAAACGGATTGTTAAATAAAAACATCGCACCTGACCGGTAAATTGTTTCTATTAAGGGAATATGAGTATTATGTGCAATCGCTCTGAAGTGCATTCCCAAAACTTTGAACTGTATTTTCTCTTGAAAGCCGCAGATAGATAGCAGGGCCATCGCCTGGTTTTTCCTGTCAATTCGCCGGGGATGCCGCATCTTTTTCGTATCGCTGCAAATATACGGATAAACCCTGCGAACCGACCGGTCAAAATAATTCTTTAATATGGATGGCATCCCGTCCACATACAGCGGCAGGGCATAAACAATCATGTCGGCGCGATTGACTTTTTCAAAAAGTTCATAAAAATCATCTTTGCCGTCAAATACGCAGCCATTTTCTTTTATCCAGCAGTGCCAGCAACCCGTACAGGTTTTTATTTTTAATTTAGAAAGGTATATTTCTTCCACGTTTGCACCTGCATCGCTGATGCCTTCTGCAAGGCGTGAGATAAACTGTTCGGTATATCCATTGCCCGAACGGGGAGAGGCGTTGATAATTATTACCGATTGGGGACGCTGCCATTTTTTTGTAGCGTTTTTTTCAAATGCCGTACAGGGGTCGTCCTTATCTTTGATATTTACATTGAAATCCACTTTTGGAAGCGTCTTGAAGAAGGACGTCTGTCCCTGAAATCTTAGCTTTTGAGTAATCATACCCCAAACCGGATTCAGTTTCCCAGACGCCAAATCAAGCCAATGAAAGAAATCACACCGTAACGTTACCGTTGGATTGTCTGCCCTTCCTGTACAAAATTCCAAACGGTTTTCGCCTGTTTTTATATAACATACCCATTCCTGATTTTTATGAAAAAGGTAAAATTGGATGATTCCCGTCCCTTTTTCTTTGTGCGCCGGGTACTGCTCATCAAGGATGTCAACCATTGATTGCATAATTCCATAAGGTGATTTCAATTCTTTTGGCGGCATAGATATTGTTATTTCAGGGTTATATTCACGGTCAAATCACTGTTGAAATCGAAAACGCTTTCTTTATAATCAGGCTTATTGGTTTTATTGCTAAATCCGTATTTTTCTTTCGGGATGCCAAAAATATTTTTATCCAACTGTCCGTTTTTATTTAAGTCCTGATATACCGAAAGCGCATATTTCCCTTTAGGCAAATCAGTAAAAGTAACAATCATGACGGCGCCGGTGATTTTAATATTTTCACCTTTATAGTAAGTATCGGGAAAACCGGTTTCATCGTTGAATACGCCAACCATCAAATTTCCGGAAACCGGTTTAATATTGTTCACTTTCACTGTTAATTTTTGGGCGAATAACGAACTGATACCAGCAAAAGAGAGTAGCAGTAACAGGATGGTTTTTTTATTTATCATTTTCATATTTATTAGCATAAAAGTTCAATAAAAAATATTTCCGTAAGTCACGAGTGCGATGTTCTATTGTTTCCGCTTAAAAATATCAAAACTCCGGAACCATTTGTTTTTCCTTTCCAGCAGGAGGGTTTCCAGGAGCAGGAAGCAGAGGGCTATCCCGAAAAACCACATGTATTGCTCGTTGAAATCTTCAAATACGACGGACGTCATTTCCTGTTTTTCCATGTCGCGGATGTCGTCAATCACGCGATCCAGGCCCAGGTCGGCATTGGTTGCGCGGGTATATGCGCCGCCGCCCGCCGCTGCGATTTGCTGCAAAGTTGCTTCGTCCAGTTTTGTTACCACAATGTTGCCCTCCCTGTCTTTCAACATCGAGCCGTTGCCCAGCGGGATGGGTTTTCCCTGCTCCGAGCCGATGCCGATAGTATAAACCAAAATACCCTGCCTCTGCGCCTCTTCTGCCATCGCCACCGCATCGTCTTCGTGGTTTTCGCCGTCGGTAATAATAATCAGCACGCGGCTTTTTTCGCTTTGCAGTGTAAACGAACGAATGGCCATGTGGATAGCCGAGCCGATAGCCGTGCCTTGCTTCGGTACGATGCCCGGCGAAATGGACGACAGGAAAATCTTTGCCGATACATAATCCGTCGTTACGGGCAACTGCACGTAGGCGTCGCCGGCAAATACAATCAGCCCGATGCGGTCGTCGCGCAGGCGGTCAACCAGTTTCGAGATGGCGAGTTTGGCGCGTTCCAGCCGGTTGGGGCGGAAGTCTTCCGCCAGCATACTGTTCGATACGTCCAGCGCTACCACAATCTCAATGCCCTGCCGTTTCATTTCGCGAACGGTTGCGCCCATCTGCGGGCGCATTAACCCCAGCGTGAAAAAGAAAATGGCGAAGCAAAGCAAAATGACCTTTAGCCACCCGCGGCGGCGGGATACCAGCGGCATCAACGGCTGCATCAACGATACGTCGCCGAACCGCGACAATGCCCTGCGCTTGCTGCGTATAAATAACGCATACCCCGCCAGCAATGCCGGAATCAGCAGCAATAACCATATATAATCGAATTGTGCTATCTGTATCATTATTTAATGAAATTAATTATTAAGTAATAATTGCTATAATTGTTCTACGGCGCCGTTTACTTTCAATTTTATTGTTTCGACATTTTCCAGTCCGTCGTTGTCCACCGCTTTGACGGCGATGACGTGTAATCCCGCTTTCAATTTTTTCGTTTGTTTGCCTTCTTTGTCAAGCATTATGTCGGCTTTGAAGCCTTTTTCGGTATCGTATGCAAAATCCCAACTGTAAAATTCTATGCCTGCCTCGCTCGTTCCGGCGGCTACAAACGCTATTTCACGAACTCCCTTTGCATCGTGGCTCAATTCATTAATTTCAACGCTAACGGTCGGTTTTTTTGCTATCGGTACAATATCTTCTACTTTCACCAGTTCGATAATGATATTGTTTTTTAATTTCAATCGAGCCACTTCTTCTACCGCGCCCCTGCCGAAAGAAAAAGCAATGATATACCCGACAGGCTTTTTATCAGCAACGTTTTTATCGAAAAGTTTTTGGTCGCTACGTTGAACGGCTGCAAAAAAATTATCTATCACGTTGCGCCCGATATTGTCGCTACGTTTTACCTGGATGGGCGTGTTGTCGGGCATTTTGCCGTCAAGCCCCAAGTCGTTGCGCTGACGGGTATTGCTGATGCCGCCAAATTGCTGCACAATCCACGACTCAAATTCAAAGGCATTTTTGTAGCGTAATGTATCATAATCGTATTTATGAAGTTGCACGCTGAACGGTGCGCTGAATAAATCGCGCTGTTTGTCCAATCGCAGTTCCGTAACTTTTATTGCCTGCACACTCTGGTCGATGCCTGTCCATTTTCTATTGAGTTTGTCGGCTACAGCAACGGTTGTGCCGCCGCCTACAAAAGGGTCAAGAACGGTGTCGCCTTCGTTGGTAGAGCATTTCAGGATTCGTTCCAAAAGGGCTTCGGGCTTTTGAGTAGGATAGCCGATACGTTCCGCTTTGTTCCTGAAAACACAGTTTTCCCAGAAATCATCAACGCTATTACCGGGCATTTCATCCAGATACTGTTTCAAATAAGGTTTACCTGTTTCCGAATAATAAATAAGATTTTGTTCCTCAAATTCCGCCATATTCTTTTTAGCGTATGCCCAATATCTGCCTTTGGGAGGAAAAACGCCTTTCCATTCATACAGCGTATCACCTCCGGGCTTTGCGGCTGATAAATCGGTTGCCTTGAAACGTCTGCCGTCCGGATCGCTTCTATTGTACGACTGGGCAATATAGTCGCTTTTATATTTTTCAAATTGAGGATAAAAGACAAACTCCTTTGTGTTTTTGGCATAGAAAAATATTTTATCCTGGATTCGACCAAAATGTTTCGCTCCCTGTTTGGAATCATTATGCGTCGTTGTTCGTTTCCATGTAATTTCATTCAGAAAATTGTTTATCCCGAAAATCTTATCCAGAATTTCCACCCTGATATACGCATCTGCGTGCCAGTCGCAGTGCAGGAAAATGCTTCCGGCCGGTTTCAGCACGCGGTGCATTTCGACGACACGTTCTTTCAGCCAGGCGATATAATGTTCGATACCGCCTGCCCACCTGTCCTGAAAACTGCGGACTTCGCCTTCGTCGCC
>JAISLK010000059.1 GCA_031290935.1 Prevotellaceae bacterium | reverse complement strand
GACACAGCGACGTGCTGGGCGGCGCGCTTTTGCTCAACAATCACGAGTATTACGAGAAACTGCAATATCACCAAAACGCTATCGGCGCGGTGCTGTCGCCTTTCGATTCGTATCTCACGTTGCGCGGCGTCAAAACTCTGGCTTTGCGGATGACGCAGCATCAACAGAATGCGTTCCGTATTGCCGATTATCTGTCGAAACATCCGAAGGTGACAAGGGTCATTTATCCCGGACTCGAAACGCATCCTCAACATGCTTTGGCAAAGACGCAGGGAACGGGTTTCGGCGGAGTGTTGTCGTTTGAAATCGTCGGCAGTCAATCCGACGCTGAGACTTTTCTCGAAAAACTTCGCGTCATTGCATTAGCCGAAAGTCTTGGCGGCGTCGAATCGCTGATTGAACTGCCTTCGGTCATGACCCACTCGTCCGTCCCAAAAGAGGTACGCGAACATGTCGGTATCTCCGACACTTTAATCCGATTGTCGGCAGGAGTCGAAGATGTTGACGACCTTATCAACGACCTTGAACAGGCGCTGTCGTGAATTGAGAATGGAGAATTGAGAATTACCAGTTCGACGCAAGTCAATCACCGGTTCGGCGATGAGACAGTGCCGAAGATGTTGACGATTTACGGTTGCCGAATTTCCGCTTTTACAATTATTCGACCGTACATGTAGTGATAAAAATCCGCACCATGATTTTGCTCTTCGTCCACGTCGAAGCCGACCGCAATTAAGACATACCGTTCCCCTCATAGAAAAAAGTAAAAGTTAAGAGTGGACCGCGCAGCCACTCTTAACTCTTAACTCTTAGTTCTTAGTTCTTAACTCTTAGTTCTTAATTATGTTCAAGACTCCCATTCAAGTTCGGTTCAGTGATATTGACGGCGTAGGGCATGTCAATAATGCCGTGTACAGCGATTATTTTGACGTCGGCCGGTTGCAATATTTCAGGGAAGCCTTTGGGCGGCCGCTGAAATGGGGCGAAGGGCAAACCCTCGTGCTGGTGCATACCGAAGCCGATTTCCTCCAGCCGACGTTTTTGTACGATACGGTGGAAGTACACACTTCCGTGGTAGCCATAAGCCGCCGGAGCATAAGAATGAAACAGCGCATTGTCGCCGCCGACGGCACAGTGCGGGCAGAAGGCTCCAGCGTCCTTTCCACGTATGACATGGACGCCGCCCAGTCATTCCCCCTCCCCGAAGAGTGGCGCGAGAAAATCACTGCGTTTGAAGAGAAGATGAAAGGGGCTTTCGCTCTTTTTTAGTTAAGAACTAAGAGTTAAGAACTAAGAGTTGGCTGGCGCCAGCCAACTCATAATTCATCATTCATCATTCATCATTCATAACTCATCATTCATAACTCATCATTCATCATTCATAATTCATCACATTAGCACATCTTTTTTGTATCTTTGTAACCAAATAGAATAGCTCATTATGACACGTCCTTATTACATACGGCAGATAAAGCGCATTATGCAACGTGTGGCGCCTCATGCGGAAGTTATTCTCTACGGCTCGGAAGCCCGCGGCGACGCCCGCAATGACAGCGACATCGACCTGCTTATTGTATTGGATAAGGATACGGTGGATTATCAGGAAAAGATACAAATCACAGAGCCTTTATACGAATTAGCCCACCAAAAAGATTGCAGCGTTTTCATCAGCCCGTTGGTATATACCCGCAAGCAATGGTATGGGCGCCCCTGCCCAACGCCATTTTTCATCAACGTAATGAAGGAAGGAGTGAAACTGCAATGAGCCGGCAACAGGAACTCTCCCCGGAAAACCGCGAAGCGCTCAGCGCATACCGCCTGCAACGCGCCAAAGAAACTTTACTCGAAGCAGACGCGTTGATAGCCGGTGAATTTTACAATGCTGCGGTAAACCGTCTTTACTATGCATGTTATTATGCCGTAATTGCGTTGCTGATAAAAAACAATATTGCCGCCCAAACGCATCAGGGGGTACGGCAAATGTTTTCCCTGCATTTTATTGTTACCGGCAAGCTGCCGCAACACTTTTCCACGTTCTACAGCCGGTTGTTCAACGACCGTATTAGCGGGGATTATGACGACTATGTACAATACGACGCCGAAATGATACGTATTATTCGCCCGCAAAGCGCAGCATTTATTTGCATGCTCGAAGAAGCAATGTCAAAATAAAAACGTATTTTTGCACCCCGAAAAACAGGTAATAAATGCTACGGAATATTTATCTCTTATCTCTTGCTTGCCGCGCTGCTGCCGGCGTGTTGAAATCGTAAATCAATTAACTATGCACAAAAAAAATCCTTCACCCATTTTCTGGGTGCCTTCTGTTTATTTTGCGATGGGATTGCCGTTCGTTGTATTAAATATGGTGTCGGTACTGATGTTCCGGCGCATGGATATTTCCGATACGCAAATCGCCTTCTGGACGTCGCTGATTATGCTCCCGTGGACGCTCAAGCCCTTGTGGAGCCCGTTCCTCGGCATGTTCCGGACAAAGAAATTCTTCGTTGTGCTGACGCAAACCGTTACCGGCATGCTCTTCGGGCTGGTCGCCCTGTCCCTGCAACTGCCCTGTTTCTTTGCCGTGGCGACAGTCTTGCTGTTCCTCATTGCCTTCAGCGGCGCGACGCACGACATCGCCGCCGACGGCGTTTATATGACCGAACTAAGCAAAACCGGGCAGGCGAAATATATCGGCTGGCAAGGCGCTTTCTACAATATCGCAAAGGTTGCCGCTACGGGCGGGCTGGTGTACATGGCCGGCTTCCTGATGGGGCGTATCGGGAATGTGTACGCATGGATGGTAATTATGGGCGCCTGCGGGACGCTCATGCTCCTGCTCGGCGCCTACCACGGCAAAGCGCTGCCGCCGGGCGGGCCGGCCGCCGGCCATGCCCGTTCATTCCGTGATACGCTGGACGGCCTGTGGGAAGTCCTCCGCACGTTCTTCACCAAAAAACATATTGGCCGGTATATTGCGTTCATTATCCTCTACCGCTTTGCCGAAGGGTTTGTGATGAAAATCGTCCCGCTGTTCCTCAATGCGCCGGCCGGGGAGCAGGGGCTGGGGCTGACGGAAGAGCAAATCGGATTATATTACGGCACCTTTGGCGCCATCGCTTTTGTCGCCGGCTCGTTGCTGTCGGGGTATTACATTTCCGCCAGGGGGCTGCGGAGAACATTGTTTTCCCTGTGCTGCGCATTCAACATACCCTTTGTCGTGTACCTCTTGCTGGCGATTTACCGGCCTGCGAGCGGATGGTTGATTTCCGGCGCCATTGTGTTCGAATATTTCGGTTACGGCTTCGGGTTTGTCGGCCTTACGCTGTTTATGATGCAGCAGGTAGCGCCCGGCAGGCACCAGATGGCGCACTATGCTTTTGCCACCGGCATCATGAACCTGGGCGTGATGCTTCCCGGCATGATAAGCGGGCTTGTCAGCACCTGGCTGGGGTATAAATATTTTTTCATCTTTGTATTGATTGCTACAATCCCGGCTTTCCTCGCCACCTGTTTCGTGCCCTTTACCCATACGGATAAAAACCTCCCGCCCGACAACCCAAATGCAACGCATGCGGCATAAAAGCAAATGGGGAATTAAAAATCAGGAACCGGGCATCAGAAAGCAGCAACCAGGATTAAAAATGGCCCCCGTCCTGACAAAAGCTGACAAAAGCTGACAAAATTACACATTAACAGGTCAACACAGAACAGGAGAAGATACGTCCGGGTTCCGGAAGAAGGGAATCCGCTTCGGATTGTGACCTTCCGGGTTCCGGAAGAAGGGAATCCGCTCCGGATTGTGACCTTCCGGGTTCCGGAAGAAGGGAATCCGCTCCGGATTGCGACCTTCCGGGTTCCGGAAGGAAGGAATCCGCTCCGGATTGCGACTTTCCGGGTTCCGGAAGGAAGGGAGTACATTACAGATTGGGTATGGGGAAACAATTTTTTTAAATGTATAAAACAGATATGTAAAAATATCATTTTGCCGGGGCGCACAATAAAAATTTGTGTACTTATAAAAAAAATACTACTTTTGCTGTCCAAAAACCCGGCGCGGTAGCTCAGTTGGTTAGAGCGTATGATTCATAATCATAAGGTCTCCGGTTCAATCCCGGATCGCGCTACAGAGAAGTCATAAGTTAAGAACTAAGAGTTAAGAACTAAGAGTTAAGAACTAAGAGTTAAGAACTAAGAGTTAAGAACTAAGAGTTAAGAACTAAGAGTTAAGAACTAAGAGTTAAGAACTAAGACCACATCATCACATCACCACATCATCACATCATCACATCACCACATCATCCCATCATCCCATCGTGATCACCTGGTTCCCTGAAATAGATTCCACCAATAATGAAGCGGCGCGCCACCTCCTGACGGCGCCGGAAGGAAGCGTTTGGGCGGCGCATTACCAGACCGCCGGGCGCGGGCAACAAAATAATACGTGGGAAAGCGCCGCCGGCAAAAACTTCATGTTCTCCCTCCTGCTGCGCCCTGTGTGGCTGCCGGCGGAAGAGCAGTTTTATATCTCTAAAATCACGTCGCTGGGCGTCTGCGATTTTTTAATGCAGCACGCCATTACCGCCGCCATCAAATGGCCCAACGACAGCTACGTCAACGACAGGAAAATTGCCGGTATCCTTATCGAGCACCATCTCGGCGGGAGCATGCTGCATGCAAGCATTATCGGAATCGGGTTAAACGCCAACCAGGAAAAATTCCCCCCCTCCGCCGGCAACCCTACCTCCATGCTGCTGGAAAGCGGCTGCGCCGCAGCCCTGGAAACCGCGTTGCCGGAACTGGTAGCGGCTGTCCTGCGGTGGTACGAACTGCTTCAACAGGGCGGCGCGCAACGTATCGACGAAGCATACCACGCACGCCTGTATTGGCTGAACGAGTGGCGCCGGTTTGAAACGGCCGGCCGGCGCTTCCGCGCTAAAATCGTAGCGGTGCAACGCAACGGGCAAATCCTTTTGCAGGACGAAACAGGAAAAATAAAGGCATTCGCTTTTAAGGAAGTCCGCTTCATATCTTGATTTTTTTCATTTTTGATTTGTAGGGAACGAATTTGTTTACTACTTTTGTCGCCTGAAAATCGCATCCAGCGTACGTTTCACGGCTCTTTTACATTTTGCATGCTCTATTCACAGCCGGCACATTATCCATTTAATTGGCATTTGACACTCATCGCAAAATAGCAGCGCGGGACGGTTATGGGCGGTAAAATTTAAAAATTTAATTTCTTTTTTAATGAAACGTTACTATTATTTTCCTTTGTTCCCGGTTCGGTTAACGGGTTGTGCAATGTTATTGATGACTGTTTTCTTTTTCGCAGGAAAGGCAGGCGCACAAAACCATATCAAGATTATCACGCATGGCATGGCTTCCGTAAACAATACGCCGGCCGTAAAGTTCCGCATACAGTGGGACGCTCTTCCCGATGACGGCTATACGCATAACACGAAAGTATGGCTATGGATAGATTATCATAAAGTAGAAAACAACCGGCTTTCCGGCGGCTGGAAGCGGGCTGCCGTTACGGGCGTTTCCGCCGGCACCGTAGAACCCGGCGGCAAAGGCTTCTGGCTGCAGGGCAATGCCGGCGCATACAGCCAGGACATCACCGCTACGCTTGCCGGCATGCCGCCGAAATTCAGCTGGTGCGTCTTTGCCAGCGACACGCCGCCGATAGCGGAATTTACCGCTTCCAACACTGTTCAATTCCACGGCAGCGCCCCGTTTACAGTAACCTACAGCGATGGAAGCATGGCGGCGAATCTGCCGAAAACCTCCTACACCCCTGCGGAGGGGAAGAAAATAACCGCATTTACCGACGCCACCAACTGCCCGGGCACCGTAAAATATACAATAAAAACGCCCGCCCTGTCCGGCGGCGGAACCTACTGCGCCGCCGCTGTCAATTTAACCTGTAACAGCGAACCCGGCATAAGCTACCAACTGCAAAAAGGAGACGCGGCGGAAGGCGCCGTGAAAGCCGGTACGGGAACGGCTTTGACATGGCCTGTCCGCGCTTCCGGCAGCTACACGCTCTCCGCTACCCATACGGCTACCGGCGCTACCGCCGCCAGCCCCCCGCAGCAAGTAACACTATTCCGGGAACCCACCGCGCCCGACAGCCTGGTGACCAGCGCCACGACTATCTGCCATGCCATAGCTGCCGCCGTTACATTAACAGCCACCGGCGGCAGTAACGGCTCCGGCGCCGTGTACGAATGGGGTACAGGCGCTGCGCCGGGCAGCTATGCCTTAAACCCCGCCACCACCACCGCCAACACCTATGCCGTAAGCCCGGACAGGGCCACGGACTACTGGGTGCGCAGGACCGGCAACACCGCCTGCAAAAACACCACCGCCGCGGCGACCATATCCATAAGCGCCTATGCGCCCTTCACGGCAGGCACTATTACAGCGGACTCCACCACCACATCCATCGGCGGAAAAGTCAACGTAACGGTGGAAAGCCTCGCAGGCGCCTCCGGCGGCGGAACGGCTATCAGCTACCAGTGGCGGCGCAGCGGAACCGACAGCCTCGTACTCACCGGCAGCTCGGCAAGCTATAACCTGAGCGCCGACACAACGAACTTTAACTCCCCCGGCACCTATTATATCAAACGGTATGCTAAAAACGACGTATGCGATACCCTTTGGACGGCTTCCGGCGGGCAATACACGCTCATCGTAGAAGAAAATGACCCCGACCAGGGCGCCTGTATGTTTAAAAAACCGCCGGTAGTCGGTACTTTTGCCGATTTCCCCGGCAGTTACAGCGCGGCCACCTATGTGTCGTTAACCGACGAGCGCGACGGGAAAACCTATGTCGTGATAAAATTGGGCGACCACTGGATAATGGCGCAGAACTTAAACTATCAAAAAGATTTGAGCTGGTTCGACTCTTCCAAAAAATCGGAAACAAGCGGTATGTTCTGGTGCCCGACCAAGCGCGGCGCCGAGTTATCTACGAGCGTTAACCTCTGCAATATCTGGGGCGCACTGTACAATTGGGAAACAGCCATGATGGTGGATGGAAAATGGCGGGACGACACCCGTACAAACAGCACCTGGCCGGGCGCCGCCTGCAGCGCGAAAGGCGGAAATACGAACGGCGGAAAAGGCGCGAACGGACATGGCATCTGCCCGCCCAACTGGCATATCCCGACGGATGAAGAATGGGGCGAAATACTCAATGAAATGGAAACAGAAACAAAAAACCATACCGACAAAAAAGATGGATACCTGGGAGCAGATGCGGGAACACGCAGTAAGTCCGGCTGCATCTGCCCCCCTGATGCGGTAACGTGCGGCTCGGACAATGAAAACCTCTGGGACTATGCCAGCGGTATTACCAATACCGACGACTATGGTTTCCGGGTTTTGCCTTCCGGCTTTCGTTACTACGACGGTTCGAAATACGCCTTCAGAGGCGCCCATGCTTATTTCTGGAGTTCCACATGCGCCAACCTGAGCAATACATGGATCCGGGTTTACGAGTATAATAAAACTACGGTACTTCGTACTAAAACTACTCGTACATCCGGCTTCTCCATCCGCTGCATGCAGGATTAGCCCCTGTAATTTTTTTCGTACATTTGCAAACTGATGATGTGGTGATGTGATGATGTGGTGATGTGATGATGTGATGATGTGGTGATGTGATGATGTGGTGATGTGATGATGTGGTGATGTGATGATGTGATGATGTGATGATGTGATGATGTGATGATGTGATGATGTGATGATGTGTGTGAATATAAGGAAAGGATAGAAAATAAAATGTATATCGGATATGATACCTTTATCGGTTGAGAGCTGCCATCTTAATTTATTCTTGCGTTGTCCGGACAACGGAATAAACAGCCCTTTTCAGGGAAAAGACGAAAAAAACACAAGTGTAAATAAAAAAATCACAGGAGTGATAGAAATAAACACAGGAGAGATAGAAACAAACACAAGTGTAAAAAATGAAATCCACAGGAGAGATAGAAACAAACACAAGTGTGAAAGAAAAATCCACAGGAGAGATAGAAACAAACACAAGTGTGAAAAATGAAATCCACAGGAGAGATAGAAACAAACACAAGTGTGAATTTTTTATTTACATCTGTGATTTCCGGCATCCACGCCCTTCGCGAGTCGGAAGTCCTTCTGCCCGGACGACGGCTGCCGGCACGGAAGATGTCCGCTTTCAGCCATTTAGGTATTATATCCGATATTCATAAAAAATAAATATGATTTTACACTGTAAGGATTTGGTGAAGAAATACGGCTCGCGGACGGTGGTAAAAGGCGTGTCGGTGCAGGTAGAGCAAGGCGAGATTGTCGGCCTGCTCGGGCCGAACGGCGCCGGGAAAACAACCACTTTCTACATGCTCGTGGGCTTGATAAAAGCCAATAGCGGGCGCATTTATTTGGATGAACGCGACATTACCAAAGAGCCGATGTATAAACGCGCACAAAACGGGTTGGGCTACCTGGCGCAGGAAGCGTCTGTATTCCGCAAACTTTCGGTCGAAGACAATTTGCTGGCGGTGATGGAAATGAAAATCAGCAGCAAAGAGCAACGCCGCGAACGCCTGGAGCAGCTGATTGAAGAGTTCGGGTTACAGAAAGTGCGCAAGAGTTTAGGCGTTCAATTATCCGGCGGCGAGCGGCGGCGCTGCGAGATTGCCCGCTGCCTGGCTATCGGCCCGAAATTTATTTTGCTCGACGAACCTTTTGCCGGCGTTGACCCTATTGCGGTGGAAGATATTCAAACAATCGTATCGCGGTTGAAAGATAAAAATATCGGTATCATCATTACCGACCATAATGTACACGAAACGCTCGCCATCACCGACCGCGCTTACATGCTTTTCGACGGCTCTATCCTGGAAAGCGGCACCGCAGAAGAGTTGGCCGCCAACCCGGAAGTGCGCCGGAAATACCTGGGACAAAATTTTGAATTGCGGAAATAGCCATTCATGAATATGCGTAATTATCGTAATTATATGGAAGAATACGGATGGGCGGCTGACGAAGCTGGTATTGCCAACGCAGTCGCGGAAATCAAAAACAGCCTTCCGGCACTGCGTACGCAGGAAAACTGGAAACGCTGCTTTGGCGCTATTGATTTAACAACGTTGAATGCGACCGATACGGTAGAAGAAGTGTATAAATTGACGGAAAAAGTAAATGATTTTTCCGTCAATTTTGCCGGTGTGCCTCCTGTTTCGGCTATCTGCATTTATCCGGCGCTGGTGCAAACAGTCCGCCGGGCGCTGAAAATCCCGGCCATTCAGATTGCCGCAGTAGGAGCGGGTTTCCCGGCGTCGCAAACATTTATAAAAGTGAAGAGCGAAGAGTGCCGTATGGCCGTAGAGCAGGGTGCAACGGAAATGGACGTTGTTATTTCTTTAGGAACGTTCCTTTCCGGCGATTATGCTACAGTGGCCGCAGAGATTCGGCAAATCAAGGCGGCGATAGCGCCGGCGCGCTTGAAAGTTATTTTGGAAACCGGCGCGTTAACGGCTACGCAGATAGCCATTGCTTCGTTTATTGCGATGGAAGCCGGCGCGGATTTTATCAAAACATCCACCGGTAAAATGGAACCTGCCGCTACGCCTGCCGCTGCATGGATAATGACGAATTGCATCCGGCGGTTTCATGAAAAAACCGGTAAAAAAGTCGGATTCAAACCTGCCGGCGGCATTGTATCGCCGGACGATGCGTTAATGTATTACGCGATAGTAAAAAAAACGCTGGGCGGCGACTGGCTTGCCCCGTCTTTATTCCGGCTTGGTGCAAGCCGTGCAGCGAATAATTTATTAAGCAGTATCTTTGCATCGGATATTAATTATTTTAAACGTTAGCATTATGAAAAAGAAAACAGGCTTATTACTTTTATTACTGACAGCATCGGCTTCCATGCTTGCCGCGCAGGATTACGAACGCTCCATAGGACTTCGGGCGGGAACAATGATAGGCGGCAGCTATAAACAGTTTTTGCATACCGCCGGCGCCCTGGAAGCCATCCTGGACTTGGATATTATTCACCCAAACCTGATGAGCATACGGGGAACGGCTTTGTATGAATATCATTTCCCGATAAAGGCGGTGGACGGCTTGGCCTGGTATATCGGCGCGGGCGTTACTGTAGGCGCAAAAATTGAAAACGCCTCCGACAGGCTCTTTCTTTTCGGCGCGGATATCCTCGGCGGCGTGGAATATAAGCTGGCGACCTTGCCCCTGTGCTTTGCGTTCGATTTTGACCCCAAGCTTTATTTTGCGGGCTATGACACCTTCCATTTCGGCGCGGCAAATGTGGGCCTGACGGCGCGTTATACGTTTTAAATAAACTTGCATTACCATAATTACCGTTTTAAAGTACCGCGGAAAAAGTATTTGCCGGACGGATACTTTGAATCGCGTTACAGCTTTTTCCGTAACGTAACGCCAAACTGTAGCGGCAGCCCCTGCTGGGCAAACGAATTGCCGTTAATGCCGTGAAAGAAGAACAGGTTATAGGTTTCGTTCGTGATGTTTTTCCCCCATAAGCTCAGGGAGAATTTATTTTTCTCAGCCGTTACCGAAGCGTCCAGCAAGTGGTAGAAATGCTGGATGGCGTCGTTGTTTTCGGTGAAGTAGATTTTCCCCAGCCCCATGTACCCGGCGCTGACGGTAAGGCTTTCCAGCCAGCAGTGGCGCAGCTGGAACACGTATTCCGCGCTGGCCGACAGGGTATGCTGCGGTACAAAAGGGATATATTTCCCTTTGTAATCTACCTGCGTCCACCGGTTGCCGGTTTTTACGGAATCGCTGTATTGCGTGAATGTGGCATGGGTATAGCCGTAGTTCACGGCAGCCGAGAAATCGTTTACCGCATATTTCAGCGTTACTTCTGCGCCGTAGCTTTGCGACCGTCCGGCATTTTTCATCATCCTGCCGAGCCCGCCGGGAACAAATTGCGTTATTTGCCGGTCGCGGCTGGCTATGCAGAACAGCGCCACGTCCGCCTGCAACCGGTTTTGGAAAAATGCCCCGTGTGCGCCGGCTTCATAGTTCCAGCTGTATTCGGGCCTGTAGGCAATCAGCGAGGCGTCTGCTGCAAGGTCTTTCGTTTGCGTTTCCGGCGTTCTGGCGAGGGTTTCCAGTTCCCTTTGCAGGACGTCCGAGAAGAGCTGGAAGTTGTAGCCGCCGGTGCGATAGCCGCGGCTCACGGATGTGTATATCCGGTTGCCGGAAGCCGGTTCGTACTGCAGGGTGAATTTGGGGGAGAGCTGGAGGAACGATTGCGCGTCTTCGCCGCTAATGTTAACGCTGATGCGGTAATCAAGCGGTATTGCGGGGATGGGGGGGCGGAGGGTCATTTTTCCCTGAACCGGGAAATCCTGCGCGTGCGTGGCATGGCGGATGGAAATCTTTTCATAGTCCACCCGGAGGCCGGCCGTGGCCGTGAGCCGGTCGAAAAGAAAGTGGCGGAAGGTTGACTGGTGAAAGAGGGACAGGCCAAAGGAGGGCGTCCGGTAATGGCCGGACGAGTAGCAGTCTTCCACAGCCCAAAGTGAAACGGGGGCGCCCGGCGGTATTTGGGAAAAAATTAACCGGTTGAAGAAGTCTTTCTTTAACGTTACCGGGGCGTCGGTACGCAGCCCTTTGTAGAAGCCGAAAGCGCCGAAGAGCCACTGGTATTTTTTCGTACCTGTGGACCGGGCAATGACTTCCTGGGTGAATCCGTGCTGCTGCTGCTGCTGTTCGAGCGTAAACAGGCTGTCCGGGCGGAAATCCTGGTCCATCTGCATCGCATCGTCGAAATACTGGTGCGACGTGGCGCTTTCCACCGTATAGCCGGCTCCTCTGTACTGTACGTACAGACTGTTCACGAGCCACCGGCGCAGGTAGTACGATTCCTCATTGTAGCAGATATGGTCGCCCGCCCTGCCTTCGGCGGTGACGAGGCCATAGGGGTAGCCGTTTTGCCGGCTGTTTTCGCCGCTGATGATATAATTCAACAGCCAGCGGTTACTGATTTGCCGGTCGACGCGGAGGCGCAGGG
Source organism: Prevotellaceae bacterium (assembly GCA_031290935.1). Lineage (GTDB taxonomy): Bacteria > Bacteroidota > Bacteroidia > Bacteroidales > UBA932 > JAIRKX01. Next base: position 19,904 of record JAISLK010000059.1, on the reverse strand, counting down.
CGAATGACTCCAGCGTTCCTGCGGGCGTATTTGCAAACCGGTTGGTAAAAAAGCCACCGGATGTCCTGTAACTCATGGCGGCTGCGACGCCGGTATTTTCGCCGGGTTTGGCGCTGTACGCAAAGTTGGCATGAAGGGTATTCCCGTTGCCGAAGAGCAGGGAAAACGCTGTCCCCTGCTGCAGGAGCGGGGAGGGGGTATAGATACTGATGATGCCCCCCATTGTATTGCGTCCGTACAGCGCGCCCTGCGGCCCGCGCAGCACTTCCATCCCGGCGAGGCCGTAGCAGTCGAAGTCGTACATGCTTTTATCCAGGTACGGAATATTGTCCACATAAAGCCCCACGGCAGGGTCGTTCATCCGGGAGCCGACGCCGCGGATATATATCGCCGAAGTCAGCTTTGCACCATAGCCGGGCATATAAAAATTGGGCGTCCCGCCCGTTAATTTCGAGAGCGCATCCATCGCGTTCTTTTCAATGGTTGCCGCCGGGAAGTACGAACCGGCTACCGGGAGGCTTTCAGGCGCACCTGTTTTCCTGAAGGAAGAGAAATTGACGGGAGACAGTTCAACCGTTTTGATACTGTCCGGCGCCTGCGCGCGCAGCCCGCCGGCAAGGAGGAACAGGAAGAGCAGGCATCTGTTTTTCACCGCCCCGGGCTGTTTTTGTAAAGAGAAGTCCATAGTCTGTTAAAAAAAGGCTGCAAAGATAAGCATTTCTTTGCAGATTTACGCCGCCACCCTCTACCCGGCCGCGCCCCGGCCATGCGCGCATGCACCTTCAGTACTGGGGTGCATGCGCACCCCAACGCAGGGTGCATGTGCACCCCAACGCAGGGTGCATGCGCACCCCAGCGCAGGGTGCATGCGCACCCCAACGCAGGGTGCATGCGCACCCCAACGCAGGGTGCATGCGCACCCTGATACGGAAGGTGCACGCGCGCATGGCCGGGGCGCCGGCGCTTTTAACTTTTTTTGTATTTCATGAATTTTATGTATCTTTGCACTCCCTCTTACAACGCCTCCTGTGTTACGAAGGTACTGCCCGGATGGTGAAATTTGGTAGACACACTACTTTGAGGGGGTAGCGCCGGTTCGGTGTGCAAGTTCGAGTCTTGTTCCGGGCACTGTCAAAAAGAATAACTTTTCTCAAAGTTGTTCTTTTTATTTTTCCTACTTTTGCAGTAATACAGGAAACGCCACATGCCTTTTATACCGACATCGCGCAAAGAATTAAATACACTGGGATGGGATTATCTGGACGTGATTCTTTTCAGCGGCGACGCTTATGTCGACCACCCGTCATTCGGCACGGCTGTGATTGGGCGCGTGCTGGAAGCCGCCGGCTACCGGGTGGCCATTGTGCCGCAACCCAATTGGCGCGACGACCGGCGCGACTTTAAAAAACTGGGGCAGCCGCGCCTGTTCTTCGGCGTTACCTCCGGCTGCATGGACAGCATGGTGAACCACTATACCGCCAACAAACGCCTGCGCAGCAACGATGCTTATACGCCCGGCGGGAAAGCCGGTTTCCGCCCTGATTATGCGACAACGGTGTATGCAAAAATCCTCCGGCAACTGTTTCCCGAAACCCCCGTCATTCTTGGCGGTATAGAAGCTTCGTTGCGGCGGCTGACGCATTACGATTATTGGAGCGATGCGCTGCGACCCTCGATTTTGGCGGAAAGCCGGGCCGATTTACTGGTATACGGCATGGGCGAAACGCCTGTACGTGAAATTGCGCGGCGTTTGGCCGGCGGCGAACCGGTCCGGCAATTGCGCGATATTCCGCAAACCGCTTACTGGGCTCCCGGCAGCGAATGCGTTGCGGCAGGCGACGTCAAGCTACATTCCTTTGAAGAATGTGTAAAAAACAAATACAAATTCGCCGAAAATTTTGCCGTCATCGAACGGGAGGCAAATAAAAAGGAAAGCCGTCAGCGGTTGACAGAGTCTGCCTGCGGGGGATATGTCGCAGTGAACCCGCCCGCCCCTCCCATGACGGAAAAGGAAATCGACGCTTCGTTTGATTTGCCGTACATGCGGACGCCGCACCCGCGCTACAAAGGGAAACATATCCCGGCTTACGAAATGATTAAACATTCGGTAACGATTCACCGCGGTTGCTTTGGCGGCTGCAGTTTCTGCACGATAGCCGCCCATCAGGGGCGGTTCATTATTTCACGCTCCGAACAGTCAATTTTGCGCGAAGTGGAAAATATTACGCAAATGGACGGCTTCAAGGGCTACCTCTCTGACGTGGGCGGCCCGTCGGCCAATATGTACGGCATGAAAGGCAAAGATGAAAAAATGTGTGCGAAATGCCTGCGGAATTCCTGTATTTTCCCGCGTATCTGCGGCAACCTGCATACCGGACACAGCCGCCTGTCCATGCTGTACGGCACGCTGCGCAAACACAAAGCCATCAAAAAAGCCTTTATCGGCAGCGGCATCCGCTATGATCTGTTTCTGGATGAAAACGGCTTTACAGACGCCAGCGGTGAAGAATACTTTGAGGATTTACTGCGGCATCATGTTTCGGGACGGCTGAAAGTCGCGCCGGAACATACCGAACAGCACGTGTTGCAGGTGATGCGCAAGCCGTCGTTTGCATTGTTTGAAAAGTTGAAAGAACTTTTCGATACGCAAAACCGTGAAGAAGCCCTGCGGTTGCAGCTTATTCCGTATTTCATTTCCGCGCATCCGGGCTGCACGGAAAGCGATATGCAGCGTCTTGCAAAAAAACTCCGGCGGCTGTCCATGCACCCCGAGCAAGTGCAGGACTTCACGCCGACGCCCATGACGCACGCTTCGGCGATGTTCTATACCGGCATTGACCCGGTTACTATGCGGAAAGTGTTTGTGCCGCGTGTTAAAACAGAGAAATTACGGCAAAAAGAATGGTTCTTCCGGTAAAAGGCGATTATACATCCCATCTCATCCTGTCAATCCTTTCAGTTTCTCAAAAATCTCTTGCGGCGGGAGGATACCGCCGGCAGTGGCGGCGCAGTCAATGATATGAAAGTTTGCATCGAGGGCGGCCTGTTCCAGGTAAATGCGGCGCACCTTATGCTGCAGCGGGAGGTCGCTTTCATGAATATCTTTCTTGCCCTGTAAATAAAGGCGGTCATCGCCGTCGCGCGTTTCCGCCAGTTTCTTTTCCACATGCTGCAGGGGGACGTCAAGGAACACCGTTAAATCGGGCTGCGGAATGGCGAAATAGCCGTACTCCATGTGCCATATCCACTGCCGCAAGGCGCGCTGCCCGGCCGGGTCGTCAAGTTTGGCGCACTGATAGGCAATATTGGAATAAACATAGCGGTCAAGCACCACCGAAACCCCGGCGTCTATCCAGCGGCGGAGGGTGGGCGCGGCATCAAAGCGGTTGCCGGCATAGAGCAGCGCCACCAGGTAAGGATTGACCGCCTCTACCGCGCCGAAATCGCCGCGCAGGAACCTTGCCGCCAGTTCGCCGAAAACCGGCCGGTCAAAGCGCGGGAAATGCATGAATTCAGTTTCGTGCCGGAGGCTTGCCAGGTGTTCGCGCAGCAACGCGGCCTGCGTCGATTTCCCTGCTCCGTCTAATCCTTCTAGGACAATAAACATAATGGTGTTTTTTCACAAAGGTAATAAAAATCCAAAAACCCAAATCGCGGGAAGCCCCGCAGGGGCGACACTTGACTAACCGCAGGCGCCCAGCAGGCGGCAAGGCGTTTCATTTCTTCCATTAAGGCTATTCCTGACAGTATGATGATAGAGAAGCTGTTATATTATGCAGGCTTCAGAACAACTCTAACCTGTGTGATAGAACAACTCTAACCTGTGCGTTAGAATTAAAGCTGCCGGTGTGCAGCAGGCATTGTGGCCGGCAACAGCCTTAAACCAGGAAATCTTTAAATTATGAAATCATTAAATCTTTAAATGATGAGTTATTTTTTGAACATCTTTCCCCTCTTTCTTTTTGCCATCTCGAAAATAAAAGGTAAATTTGCGATGTATAAATAACATAACGTAAATATGAAACAAAAAATCTTTTTAGCAGTGGCGCTCGCAGGCTGCATTGTTTTTTCCGCCTGCACCGCTTCCGTAAAACACCCCAAGTATGTGTTTTTATTCATCGGCGATGGCATGGGGCTGGCGCACGTATCGCTCACCGAAGACTATCTCGCCGCCAAAAACGGCCGGCACGGCAGCGGCAATCTATCGTTTACGCAGTTCCCCATTACCGGCCTGGTAACAACTTATTCGGCAAATACGCTGGTAACATGTTCCTCGGCGGCGGCTACGGCGCTGTCCACAGGGCATAAAACAAAGAACAACATGATGGGTATCGCCCCGGACAGCGTTACGTACTTCGCATCGCTTACCGCTCCTTTGCACCGTGCGGGATACAAGATAGGCATTGCCACCAGCGTAAGCATAGACCATGCTACGCCGGGCGCTTTTTATGCCACTTCCCTGTCGCGTAGCAATTATTACGAAATAGCTTCCCAGGCGGCCTCCAGCGGTTTTGACTTTTTTGCCGGCAGCGGATTTATCTACCCGAAAGGGAAAAATAATGACAGGGAAGACGTGTATCAACAACTGGAAACTGCCGGATACCGCATTGTACGCGGCGCCGAAGGAGCTGCGCAACTGGCCGGCGGGGCAGAGAAAATTGTGCTGGTACAGGCCGAAAGCGTAAAGGAACACCGGAGCCTGCCCTACGCCATTGACCGCAAGGCGGACGATTTGACGCTCTCGCAAATTACGCAGGCGGCGATTAAAACCCTGTACAACCCGGAAGGGTTTTTCGCCATGATTGAAGGCGGTAAAATCGACTGGGCAGCCCACGTGAACGACGGCGCAACAGTTGTCCATGAAACCATTGACTTCTCGGAAGCGGTAAAAATGGCCGTTGACTTTTACCGCCAGCATCCTGATGAAACCTTGATACTCGTTACTGCCGACCATGAAACCGGCGGCTTGTCGCTGGGGCGCGACGGGGAGTATGCCGTCCGTCCGCTGGCCTTTGACGGGCAGCAACACTCGCTGGAGTACGACCCTTCCGATGAAAAGGCCGCCGCCGTAGAGGAAATAAACAACAATGCACTTTGTGGATGGACGACCAAAGGGCATACCGGCATCATGGTTCCCATTTACGCGATTGGCGCAGGCAGCGAACGCTTCAGCGGGAAACTGGACAATACCGATATTCCGAAGCGTATTGCAGAACTGACTGGCGTAGCGTTTTCGGGATTAAAGTAAACCCCGCCCGCGAAAAAACAAAAGAGACTGTTTTATACAGCCTCTTTTTAAGTTTTAGTAGCGGAGACAGGACTCGAACCTGTGACCTCCGGGTTATGAGCCCGACGAGCTACCAACTGCTCTACTCCGCGGTTTGGTTTTGCAAAGGTAACTATTCTTACCTGATTCTGCAAATTTATATTCAAAATTATCTTTATAGAAATTTTAGTTAGCTTTTGTTACAACATTTTTTACATATTTTTAGCCTGTCGTTTTTGCTTGCATTATTGACGCCGGTATGTTCCGCTGAAGCGCAAGATATGGTTTTCAGCAACAGCCTTTCTGCGCCGCTGTACACCAATCCGGCATTTGCAGGCGTTTCCGGGCAGTACTATGCAAATGCGGCGGCTCGCAGTCAATTTACCGCTGTCGGCAATGTGTACACAACTTTTTATCTCGACGGAAACGCCTACGTCCCCTCGTGGAACAGCGGCTTCGGCTTATTTGTAATGAACGACCGCGCGGCGGGCGGGTTGTTTCAAACCACTTCGGCGGGCTTAACGTATGCGTATGCTTTTCCCCTTTCGGAAAATATAATATTGCGCCCGGCATTGCAGGCGGTATTTTACAATTTGCAACGCAATGCACAAAACGTAACTTTTCCCGACATGCTTGGAACGGGCGGCGCGGCTTACTTCCCTGTTGAAGGGCTTTCTGCGCAGCGCGTGGATTTTGCAGCCGGATTAGTATTGTCGCATCCCGTTTTTCAAGCGGGCGTGGCGGTTCAGCACATCGGTGCGCCGGGCAATGAAACGTATATAACGTATGGCCGCCCGTCCGTAAAAATTACGGCGCATGCACAGGCGGTCATTGCGCTCGTTGGCGAAAGCACATTGCGATTGTTAAGCGAATGGACAATGTTTGAAAATGTCGCATTAACGCCGCAAGTAAAATATATCCACCAAACCGGCTTTAATTATTTAATTGCCGGCGCAACGGTACGCAGCGGCGGTTTATTTGCCGGCGTAGCAGTGAGAACGCCGTTGCAACAAAAAACATTCTCCGGCGCCCTGTCGGCCGGTTTGGACACCTACTTGCTAAAACTGGGATACAGTTTTGATTTCATTACTGCCGGCGGCAATTTGCGCGGGTGGGACAGCGGCTCGCATGAACTGTTTTTGCATTATTCGTTCGGCACGGTCAACGAACAGGCATCCCGCCGGAACAGGCAAAAAGTCCGTAGGCTCAATCCGGCTTGCGGATGTCCCTATTAAAAATAAAAAATCAGAGAAGCGTGAGCTGTTCATTCGTCAGGTGGAAACTCTTCCGGTGGTAAGGCGTAGCGCCATATTGGCAAATCGCCTCGCGATGGGCTTGGGTCGGGTAGCCCTTGTTGCGTTTCCAGCCATATTGCGGATACTCACAGGCAATCGCCTGCATCAATTCATCGCGATACGTTTTGGCAAGCACCGAAGCCGCTGCAATCGCCGCATATATGGCGTCGCCCTTTACGATACATTGATGCGGAATATTCCGATAGGGATAAAAACGGTTACCGTCCACTAAAATAAATTCGGGCGGCGTTTTTAGGCTGTCCAATGCGCGGTGCATGGCAGTAATAGACGCCCGGAGGATATTCAGTTTGTCAATATCCGTATTCGTAACGCTGGCTACGCTCCACGCCACCGCCTCGCGTTCGATAATTTCGCGCAACTCGTTACGGCGGCTCTCGCTCATCTGCTTGGAATCATTGAGCAGCGGATGATGGAAGCCGGACGGCAAAATAACGGCAGCGGCAAACACCGGCCCTGCCAGGCAACCACGCCCGGCTTCGTCGCAGCCTGCTTCAAGGCGTTGCGGCTGTGCACAGGATAAAAGAGAAATCGTTTTCACAAGTACAAACTTACGGTAATTTTTTTGATTTTCATATCCGGAAATTTTACTATCTTTGCAGTCCATTTTTTTAAAACCTCAGGAGAGGTGGGTGAGTGGCTGAAACCAACAGTTTGCTAAACTGTCGTACTGGAAACGGTACCGGGGGTTCGAATCCCCCCCTCTCCGCTGAGAGTTCCGGGAGTTCGCAAAGTAAAAACTTTTTTCCTAAACCACTGATTGGGGTGCACCCCAATCAGTGGTTTTTTTTCTTACTTTAGTTGTATTTACTGTTTGAACTTACAAGTGATGATGGAATGATGGAATTAATTAGTTGAAAGTGGAGAATGGCAATCCGGTTATTAAACGAATAAATAAGTTAAAACAGTTTTTTTAGTCGCAAGTCAACTCAACTTATCCCTCAAGAACTGCCCGGTGTAGCTTTCGGGGCATTGGGCGATTTCTTCGGGCGTGCCGGCGGCAACGACATAACCGCCTTTGGCGCCGCCGTCCGGCCCGAGGTCAATGATATGGTCGGCGGTTTTAATCACATCCAGGTGATGTTCGATAACCAGCACCGTGTTGCCGTGGTCTACCAGCCGGTTCAATACATCGAGCAAAATACGCACATCCTCGAAATGCAACCCGGTAGTAGGCTCGTCGAGGATATACAGGGTATTCCCGGTATCCTGCCGGGCCAGTTCCGCCGCGAGTTTCACCCGCTGGCTCTCCCCGCCGCTCAGGGTGGTGGAGGGCTGCCCGAGCTTCACGTAGCCCAGCCCGACCTGCTGCAAGGCCTGCAGTTTGCTCCGCATCGGCGGGATGTGCGTGAAGAAATCACTGGCGGCGTCCACGGTCATGTTCAGCACGTCGCTGATATTTTTTCCCTTGTACAGGACTTCGAGCGTTTCCCGGTTATAGCGTTTCCCGTTGCAGGTTTTGCAGGTAACGTATACATTGGGGAGGAAATTCATTTCAATAGTTTGTACGCCCGCCCCGCGGCACTCTTCGCAACGTCCGCCCTTTACGTTGAATGAAAAGCGCCCGGATTTGTAACCGCGAATCTTTGCATCGGGCGTTTCCTCAAACAGCCTGCGGATGTCGGCAAAGAGGCCGGTGTACGTAACCGGGTTGCTGCGCGGCGTGCGCCCTATCGGCGCCTGGTTCACTTCAATCACTTTATCGATATGCGCTATCCCTTCCACCGATTCATACGGCAACGGGTCGAGGAACGAGCGGTACAGTTTCCTGCTCAGCAGGGGATGCAGCGTGTTGTTGATGAGCGTGGATTTCCCGCTTCCGCTCATGCCGGTTACGCAGATGAAAACCCCTAACGGGAAATCGACGGTGATGTTTTTTAAATTATTTCCCGACGCCCCGGAGAGCGTTATCTTCTTCCCGTTGCCCTTGCGCCGTTTTTCCGGCACGGGGATTTGCCTTTTCCCGGAGAGGTACTGCAATGTGAGGGAGCCGCCGTCCATCCCTTCCTGCCGTTCCTGCGGCGGCGGCGCGGCATAGATCACCTGCCCGCCGCGCACCCCGGCCGCCGGCCCCAAATCTATCAGGAAATCGGATTGCCGAATCATCTCCTCATCGTGCTCCACAACAATCACGGAATTGCCTTCGTCGCGCAGCTTTTTCAGCGCCGCAATCAGCTTTTGGTTGTCATACTGGTGCAGCCCGATGCTCGGCTCGTCCAGGATATACAGCACGTTCACCAGCTTCGAACCGATTTGCGTCGCCAGCCGGATACGCTGGCTTTCGCCGCCGCTAAGGCTGCGCGTGCTGCGGCTGAGCGATAAATACCCCAGCCCGACATCTTCCATAAAAGCCAGCCGGCCGCGTATTTCTTTCAAAATATCTTTGGCAATAGCCAGCTGGCGGCCGCTTAACGCAGGCGTTATTTCATCGAACCAGTTAGACAGGGTTGCAATATCCATACCGGCGAGTTCCGCAATGTTTTTTCCGGCAACCTTAAAAAACAGCGCCTCTTCTTTCAGGCGCAAGCCGTGGCATTCGGGGCAGGGCACATATTTAATAAACCGGTCGAAACGTATGCCGCCGGCGTTGTCGTTATCCTCGTCGCCCATCTTTTCAAACAGGCTTATCACGCCGGGAAAATTCGCCATGTACTCCCATGCCTGTTTATCAGTAGCCTTTATCCCCCCCTGCGCCGCAACGCGGAAGAGTTCATCCGAACCGTGCAAAATAACGTTCATGGCGGCTTCCGGGATGTCGGCAATCGGCGTATCCAGCGTGAACTGGTATTTCCGCGCAATAGCTTCCAGCAGCGAGAAGGTTTGGTTGCTCCGCTGTTTGCCTAATACTCCTATGCCGCCTTTTTTAATGCTCACCGCCGGGTTGGGAATAATTTTTGTCATATCCATCTCGGCGATTGTCCCCAGCCCGTTGCAATGCGGGCAAGCGCCTTGCGGGGAATTGAACGAAAACGAATGCGGCGCCGGCTCTGCATACGAAATACCGGTTGTCGGGCACATGTAGGAACGGCTGTAATAACGCATTTGTTTTTTTTCAACGTCCAGGACAGCCACTTCCCCGGCGCCTTGCCGCATGGCTATTGCGATGGAATTACGCAACCGCGTTTCATCCTCTTTGCCCGGAACAAGTTTGTCCACCACCACCTCGATGAAGTGTATTTTATAGCGGTCTAATTTATGCTGGGGGTATATTTCCGTAACCTCCCCGTCGATGCGGGCTGTGAGGAAACCATGTTTGCGCAACTGCTCAAACAACTCTTTGTAGTGCCCCTTCCGCCCTTTTACCAGCGGCGCCAGCAGCATGCATTTTTGGTTATGGAACTGTTCGAGGATTAGCTGTAAAATCTGCTCATCGGTGTACCGCACCATCTCTTCGCCCGTATTCTTTGAATAGGCAACGGATGCACGCGCATACAGCAAGCGCAGGAAATCGTATATCTCGGTAATGGTGCCGACCGTAGAGCGCGGGTTTTTATTGGTTGTTTTCTGTTCGATAGCAATCACCGGGCTTAACCCGGTGATGCCGTCCACGTCGGGACGTTCCATGCTGCTCATGAATTGCCGTGCATAAAATGGAAGCGTTTCCAGGTACCGCCGTTGCCCTTCGGCATAAATGGTATTAAATGCCAGCGATGATTTCCCGCTGCCGCTTAACCCGGTAATCACGGTAAGCCTGTTGTGGGGGATAGTAACGTCGATATTCTTTAGATTATGTTCGCGTGCGCCCTGCACGATTATTTCCGTCATCTGATTCCTAATTCTTAATTCCTGATTCTAATAGTTGAGCCCTTTTTTACTGAACAGCAAGTAACCGATACCTAACTGTACGTACCATTTGGAGGGATTTTTTTCATACCAGCTTGCCGTGTACCAGTTGGTAGAAAGGCTTATCGGCCCCACGGGCGTTTGCCACACCAGCGCGCCCATACCGGTAAACGAACGCCGTGAAAAAGGCGACGCATACTGCACATTCCCTGTACCTGCATGGCCGTTTTCCTCTGCCGGTTTAATTTTTTCATACGGCTGGAACAGATAGGCGCCCAGATGTAGCGCCACTTTATCGGTAAACCGTATGATGGGCATCAAGCCCAGCCCGGCGTAAATATCCGCGCGGTAGTCTTCCAGCACCAGCGACGCGCTGTGCGGCGTCGGCTGGAAAGCCGGCATGGAAATCAGCGTAGAAAAATCATCGCCAAAAGCCGACCGGTTGGTAAATAATACATCGGCGAGGACGCCCAGCGAGAAATACTTCCCAATGGAGTAATACGATTCGTAATAAAACCGTGCGGCAAACCATTGGTGATAGTTCTCAAACGAACCTTCCCGACTTGACAAATTTCCCGGGGTGTGCACTTCTTTCCCGTAAACATAACCCACGCTCAACTGTTGCCGGTGGCCGGCAGTAGGATACTGTTTATAGTTTAACGTATTTCTTTCGAGGCTTATTTTGGGGAACAGATAGGTAAAATGGAAATGGTCGGACGTGTCGGACATCGCGTAATTATTATGCTGGAAATAGTATTCATTTAACGCGCCTGCCGTGAAATTTGTTTTTATAATAAAATTCCTGTGCAAAAATAGCGGCGAACCAACGGCAAGATGTGCGTATATTTCTTCATCCTGCAAATAGGGGGGGCGCGTGTCGAAGTTAAATAAATCCTGTGTCCCCGTATAATAATCATAGCGGTTGAATACGCCGTTTATTTCATAAAATATCACCGGTTGAATAGTCAGGAAATGTTTCCACGATACATTGACTCCGTTATACAAACGCCCAAAAGTGGCACCCACCCGCGCTTGCGCAATAGTCGCGCTGAACAGGTTATAGTTAAACCCGATGGATACTTCATTAATAGACGAAGTCGAGAAATAACCGCCCAGCGAGGCTTTGAACCGTGCATTGCGCGTGGCATGGACAGTTACCTTAAACAGGCTGTCCGTCCAGTCATAGTCGACCGTAGGATAAAAGGTATTTATCAAACCGGTGGATATAATACTGAAATAATTTTTTTTGAGCTGGTCGCTATTGTTGACTGTGCACTTGCCGGCACGCATGGCGCGGTAAACAAAATCCTGCTGTTTGCCGGTTAATGTACCTGTAACATTCACGTCGCCGTAAACAATTTTCGGGAATTGGTTCCTGAATGCCCGGCGTTTTTCTTTCAATGTTTTTGCACTGACTTCCCGGGCAATCCGGCTTTTTATTTCAGGCATCAGCGCCATTGTTTTCAGGTAGCCTGTTTCTACGATGCTGTGGATTTTCTGAAATTCCAGCACCCCCACATTATCGAAATGCGTAGCGATGACGATGCCCTTGTCTTCCGGCAAATCGAAATTGGTTTCTACCGTTAGCATGGCTTCAATTTGCTGGAGAATATCATCCTCATTGGGCAGTGGCGAGTTATCAACGCATTTGGAGCCAAGTATAATATCCGGCGAAAAATCTTTTTCCATCACATCCCACGGGAAATTGTTGTAAAAGCCGCCGTCAAAAAACAGGGTGCTGTCGATAATGATAGGTTTAAAGTAAAACGGATAGGTCATGGACGCGCGGATAGCGGAACTTAAATTCCCCTGATAAAATTTATACGGTTTTTTATTCACCACGTCGGAGGCTATGCAGCGAAAAGGTACCATGAGGCTGTCGAAATTATTTCTCGCTACTGCCGCCGCCGGGGAAAATAATGAGAGAAACGCCCAGTCTATTTGGTGCGTGGATACGTAGCTGGTCGGTAATTGTGTTTTCAGTTTCCGGCCTTGAAAATCGAAGGATATGGAAAGCATGTCCGGCGAGGGGTCGGGGCGATACACATAAGCGGTATATTTTTCTTCCATCAACCCCTTGTACATAATAAAAAATTCTTTCGACGACAACAGCGCAATCATTTCATCGGGCGTGTAGCCAATAGCATACAAGCCGCCAATGATAGCCCCCATAGACGTGCCGGCTATATAGTCAACAGGAATATTATTTTCTTCCAGCGCTTTTAAAACGCCGATATGCGCCAGTCCCTTTGCGCCGCCGCCGCTCAAGACCAATCCGACTTCCTGGGCTTGCCCCGGCGCCGCCAGTACACTTATTAAAAAAAGGAAACAGAGAAAATGTTTTTGCATGGATGATAAGGTTGTGAAAAATAATGAATGAATTTATTTTTTATTATATTTGCACACTATTTATAATATGAAAAATATGGAGGCAAAGTTACTAATTTTATCTTTAATGGCAGCAATTTTCATAGCATGCAATGCGCAACCGCCCAAATCTTCTTTTGACACAAGCAAATTGGATGAATCACCTGAGCTGGTTATTGAAACTTCGGCAGGAAACATTACAGTGAAACTGTATAAGGAAACGCCTTTGCATCGTGCTAATTTTTTAAAGCTGGCGTCCACCGGCTATTTTGACGGGGTGATTTTTCACCGCGTTATTGAAAAATTCATGATTCAAACCGGCGACCCCGATTCCAGGAACCCGCAAGCGGGGAAAATGTACGGCACGGGCAGCCCCGGTTATACCGTTCCGGCGGAAATCATTCCCGGCTTGTACCATAAGAGGGGCGCGTTAGCCGCAGCGCGCAATGATAATCCGGAGAAAGCTTCTTCCGGTTCGCAATTTTACATTGTCCAGGGAGAAATTTGCCCGCCCGAATTATTGGAACAGCTAACCGCGGAGCAAGGCATTGCATTTACGCCGGAGCAAAAAGAAACCTATGCCAAAGTCGGCGGCGCGCCGTGGCTGGACGGCGGATATACCGTATTCGGCGAAGTAACCGAAGGAATGGATGTCGTCGATAAAATTGCCGCCGTGCAAAAAGGCCAATACGACCGTCCGCTGCAAGACATCCTTATTGTAAAAATTTCACCGAAACGGTAATTTTTGCCGCCCCAAACTCATTTTTTGTCGCCCTGAATTTGTTTTGTTTCGCCCTAAAGAAGGAAAAGAAGACAACGCGCAAAACAAAACAGGTGCATTTAAACGGACAGCCGGTGCATTTAAACGGACAGAATGCCGACGCACCCATCATCCTGTCAACTCAAAATTTCATATCTTTGCACAAAATTTACACGAACATTCGGTTTTAAATGAAAGCATACCTTGATTTATTGCAGCACATTTTATCGCAGGGCGCTCGCAAAACCGACCGCACGGGCACCGGAACCGTCAGCGTATTCGGTTACCAGATGCGGTTCAATTTGCAGGACGGTTTCCCGCTGTTGACCACCAAAAAAGTGCACCTGAAATCCATTATCTACGAGCTGTTGTGGTTCCTGAAAGGCGATACGAATATACGGTACCTCCATGAAAACAACGTAACGATTTGGGATGAATGGGCGGACGCCCGCGGTGGGCTGGGGCCTGTGTACGGCCATCAGTGGCGCTCGTGGACGGCTTCCGGCGGGCGGCATATCGATCAGATTACGGAAGTTATCAACGCCATTAAAACCAACCCCGACTCGCGCCGCCATATCGTGAGCGCGTGGAATGTGGGCGATTTAAACGACATGGCCTTGCCGCCGTGCCATGCCCTGTTCCAGTTTTATGTAGCGGACGGCAAACTGTCGTGCCAGCTTTACCAGCGGAGCGCCGATGTATTTCTCGGCGTGCCTTTCAATATCGCGTCGTATGCGCTGCTCACGATGATGGCGGCGCAGGTATGCGGCCTGCAATACGGCGATTTTATCCATACGCTGGGCGATGCGCATATTTACCTCAATCACCTGGAACAGGTGCAAACGCAGTTGGAACGTACGCCGCACCCCTTGCCGGCCATGCGGCTCAACCCGGCGGTTACTTCCATTTTCGATTTCCAGTACGGCGATTTCTCTTTGGAAAACTATAACCCGTATCCCGCCATCAAAGCGGCAATAGCCGTATGAAAATTAAAAGTGGACTTATGACGAACGACCCCCGACTACTCATAGATATCGGCAATACGGCGGTGAAGATAGCGGTTGCCCGCCGGGAGCAAATCCTGGCGGTACAGCAGCACGCGCAATTGACGGATGCGGTATTGAAACCCCTGCTGCAAACCTATGCGCCGGGCATGGCCGTAGTCGCCTCCGTGCGCAAGGACAGGGAAACGGAGGAACAGCAGTTGCAGACATACGTTAAAAAAATCCTTTTCTGCACGCCGGATATGCCCCTCCCTGTGCGCAACCTGTATGCCACTCCCGGGACGCTGGGCTTCGACCGGTTGGCGGCAGCAGCGGGGGCGCATTATCTTTTCCCGCAACGCGACTGCATGATTGTGGACTGCGGCACGGCGATAACCGTTGACTTTTTGAGCTGCCGCGGCGAGTTCCTGGGAGGGAATATTTCACCCGGACTGGAGATGCGTTTTAAAGCCCTGCACCGGTTTACGGAACAGCTGCCCCTGGGCGCGCTTACCGGCAATGCCGCGCCGGTAGGGAAGAATACGCAGGAAGCCATAGAAGCAGGCGTCGTGCAGGGAATCCTGCATGAACTGGAAGGATACATACGGGACTATCCCGCCACTACAGCCGTATTTACCGGCGGCGACACGATTTATTTTGCCAAAAGAATAAAAAAACCGATATTTGTAGTCCGAAATTTAAATTTTACAGGACTTGCTAAAATAGCCGATTATAATGCATATTTATAAAAAAATTACCCTCGCTGCCTGTTGCCTTTTATCGGCAACGATAGCCGGCGCACAAAACGAAGACGCCGTCAATACTTTTACCCCTTATACCTTTTACGGCATAGGCGACCTTTCTTCCCCCGGGCTTTCCTACCACCGAGGCATGGGAGGCATCGGCATCGGCATGCGGAGCAGCAGGACGATTAACTACCTCAACCCGGCGGCGCTCAGTGCGCAGGATACGCTGTCGTTCATGTTTGACTTCGGGGCGGAAATGCAAAATTACTATTTGGCGACCTCCACGCACAGCAGCGTTAACAACAGTTTCAACATGCACCACATGGTGATGAGCTTCCCGATATGGGGAAAAACGGTGATGGCGTTATCGGTGCTGCCTTACAGCAGCGTCGGATACGACATTTACCGGAAAGAAACCAGGCCGGAAATACTCGTGGAAAGCGGCGATGTTACCTACTCCCACCATGGCGAAGGCGGCTTGAACCAGGTGATGATGAGTGTTGGTCATTCGTTCGGGCGGCTTTCCATAGGCGGGCAGGTGCAGTATATTTTCGGCTCTATCGACCGGTTCGACAATGTGAACTTTGCCAATGCCTCCGAAATATCAAGGGTGAATAGCGGCAAACTTATCAAGGCAAGTAATTTCGCTTTCGGGCTGGGCGCACAATACACGCAACCGCTGGGGAAATACAGGCTGACGGCGGGCGCGCTGTACCAGTTTGCCAACAATATGCCGATTGAAAAAATTGATTTTATATACAGCATCGGCGGGATGGGCGCCGACACGCTGCGCCATGACAGCAACCCGAATGCACGCCTCCTGGTGCCGGCCTCTTTGGGGGTTGGCGTTACCTTCAGCGAAGGGGCGAAATGGCTGGCCGGAGTGGACTATACTTACAGGGACTGGACGCGCGCCGATTTCGACGCGCCGTCGTCGCGGAGTTTTAAAGCCATGCCCGAACATATTATCCGCGCCGGCTTTGAATATACGCCCAACCGGTATGATATTCGCTATTTCCTGAAGCGGTGGAGCTATCGCGGCGGATTATTTTTTGAAAACACCTACCTGCAATTCGACGCTACCCGCATTAAAAACTACGGGCTGACTTTCGGCATAGGCATTCCCGTAGGAAACCTGAACAATGCCTTGAATATTGCCGCCGAACTGGGGCAACGCGGCACTACCCGCGATAACCTGATTCGGGAACGCTACTGGAAACTGTCGGTCAGCGTTAGCCTCTACGATATCTGGTTCGTGAAACAACGGTTTGAATAGTCATGAATAATCACAAAGGCGGCATTCGGGTTACACTGCTGGCGGCGCTTGCGGCAAGCCTTTTCCTCGCCTCGTGCGATGACGGGACGGATAAACTTTCGGCGATAGAAGACCATCAACAGGTGCCTACCCTGGAAATCGACAGCCTGCAGATTGAATATACCGAAAGCGGTTTGCTGCGCATGAATTTAAAAGCGCCGTTACTGCAACGCTTCCTGCTTGCCGAAGAACCTTACAACGTATTCCCTAAAGGCATGCACATCTACTTTTACACCGCCGGGAACGAACTGGAAAACGAAATTATTGCCGACTATGCCTACAACCGGGAAAAACCGGAAGAATACTGGGAAGCTATCGGAAATGTAGTAGTAACAAACCACCTGAAAAAACAAACCCTCTACACCGATACGCTGTACTGGGACCGGGCGAAAAAAAATATTTACACCCATGCGCCGGTGCGCATCGTTACGCCCGATTTGTTTTTCGACGGGCTGGACGGCATGGTGGCCGACGAACGGTTTGAAGGATACCAATTCTTTAACGCCAATAACGGCGTGCTGTATATGGACGACCAACCCGCTGCGCAGGACAGCGTAGCCGATACGCCGGCAAATGTTCCACCGCCGCCGGACGCCGCCCTGCAACGCCCCAAAGAAGCCCGGCGCCTTATGCCGGAAAAAATACAGGCAGAAGAACTACGCCCATGAGTGCATCATTAATCATAGTATTGCTGGCGCTGCTTTTTTCCGCCTTTTTTTCCGGCATGGAAATAGCGCTGCTGTCGTCCAACAAGCTGAGGATAGAATTAGACCGCAAGCAAAATAAACCCTACACCAAAATCGTCGGGTTTTTCCTGCGCCGGACAAGCGAATATATTTCCACCATGCTTATGGGAAATAACATCGCGCTGGTGGTGTACGGCATCGCGATGGCGAACCTGTGCGAACCGGTCATCGCGCAATACATCGTACAGTCCAGCGGCGGAATACTGCTTATTGAAACCCTGTTCGCCACCTTGGTGGTGCTGGTAACTGCGGAATTTTTACCCAAAATGCTTGCGCGGACAAACCCGAACGGATTGCTGAAAGCCCTTTGTGCGCCGGCGTTTTTATGCTATATCCTGCTGTATCCGGTAGTGAAATTCGTAACCATCCTGTCCATGGGATTGCTCCGGCTGTTCGGCATCAAGCTGGCGGCGAAGCACACCAAAATGCTCTTCAGCAAAGCCGACCTGATGAGCCTGTCCAACGAAGTAAGCGGCACGGGCAGCGACGAAAACGAATATGAACACGACATGGAGATTTTCCAAAACGCATTGGACTTTTCCGAAGTGCTCGTACGCGAATGTATGGTGCCGCGCACCGACTTGGTGGCGATAGAAAAGGACGACCCTTCCGACGCCCTGCACCGGGCATTTATCCACAGCGGGCACTCCCGTATCCTCATATACCGCGAAAACATCGACCATATTATCGGCTACGTGCATTCCAAAGATTTGTTCCTGAAAAAAGACCGGCAGGAACTGTTGCGCCCCGTGGACTTTGTACCCGAAACCATGCCGGCGCAAAAACTGTTAGCCGCTTTCATCAAGCAGGGGAAAGCCCTGGCGGTGGTTACCGACGAATACGGCGGCACGGCGGGGCTGGTTACCATCGAAGATATTATCGAAGAAATTTTCGGCGAAATACGCGACGAACACGACAACGAAGAACTGACCGAACGAAAAGTGTCGGACACGGAATTTGAATTTTCGGGACGCCTCGAAATAAAGTACCTCAACAAAACCTACGAACTCGGCCTCCCCGAATCCGAAGAGTACGAAACCCTCGCAGGCTATATCACCTATTACAATGAAAGCATCCCGCAATCCAGCGAAGTGTTGCAATTCGGGCGCTTTCGCATTTATATCCTCAAAACTTCCGCCACTAAAATTGACCTCGTGCGCCTCGTACTGGCCGACGACGAATAAAATAACATGAACATGGAAACAACACATACGGGTTTTGAAAAAATAGAACATTACCCGCCGGAAACGGTGGCGGCATTGAAAGAACATTACAAGGCCATCTTATCGCTGCTCGGCGAAGACGCCGGGCGCGAAGGGCTGCTGAAAACGCCGGAGCGGGTGGCCAAGTCCATGCTCTTCCTCCTGCAGGGCTACCACCAGCGCCCGATAGACATTATCAACACGGCAAAATTCAGGGAAGAATACCGGCAGATAGTGCTGGTTAAAGATATTGAACTTTACTCGATATGCGAGCACCACCTCTTGCCGTTCTACGGGAAGGCGCATGTGGCGTATATCCCGAACGGGTATATTACCGGCCTGAGCAAGATTGCGCGGGTGGTAGAAGCCTTCGCCCGCCGGCTGCAGGTGCAGGAACGCCTCACCGTCCAAATCCGCGACTGCATCCAGGAAGCCTTGAACCCCCTGGGAGTGGCGGTGGTCATTGATGCGGCGCACATGTGCATGCAAATCCGCGGCGTGCAGAAACAACATTCCGTAACGACCACTTCGGCGTTTACGGGTATGTTTATGAAAGACCTCCGGACGCGCGAAGAATTTTTACACTTAATCAAATCTTAAAACCCGCAGCTATGTATGAAATCGTAGAAAAACGCTTCCTGGCGACGGATATTTACCTGATGGACGTTATCGCGCCGCGCATTGCCAAAGCGGCGTTGCCCGGCCAGTTTGTGATGGTGCGCGCTAATGAAACCGGCGAGCGCATCCCGCTTACGATATGCGATTACGACGCTTCGCGGGGAACGGTTACGCTGGTTACGCAAATCGTCGGCGCATCGAGCCGCCGGATTTGCCGCATGGAAAAGGGCGAGCGCCTGCAGGATGTGGTCGGGCCGCTGGGACGCCCGTCGGAGCTGGTACATAAAACGGACGGCGAGCTGAAACAGCTGCGCCTGCTTTTCGTGGCGGGCGGGGTAGGCACGGCGCCCGTGTACCCGCAAGTGAAATGGCTGCACGGGCGCGGCGTGGCGGCAGATGTTATTATCGGCGCAAAAACGGCTTCACTGTTGATTTTCCGGGAAGAAATGCAGGCCGTTTGCAGGCGCCTGTATATCGCTACCGACGACGGCAGCGCCGGACGGAAAGGCTTGGTAACGGACGTTATCAAACAATTGGTAGAAGAAGAGAAAAAATCCTACGATATGATTATTGCCATCGGCCCCATGATTATGATGAAGTTTGTGGCGCTGCAGGCCAAAGCCTGCGGCATTCCCGTAGTAGTGAGCCTGAATACGCTCATGGTGGACGGCACGGGCATGTGCGGCGCATGCCGCGTAAACATCGGCGGGCAAACAAAATTCACCTGCGTGGATGGCCCCGAATTTGACGGCGCATTAGTCGATTTTGACGAAGCCATGCGCCGGCAGGGCATGTACAGGGAAAT